>VGOD01000065.1 GCA_016876015.1 Chloroflexota bacterium
GAACTGCACCCCCAAGGCGAGCAGGCTCATCTCCGGCGGGCTGGCGACCATCCGCTCCGCCACCTCGCGCTGCACCGTCAACACGAGCAGTTCTGGGGGCGGCGCGGCCTCCAGCAGATGCCGGATCACGGCCGAGGTGATGTAGTAGGGGAGGTTGGCGATGACTTTGTACCGATTGCCGATCTTAGATTGCGGATTGCGGATTGCCCCATTTGCGATTTGCGACTCGCGAGTTGTGGATTCGCCGAGGAGCGCACCCACATCCACCTTCAGAATATCGGCATGGACAACGCTCACGTGCGGCTGCGCGGCGAAGTGCTCGCGCAAGAGGGGGATCAGGCGGTCGTCGAGCTCGACCGCGATCACGCGACCGGCCTGGGCCGCGATCAGTTCGGTGAGCACGCCAGGACCAGGGCCAATCTCCAGCACGACGTCAGCAGGGGTCAGCCCGGCCGCGGCAACGATGTGCGCCCGATGGGCCGGGTCCACGAGGAAGTTCTGGCCCAGCCCCTTTTTGGGGTGGATGCCGAGGGCGGAAAGTTGGGAGAGGAGCAAGCTGGACATCAAACTCCCAAGCCCGGCTGGCTGTTGTCAGTCACAACGGTTTTCTACGCTTGCCGGAAGGTCGAAGGGGTCAGCGGCATTTTGACTTTGGCGTTGCGCAGAAGATCGGCGCCGTCGCCGATCTATAGTATTGCGAGATCGCTACATGACTCCAATACTGAGGGGATGCGCAGAATAGCCTCCAGATCACTTTGACTGGAATTCCAGCCTTAGCTGATCTTCTTGTTTTGGCATACTTCCTCCTGGCCGATCCCAGCCTGGCTTGTAAGCAACCAATGTCACGTTGCGATTATAGCGCAAGATGCAGCTCAGTGCAAAGGGTACGCTGGCGCCGAGGCGGATCGCCTCGTGCAACGTTGTGCCGCCGCCCATCATCGGATCGAGCACCACCTTGCCGGCCAACCCGCCGGGCGCGTAGTAATCACGCCGCGCCGGGTCGGGCGCAAGCTGCTTGAGAATGGCGCGAAAGGTGGAGCCGCAGCGCCGCGCCCACCATTTGTGGAGATAGGTGTTTGGCCGATAGAGGTGCTTGTTGAAGGCTTCCCAGCGCGATAGCTCATCGGCAAACCGCTCGGGGAACGCGTGATCTATGCCCAACTGCTCGACCGTCACAGCAGAGCTGTAGAACTCATCGAAGGCGAGCTGGCGCGCCTCGCACGTGTCGTGGGTGATCGGTCTGGGAGACATATCGCTCCCCCTCACCCCGGTCCGCCGCAGCAGTTCTTGTACTTCTTGCCGCTGCCACAGGGACAGGGTGCATTGCGGCCGATCTTCGGGGGCGCGGACCCGGTCTGCCGCGTCGCGGGTTGCGGCGCTCCATCCACCGTGGCCTTGAACATGGCATAGTGCCGCTTGAGTCGCTCTACGTAACGTTCATCTTGCAGGATGAGCTTGACCCTCTCCACCAGGATCGGCGCCAGTTTCGACTGACGACTGGCCCTGTTCAGCGCCGGTCCCTTCAGTTCGTCGATCATCCGCGGATCTGCCATCCCCAGCCAGCGCGCGTAGTAGGCGCGACTCGCCCAGCCGTAAGCGATGACTGCGACAATTTCACGTCTCTTCACTGCAAAAACATTGAAGAACACCCGCCGGCAGTCGCAGTTGGGTTCGTTGCAGTACGCCTCGATGAAACCGTACTCGTCGCTCGGCAACTCAGGGTCGTTGATGGCGGTGAGGGTACGAGTTTCTTTCTCCGCGACCTCTGGAAAGCGCTCATGGAACGGTTCGTATGGCATACCACCAGCCCTCTCACTCCTCATCCAGCTTCAGGATGGTCATAAACGCCTCTTGCGGGATTTCGACCGATCCGATCATCTTCATCCGTTTCTTGCCTGCCTTTTGTTTCTCAAGCAGTTTTCTCTTCCTCGTTATGTCGCCTCCATAGCATTTCGCCAGGACATCCTTGCGCATCGCCTTGACATTGGCGCGGCTGACGATCTTGTTGCCCACCGCGGCCTGGATCGGCACGTCGAACTGCTGGCGCGGGATGACATCCTTCAGTTTGCTGACGAGCTTCTGGCCCTTGGTGAAGATCTGGTCGCGGTGCACGATCATGCTCAGCGCATCCACAGCATCCCGGTTCACCAGCACATCGAGCTTCACCATGTCCGCGGCGCGATAGCCCTCGAAGTGATAGTCGAGGCTGGCATAGCCGCGCGTGCGCGCCTTCAGCTCGTTGTAGAAATCGGTGAGGATCTCGATCAAGGGGACGTGATAGCTGAGCATCACCCGCCGTTGGTCCAGGTACTCCTGCGCCTTGAACTCGCCGCGGCGATTGGTGACCAGGTCCATCACCTGGCCGATGAACTCGGTCGGGGTGTAGACATCAATCTGCACCCACGGCTCGCGGATTTCCACAATCGTCGTCGGGTCGGGCATTTCGGCCGGGCTGTCAATCACGATCTCCGCGCCATCGGTGCGGGTGATCTCGTATTCCACGCTGGGCGCGGTGAACACCAGGTCCAGGTCGTATTCGCGCTCGAGGCGCTCTTGCACGATCTCCATGTGGAACAGGCCCAGGAATCCACACCGAAACCCATAGCCGAGCGCCTGGCTCGTCTCCGGCTGAAACACGAACGCCGCGTCGTTCAGTTGCAGCTTGGCCAACGCCTCGCGCAACGAGAGGTAGTCTGACGCCTCACTGGGATACGCGCTGGCAAACACCATGGACTTCATCGGCTTATAGCCGGGCAGCGGCATCCCGGCCGGCGCTGCGTGCCACGTCAGGGTGTCGCCTACCCGGCAGTCGGTGACGGTCTTCAGGCCGGTCGCCACATAGCCCACTTCGCCGGCTTCCAGGCTGCCCGTGGGACGCATCTCCGGACCGAACACGCCGATCTCGATCGGCTCCACGGCCTGGCCGCTGGACATCAGCCGGAGCGTCTGTCCATGCTCCACCGCGCCATCTACCACGCGCACATAGGCGACCACGCCCTTGTAGGCGTCGTAGTGGCTGTCGAAGATCAGCGCGCGCAGCGGCTGGCCACGCTGACCGTGCGGCGGCGGCACATGCCTGACCACCGCCTCGAGGATCGCGGCGACGTTGGTCCCTTCCTTGGCCGAAATCCGCAGTATGCTGGCCGCGGGAACACCCAGAATCTCTTCGATTTCACCGGCTACCGCATCGGGCTGAGCCGAGACCAGGTCAATCTTATTGATGACCGGCACGATCTCCAGGTCGTGTTCGAGCGCCAGGTAGAGATTCGCCAGGGTTTGCGCCTCGACGCCCTGCGACGCGTCCACGACCAGCAGCGCGCCCTCGCAAGCTTGCAGCGCGCGGCTGACCTCGTAGGCGAAGTCCACATGGCCGGGGGTGTCCATCAGATTGAGCTCGTAGGTTTGCCCGTCGGCCGCCTCGTGCATCATGCGCACAGCCGAGGCTTTGATCGTCACCCCTTTCTCCCGCTCCAGGTCCATGCTGTCCAGCACCTGCTCCACCATCTCGCGTTCCGGGATGGCGCCGGTGAGTTGCAGCAGACGATCGGCCAGGGTGGATTTGCCGTGGTCAATGTGGGCGATGATGCAGAAATTGCGAATTGTCTGTTGATCCATCTCAGTCCAGGGTCTCTTTTGCGACTTGATTGCGGTGCATCACCGTGATGCGGCCTCGTCCCAGCCGAATTGCGCCCGCCTTCTGCAAGCCGGCCAGACAGCGCGCGACAACCTCGCGCGTCGTGCCCACCTCGGCCGCAAGCCCGGCCTGGGTCAGCCGGACCATATCGCCGTCTTGGGTCGTATTCTCTAACAACGCCAGGGCCACACGCTGCCCCACCTTGCGAAACGACAAATGCTCGACCAGACCGCCCAGGTGCGCCATGCACTTCGCGGCAGCGCCCCATGCAGATTGGCAGAGCAATGGATCTTTGCGCGCCAACGCCTGGAACTCGGCGCGGGGCAACGCGGCCACCTGACCAGGCTCCAGGGCGCGCACGTCGGCCAGGCCACGGTCCGCCATCATCAACAGACAGATGCCGCCGCACGACTGTGGATTCACGGTGCACAACACCTGGCGCCGGCCGCGCGTGGCCGACTTGCCCATCTGAAGGGCGCCCACGAGTGGAAACAACACGACGCCGGCGGGCCCGCCATCTCTGAACAACACTGCGCCGCCATCGAAGGCGTGTAACACGCCCCCTTCGAGGATCGCCGCGCGGGTTTCCTCGCCACATGCCTGCAAAAAAGAGTTCTGATTCTCGATCTGCCTCGGTAGCACCTGAGAACGCATAGCTCCTCCGATCCCTCGCACATGATACATCCCTGTGCAGCATAGCACAGGATGGCAAGCCAGTCAACAGAACGCGTGCCTCAAGTTACGTTCTGGAGCGAAAGTAGGCGATAGTCTGGGCTAACCCATCTGCGAGCGCGACCGTAGGCGCCCAACTCAACAGAGTGCGCGCGCGGGTGATGTCAGGCTGGCGGATGCGCGGATCATCAGGCGGCAGCGGTCGAAAGATGATGCCGGCGGGATTGCCTGTCAGACGGTTGATCGTCTCGGCAAAAGAGTGGATCGTCATCTCCTCGGGATTGCCCACATTCACCGGGTCGTGCTCGGCCGACAGCAGCAGCCGCACCATCCCCTCCACCAGGTCCGACACGTAGCAGAAGGAGCGCGTCTGCTTGCCATCGCCGTAGACGGTCAAGGGCTGGCGGCGCAACGCCTGCCCGATGAAGTTGGGCACCACCCGGCCGTCATCCAGCCTCATGCGTGGGCCATAGGTGTTGAAGATGCGGATGATGCGCGTGTCCACGCCGTGCACCCGATGATAAGCCATGGTGATCGCCTCGGCGAAACGCTTGGCCTCGTCGTAGACTCCGCGCGTGCCGATGGGATTGACGTTGCCCCAGTAGCTCTCTGGCTGCGGGTGGATCAGCGGATCGCCGTAGACCTCTGAGGTAGAAGCGAGCAAGAACCGCGCGGCCTTGGCCTTGGCCAGACCCAACGCGTTATGCGTGCCCAAAGAACCGACTTTCAGAATCTGAATCGGGACGCGCGTGAAGTCAATCGGGCTGGCCGGCGAGGCCAGGTGCATCACAGCGTCGAGCGGGCCTGGAACATAGATGTAGTCGGTCACATCATGAAAGATGAACTTGAACCGGCGATTGCCGGCCAGGTGTGCGATGCTGTCGGTCGAACCGGTGATCAGGTTGTCAAGTGCAATGACATCGTGACCATCCGCCAACAGCCGATCGCTCAGGTGCGAGCCGATGAAACCCGCGCCGCCAGTGATCAGGATGCGCATAGAGCCTCCAGAGAGTTTTGCGTGGTGCGTAGTGCGTACTAGAACGTCGGTCAAGTAATGCTATCGGGCGATTAGAAACCGCTGCAACCAGCGCAAAGCCGATCCTTCGACGAGCTCAGGACAGGCTCTTCGTCGGCTGAATTCAGTCGCCGCAGGGCGACTTCGCAGGGGTGGCAGCGACCTCGGTCGCCCGTGACGGACTACTTGACCGGTGCTCTAGGCTCCGGTGCACGCGGCCAGCCACTCCGCAAGCGCGCTGGCCGGGGGCGGCGACTGGCCGAGGCGCAGCCAGGCCAGGAACTCGACGTTGCCGGCCGGGCCGGTGATGGGCGAGCGGATGAGTCCCGCGGCCGCCAGCCCGATCGCGGCGGCATCGGCCAGCACCCGCTCGATGGCCTGGCGGTGCAATCGCGGATCGTGCACCACGCCGCCCTTGCCCACCTGCCCCTTGCCCACCTCGAACTGCGGCTTGATGAGCGCGATCACCTGGCCGCCAGCCGTCAGCAGACCGGCCACCACCGGCAACACCAGACTCAGGCCGATGAACGATACGTCCACCGTGGCCAGAGCGACTAGCTCAGGCAGCCCCTGCAGATAGCGAATGTTACACCGCTCGATCGCGACGACGCGCGCGTCCTGGCGCAGCGACCACGCCAGTTGGCCGTAGCCCACATCAATCGCATAGACGCGCGCCGCGCCGCGCTGCAACAGGCAATCGGTGAACCCGCCGGTCGACGCGCCGATATCGGCGCAGACCCAACCGGTGGGCTCCACGCCAAAGGCGTCCAGCGCGGCCTCCAATTTCAGACCACCGCGACTGACATAGCGAAGGCGCTCAGCCAGGCGCACGGCCGCATCGTGGCTGACCAGGCGGCCCGGCTTGTCGGCGATCTCATCATCCAGCCACACCTGCCCGGCCAGGATCAGGCGCTGCGCCTGCGAGCGGTTCTCGGCCAGACCGCGGTCAACCAGCAGCTCGTCGAGGCGGCAGCGGCGAGGCTTGGCAGCTTGAATCATGGTCGTCTCGATCCAGATTGTACCCGGAGTGCACCGAATCCGCAACCTGCATTGGGCGACCCTTTCAACTCCCCCTCGAAATGGATACCGTATCCCCACCTCGGCAGTTTGCGGTCCGGGCGCAGCATGGTGTACTATATGTGACGCCAGAATATGCCGCCAGGAGGAACCTATGCGCCGCATCCGTATCACTGCCGCGAACATCGCGCTTGAGGCTGAGCTGAACAGCTCCCCTACCGCGCGTCAGGTCTGGGAGGCGCTGCCCATCGAAGGCCGCGCTAACACCTGGGGCGACGAGATCTACTTCGAGATCCCCGTCAGCGCGGCGCAGGCGCTCGACGCCCGCGCCGATGTGGCAGTTGGCGAACTTGGCTATTGGCCCGTTGGCCGCGCCTTCTGCATCTTCTTCGGGCCTACACCCGTCAGCATCGGCGCCGAGCCGCGCGCCTACAGCCCGGTCAACATCCTGGGCCGCGTGCTCGGCGATGCGACCCGCTTCCGGGCCGTGCAGGATGGCGACGCCGTCGCTATCGAACGCGTGTAATGTGGAGGAGCCGCCATGACCCCCGAATTCCGCAGGATCACGCAGATCGTCCGTCCTCAATTGGTCATCGAGGGCGCAGGCGTCCGGCTCAGGCGCAGCATTGCGGGCCGTGCGCTCAACCACCTGGACCCCTTTCTGCTCTTCGATCACTTCGCCTCCAGCAACCCGGCCGACTACCTGGCGGGCTTCCCCATGCACCCGCATCGCGGGATCGAGACCGTCACCTACATGCTGGCGGGCGTAGTCAACCATCGCGACAGCCTGGGCAACGCCGGGACGATCGGCGCGGGGGATGTGCAGTGGATGACCGCGGGCGGCGGCATCATGCACGAGGAGATGCCGCAGCCCGTGGACGGTCAGATGGCCGGCTTTCAGCTTTGGGTCAACCTGCCGGCGCGACTGAAGATGACGCGGCCGCGCTACCAGGAGATCTCGGCTGCCACGATACCCGAAGTCGGCCGTGCGGATGGCGTGCGCATTCGCGTGATTGCGGGCGTGGTGGATGGCGTCGCTGGCCCGGTAACGGAGATCGTCGCTGAACCGACTTATCTGGACGTCACGGTCCCGGCCGAAACGGAGTTCATCCACCCGATCGCGCGCGGACATGCGGCTTTCGCGTACCTGTTCGAGGGTGCAGCCGCCTTCGAGAAAGCTGATCTCCCTGCCAGCGAAGCGACTGGCGCCGCCCTCGTCGCGCCCAGGCTCATCGCCTACGGAGATGGAGATGCGATCGCGCTGCGCGCCGGCGCCTCGGCCGGTCGTTTTCTGCTGGTCTCCGGCAGGCCGCTGGGCGAGCCGATCGTCCGCTACGGCCCGTTCGTGATGAACACCGAGCGCGAGATCGAGGAGGCGCTGCTTGACCTGAAACGAGGGATGTTTGTGCGGCGCTAGAACATGGAAAGGGCATTTTGGCCGCCTCCGGCATCTGTGGTAAGCTATCTCCCCGCAGAGATCCCCTCTTGGAGGCCGACATCATGCCAGGAACTACCGTGAACTGGGACGCCGTGACCGCCGACGCCGCGGCCACGCTCAGCCGTTACGTCCAGTTCGACACCACCAATCCGCCCGGCGCCGAACTGCCCGCAGCCGAATGGCTGCGGGACCAATTGATCAGCCGCGGCATCACCCGCGATGTGACGATCCATGAGCCGGCGGCCGGCCGGGGGTTGGTGCTCGGCCGGATCGCCGGCAGCGAGCCGCTCAAACCGCTGCTCATCAACCATCACATAGATGTGGTCGCGGCCGACCCCGCGCAATGGACCCACCCACCCTTCAGCGGCGCGCTCGCGGATGGGTTCGTGTGGGGCCGCGGCACGTTGGATACGAAAAGCCTGGGCATCTTCTTCCTGCTGGCGCTGGAGTCGCTGCTCAAGGAAGGCGTGACCTTCCGCCGGCCCATCATCTTCCTGGCCGTGCCCGATGAGGAGACCGGCGGCAGCCAGGGCATGCGCTGGCTGGTTCAGCGCCACATGCAGGCGCTCGACCCGGAGTGGGTCTGGGATGAGGGCAGCGGCGGCTTCAAGGGACTGTTTGGCGACCGCGTCATGTACGGCGTGGCAGTGGCCGAAAAACAGATTCAACACCTGCGCCTGGTCGCAACCGGCGAGCCGGGACACGGCTCGATGCCGCACACGAACAATGCAGTTGTGGCGCTGGTCAACGCGTTGGCGCGCATTCAAGCAGCGCCGCGGCCGTTGCGCGTCAACGCAGTCACGCTGACCATGTTCCGTGCGATCGCCGCAGGCCAGAAATTCCCCGTGTCATGGCTGATGCGCAATCTGACCAACCCCCTGATCCTACGCCTGGCAAGAAGGCGGTTGACGAGCGATAGGCTGTTGAACGCGATGCTGCGCGACACCATCAGCCTGACCGTGCTGCGCGCTGGCTACAAGGTCAACGTCATCCCCGAACGCGCGGAGGCGGAAATAGACTGCCGTCTGCTGCCCGACACCGATGCGGCGGAGTTTCGTGGCTGGCTGCAAGCGCGCATCGCGGACGACCGGGTGAGGGTGGAAGTTGTCGAGAGCGCGCCCCCTTCGGGAGTCGCGCCCATCGGCGGCCCCTTCTACCAGGCGGTGGTTCAGGCATTGGCCCGGCACGCGCCCGCCGCGGACATCTTCCCGCTGCAAGTGCCAGGCGGGACCGACGGCCGTTACTTCCGCCAGACCGGCTATGCAGCTTATGGTTTCAGCCCGGTCGTCATGGATCGCGCCGACCTCGGCCGCGTCCACGGGATTGACGAACGCATCTCGTTGGAGAACCTGACGCTGGGGGTCAAGATGACACGGGACATCCTGGCCGCATTGTGTGCGGCCTAGCCCCGCGCGCTGCGTGGGATGAGACCCCGCCAAGCGCCAGGCACTTCGGAAGTGCCTGGCACTTGGCGGCCGATCTTCAGGACAGCGAGCGCACCCTTTTGCCCTTGTCTTGCTCTTGTGCTAAGATAGCTTCATTCCGAACGCCGTAGCGGAGGAGCGAACAAACATGGATTGTCCCAAGTGTGGCACCTGGAATCCGGACGACAAGCGCGTGTGCTGGCGCTGCCAGGCCGAGATGCCCAAGCCTGTCGAGAAGAAAAAGACCGCGCCGCGCATTTTCTTGGGAATGCCCCTGTGGGCCTGGGTACTGCTGGGTGTGATGGCGATCCTGTGGATCAGCACGCAGTGCCTGGGGCCAGCTCTCGTTGGCGGCGGGTGAGCGAGAAAGCCAGGCGACCCAATGAACACGCGGCCCGCGCCAGCAAGCGTCGCAGCCGACATGTTCGCCTGGATTGCTCAGTCCCGCCGCGATCTGCCCTGGCGCCGCAACCGCGAACCCTACGCCGCCTGGGTCTCGGAGGTGATGCTGCAGCAGACGCAGGTCGCCACGGTCGCAGCCTACTTCGAGCGCTGGATGGCGCGCTTCCCCGATGTCACACATCTCGCTGCCGCCTCGCTCGACGATGCGCTTAAGGCTTGGGAGGGGCTGGGCTACTACGCACGAGCACGGAATCTGCACCGCGCCGCGCAGATCGTGATGGCTGAGCACGGCGGCAACCTGCCAGCCGAACGCCAGGCCCTCGAGCGCCTGCCGGGCATCGGCCGCTCTACGGCTGGCGCGATCTTGAGCCTGGCGTTCGGCCAACGGCAACCGGTGTTGGATAGCAACATCCGCCGCGTGCTGTGCAGGCTGTACGACATCGCAGAAGACCCGCGAACGCCCGCGGTCCAGCGACGGCTGTGGGCGTTGGCCGAAGGGCTGGTGCAGGCTGCGCCAGCCGAGGCCGCCGGCGATCTGAACGAGGCGCTGATGGAGCTGGGCGCGCTCATCTGCACGGCGGCCGCGCCGCAATGCCGATCGTGCCCCCTGGCCGCGCTCTGCCTGGCCCACAGCCGCGGCGTCGAGCTCAACCGGCCGGCAAAGACGGTTCGCAAGCCGACGCCGCACTACGATGTGACGGCTGGCGTGATCGCGAACACGGACGGCGATTACCTGATCGTCCAACGGCCGCTGAATGGGCTGTTGGGCGGGCTGTGGGGCTTTCCCGGCGGAACGGCGGCCCCCGACGAATCTCCTGAAGCCTGCCTCCGGCGCGCGGTGCGCGATCAGGTGGGGCTGGCCATCGAACCAGACGCCGCTATCATCGTCATCAAACACGCCTACACCCATTTCCGCATCACGCTCCATGCCTGGCGCTGCCGGTTGCTGTCTGGCGAGCCGCAGCCGCTCGGGTGCGCGACTGTCAGGTGGGTCTCGCCGGCCGGGCTCACAGCCTACCCTTTCCCCATCACCGACCAACGGATCATCCGCGCGCTCTAGCCGCCCGCCTCACCAATCACGTTCTGCCTCTGGCTCGCGGCCGAGCAGGCTCTTCACCAGGATCAGCACCAGGAACGAACACGCCACCAGGATGACCGATAGCGTCAACGCCACGTCCAGCTCGAGCTCGAAGCCCATGTAGATCGCCAGCGGCATCGTCTGCGTGCGGCCAGGGAAGTTGCCGGCGAAGATGATCGTCGCGCCGAACTCGCCGAGCGCCCGCGCCCACGTCATCACCGCGCCGCTGAGCAGCGCCGGCCAGGCAAGCGGCACTGTCACGCGGCGAAAGACCTGCCACCCGTTCGCGCCGTCGAGCGCTGCGGCCTGCTCCAGCTCATCTTCGATGCTGCCAAAGCCGATCAATGCCGCGCGCACGTAGAACGGCGCGGCCACGAATGTCTGCGCCATGACTACCGCGGCCGTGGTGAACGCCAGGTGCAGCCCCAGCCCGGTCAGCGGACCGCCGAGCAGACCGCGGCGACCGAAAGCCATCAGCAGCGCCACCCCTGCTACAGCCGGGGGCAGCACGGTGGGCAGGTCTACGAGAGCGTCCACGGCCCGCTTCAGCGCAAAGCGCCGGCGGGCCAGGATGTAGGCCACGGGCGTGCCGAGCAAGACGGTGATCGCGGTGGTGATCAGCCCTGTTTGCAGGCTGAGCGCCACAGCCTGCTGTACTTGAGGATCGGCCAGGTTGGCCGCCAGACGCGGGGGCGAGGCGCGCAGAAACAACGCCAACAGCGGCAGGGCGATGAACGCAAAGAGGGGCAGGCTCAGCAGCTTCCAGGCATCGAAGGCGCGCCGGGTTGTCTCGGCTGACGCCGGGCGCCTCGGCCGGGCAAGGGCGAATTGAGCCACGCGTCACTCCACCATGAAGCCGTGCTGCGCCAGGACGGCCCGTCCTTTGGCAGAGAGGACGAACTCCACAAAGGCCTGCGCGAGCTCTCGTCGCCGGCTGTCTGCGATGGCCGCGATGGGGTATTCGGCCACAGGATTCCAGGCGTCGGGGATCTCCAGCCGGCCGATCCGCGCTGGCCGCGCGGCCGAGATGTCGCTGACGTAGACGATGCCCGCGTCCGCCTCACCGAGCGCCACCTTGCTCAAGACGGCGCGCACGTTTTCCTCATGCGATACGACGTTGTCCAGCACGCGCTCGCCAAAACGCGGGCCCAGGCCAGGGTCCTTGCTTGCGCGCGCCAGGAAACTGAGCGCGTATTTGCCGGCCGGAACCTGCGGCGCCGCGATCACCAGGCGCAGCTCTGGCCGGGCCAGGTCCTCCAGCGCAAACAATCGAGCCGGGTTGTCAGGCGGGAAAATCACGACCAGCCGGTTGCGGGCAAAGGACTGGCTTTCGCGCTCGCGCACACGACCGACCTTCACAGCCGCGGCCATCTGTTGGGCGTCGGCGCTGGCGAAGACGTCGGCCGGCGCGCCCTGCGCCAATTGCTGGGCCAACTGCTGCGAGCCGGCGAAGTTGAATATAACCTGCGTGCCCGGATGGGCGGCCTCGAAGCCACGACCGATCTCGGTGAACGCCTCGGCCAGCGAGGCCGCAGCGAAGACCGTCAAGGTCTGGCCGGCGGCCGATCGGCCGGCGAGCGGCGCGACCGCCGGGACCGCCGCGCTGGCGCAGCCGGCCAACAGCAGACTCGCCAGCGCCAGCGTCCAAAGCGCCATGCGAGCGCTGGCGCCCTGGCGGATGAAAAGCTCACGCAAAGACGCCAAGACGCAGAGGCGCTCAGAAGAACTCAACGGTCCTTGGCGCCCTTTGCGCCTTTGCGTGAGGCCAACGGGGCGATTCCCAGGACAGCCGCCCATGCCGCGGCCGGCGCCACGGCGGATGAAGCCCACCAAGTGCCAGGCACTTCGGAAGTGCCTGGCACTTGGTGGGCGGTTTTCAGGACAGCCGCCAATCGCGGGTTGCACTCCCATCACGCGTTCCCCTCCTCGCACAGATCCAGCCAGTCGAGCATCGCAGCGACCTGGCGCCGGCGAAACTCGTGAACCAGCCGCAGATAGCGATCGCTCGCGATGGAACGTTCCGCCCGGACCGCGGCAGCCAGCCACTCGCGGCACACGTCGCGCTGGGCAGCCACCAGGTGGGCGACCGCAGCCGGCCCAGCCAGACGAGCAAAATAGAGCTTCGCCAGGAAATCCAAACGCATATCCCTGGCGTGCGATACGGGACTGCGCGCCCACGTCAGGTACGCCTCCCGACCACGATCGGTCAGCGCCAACACCTGCCGCGGAGGGCCTTTCTCTTGCGCCTGCGACGCCGCCGCGACGTATCCGTCCCTCGCCAGCCGGTCGAGCAGCGCGTACAGATGGCTCTGCTTCAGCCGCCAGATCAGTCCCAGGCCGTTAGGAGCTGTCATCAGTTGGTAGATCTCGTAGCCGTGCATGGGCCGCTGATGCAGGAAGCCAAGCAACGCGTGCTCGGTCGTCAGCGGCTGCCGGGTCATCGGACTCATGGGACTATCTCACACTAGTCAATGAATGAGTATCTCCTGACAGCCTGTATACCATCGCGGCCAGGGCCTGTCAAATCACACGCACGGTCATGCGCGGCCATTGGACACACCTGCCCAACGACGCTATAATCGAACAACACGCCAATCCAAAATCCAAAATCCCCTCCCGGAGCTTCCATGCGTCCACATATCGTTGTTGTCGGCAGTCTGAATATGGATCTGGTCATCCAGGCCCCCCGCCATCCCCAGCCTGGCGAGACGATCACAGGCGGGCAATTCCGCACCATTCCGGGCGGCAAGGGCGCGAACCAGGCCGTGGCCGTTGCCCGCATGGGCGGCCGCGTGACGATGATCGGCTGCGTGGGCCGCGATCCATTCGGCGACACGCTGATCGAAAACCTGAGCGCGGCCGGCGTAGATACTGGTCGCGTCGGCCGGGCCGAAGCCAGCACCGGCGTCGCGCTGATCACGGTGGCTGCGACGGGCGAGAACACGATCGTTCTTGCGCCGGGGGCCAACGCCGCGGTCTCGGTCCAGATCGTCGCCTCTCATGCCGACGCCATCGCGAGCGCCGACGCGCTGCTGCTCCAGCTCGAAGTGCCGCTGGAAGCGGTGCAGGCCGCCGTCGAGATCGCGCAGGCGCGGGGGACGCCGATCATCCTCAATCCGGCGCCGGCCCGAACCCTCCCCGCCGATCTGCTGCAACGGGTGACCTATCTTATTCCGAACGAGCACGAGGCCGCGCTACTGGGGATACCGCTGGAGGCTGAACAAGAAAAAGAGCGCGGAGGGCGCAGCAGGAGCGTGATCCTGACCCTGGGTGAGCGCGGGGCGCTGGCGATGTTGCCAGGCGCATCAACCCATGTGCCCGCGTTTCCCGTGCGCGTCGTAGACACCACTGCGGCGGGCGATGCGTTCGTGGCTGCGTTCGCGGTCGCGCTGACCGAAGGCAAATCGGCAGTCGCCGCGACCCGCTGGGGCTGTGCGGCCGGCGCCCTGGCGTGCACTGTGCTCGGCGCGCAGCCGTCGCTGCCAATGCGTGCGGCTGTCGAGGCATTGCTGGCAGCCCAGTAGCCGAGTTGCGCAGTCACACGTCATCGCGAAGCATCCTTCAGGATTGCGAGCGGTTTGTGCGAAGCAATCGCCACCTCGCCCGGTCAGGAGACCGGCCGAAACAGGTGGAGAGTCATTGCGAACGGTTTGTGCGAAGCCCTGGCCTGAGCCAGGACGAAGCAATCTCCCCAGGAGCACTATGCGCACACCATCATTGCGATCCTATCTGGAATTCGCGCTCGACGCCGCCTGGCAGGCCGGACGCATCACCCTCGGCTATTTCCAGACCGACCTGGTCACGCAGCGCAAGGCCGACAACTCCGAGGTTACCCTGGCGGACCGGCAGGCGGAAGAAAAACTGCGCGAGCTGATTGGCCGCTACTGGCCCGATCATGGCATCATCGGCGAGGAGTTCGGGAGCCAGCCGGCCGGCTCCCGCCTCACCTGGATCCTGGATCCGATTGACGGCACGCGATCTTTCGTGCACGGCGTACCGCTCTATTCGATGCTGATCGCGCTGGTTGATGGCGAGACGCCGCTACTGGGGGTCATTCATCTGCCCGCGCTCAACGAGACGGTTTATGCTGCGCAAGGCGCAGGGTGTTACTGGAACGGTCGCCGCGCGCATGTGTCGGCGGTGGACAGGCTGTCGGATGCCGTTCTTCTGGCCAGCGAGCCGGCTGCCTTCGCCGAGCATGGCAAGGACGGAGCGTGGCAACGCCTGGTGGCTGCCACGCCCATCCATCGCACATGGGGCGACGGCTACGGCTATGCCCTGGTCGCCACCGGCCGCGCGGAGATCATGCTGGACCCTGCGATGCACCTCTGGGACTGCGGCCCGCTGCTCACGATCCTCCAGGAAGCAGGCGGCGTCCTGACCGATTGGCAGGGACGCGCCACGATCTACGGCGGCAATGCGATCGGGACGAACCGCCTCCTGTTCAAGCAGACGATGAAGCTGGTCAGGGAAGCGGAGGGCGGAGGTTGAGGTTGAGGTTGAGATTGAGGGGGTGATGCGGCGCGCAGCCTCTCAGCGCCGGCCGAGCAGCCGGGCCGCCTAGTGTCGAACCGGCGGCAGCCGCAAGATCAGCAGCAAGACTATGACGGCGCCCCACGCCAGCGGCTGGCGGATGTCAGCCTTCACTGCCCAGGCGTAGTGAATCACGGCCAGCAGGCCGGCGACGTACACCAGCCGATGCAGTTGCTCCCAACGCCTGCCGAGCCGCCGCGCCCACCCCCGCGTGGAGGTGATCGCCAGCGCCAGCAACACCAGACCAGCCGCAAAGCCGACCAGGGCAAAACGCTTCTCGAAGATCGCTTCGCGCAACAGGACGAGATCGAATCCGTAGTCTACGGCCACGAAGACGCCGAAGTGCAGGGCGGCGTACATGAAGGCATACAAGCCCAACGGACGTCGCCAGCGGATGGCGACGCGCAGCTCGAAGATCGAGCTGAGCGGCGCACACGCCAGCGATGCCGTCAGCAGGATCAGCGCATAGCGGCCGGCGCGCTGGATGATCGCCTGGATAGGGTTGGCAGTCAGATCGCCGTGCAGCCCGGCCCAGATCGTCGCGGCGAGCGGCGCGAGGCTGGCCAGGTGAATGACACCCTGGAGCAGACGCGCTCGTCGCGACGTCGGTGATTGGTGCATCTTGCCGCCTGTGGTGAGCGCGCGTTCAGTAATCCTGCCTCAAGTCCAGCCCTGCGTAGAGTCCTGCAACCTGCCCGGCATAGCCGTTGAAGGGCAACGTCTTGCGCCGGCTCAACTCGCCGATCCGGCGCTCGGTGGCCTGCGACCAACGCGGATGCGCCACAGCAGGGTTGACGTTGGCGTAGAAGCCATACTCCTCTGGCGCGGTCGCCATCCAGAGCGATGTGGGCTGCTCGGCCACCAGGTCAATCTTGACGATTCCCTTGATGCTCTTGAAGCCATACTTCCAGGGCGCAACCAGCCGCAGCGGCGCGCCGTTCTGTGGGAGGAGCAGCTTGCCGTACAGCCCGGTCGCGAGGATCGTCAGGTCGTGCATCGCCTCGTCGAGCCGCAAGCCCTCCACGTAGGGCCAGTCCACCCAACTGTCGCGCTGGCCGCCCATCTCGCGAGGGTCGAGCACGGTCTCGAAGCGCACGTAGCGGGCCTGCGACATCGGCTCGACCTCGCGCAGCAATGATCCGAGCGGGAAGCCAAGCCACGGGATCACCATAGACCATGCCTCGACGCAGCGCAGGCGATAGATGCGCTCCTCCTGCGGGTACTTGCGCAACAACTCCTCGATGTCGAACGTCTTGGGCTTGTGCACCAGTCCGCCGACAGCCACGGTCCAGGGCCGCGTTCGGAAGTCTTTGGCGACGAACGCAACCGCCTCCTTGTTCATGGTGAACTCATAGTAGTTGTTGTAGGTCGTGATCGCCTCGTGCGATGTCAGTTTGTCGCCCAACTCGTCGGTGGATGCGCCAGCAGTCGGCGCAGCGTCGGCGGGCGGCACGGCCTGGGGCGTGGCGGTCGCGGCTGACTCCGCGGCTGGCGGGACGATTGGCGTGTCTGAGGCGCGCGCTGCCGCGGGCTCTGGCGTCGCCGGTCCAGGGCCAGTGGGCGCAGCACAGCCGCTGGCGATCAACGCGCCGGTCGTGGCCGCGGCGACGCCCTTGATGAACTTCCTGCGGGAGAGGTAGAGCCATTCGGGAGTGATCTCGGATGACTTGATCTTCATCAGCGTTCCAACCTTTCTGCCGGCAGTCTCACAGCCACAGCGTAACCGATTAGAACGCAGAAGGCTGTAGGGACGCTCACGCAGTCCGCCAGCAGCCCAGCCAGGAGCTAAAGCTCGCTGGCTACCAGGTGAAAGCCCCCCTCGGGGGGGCTTCCATGTGGTAGCCGGATGGCTTCCAGCCTCCGGCGGGCCTGCGATCTCAGCTCCGGCGGTTGACCAGGGAGTCGAGTAGCTCACCCAGGACCTGGTGCGCCTCGCTGACGGCGAAAGGCCTGGCGGCCGCCAGCGCGGTCTGAGCTTCCACGATTGCCTCGCGCACCTGGGCCTCGACATAGCCCCGCGCGGCCGCCGCGTCCAGCAGTCGCAAGACCAGTGGCAGGTCCGCGCAGTCGAAAGGGACGCCGGCATAGAGTCGCCGCAGTTGTTCGCCCACGACCGGATGCCCCAGCGCGTACACCACGGGCAGCGATTTCTTCCGGCTGAGGATGTCGCTCGCCGCCGACTTGCCGGTCAGCGCCTCGTCGCCCCAGATGCCCAGCAGGTCATCCTGAAGCTGAAAGGCGCGTCCCAACCCCGCGCCGAAGTCGCGATATGCCTCCACTGCGTCGGCTGGCGCGCCTCCGATCAGCGCGCCGAGCTGCGGCGCAGCCGTGAACAGCGCGCCGGTCTTGCCGCGGATCATGGCGAAGTACTCGTCCACCGTCACATCCAGCCGCGCCTCGAACGCCATGTCCAGGAACTGGCCCTCGGTCAGCGCCGTGCACATTTCCCCGAAGATCCGCAAGGCCTCCAGCACGGCGGCCGCGGGTACGCCATGCCGGCCCAGCCGGTGAAACGCCCCGTGCGCCAGGCTGAACATGCCATCCCCGGCATTGCAGGCCATCGGCATCCCAAACAGCTTCCAGAGGGTGGGCCGATGTCGCCGCGTCGGGCTGTCATCTTCGATGTCATCGTGAATCAATGAGAAGTTGTGCAGCAGCTCCAGACCCGCGGCGGCCGGGGCCGCGCGTCCGGGATCGCCGCCCACGGCTGCGCACGCCAACAGGCACAGCAGCGGCCGCAGACGTTTTCCCGTGGCCGCCTCGGCCGGTCGCAGGTCTGCGTCGAGCCATCCCATGTGATACTGCATCATGTCGTAATGACGCGCCAGGATCGGCTCGGATGCGGAGAGGATCGCGCGCATCTCGGCCTCGACAACGGGCAGCAACTCAGCATACGCCTCACTCAAGTTCATGGATGTATCTCTTGAATCCTGTCGGGTTCGCGCAGCGCGGCGACGTTCCCCGCGCCCGCGCAGAACATGGCAATGCGCAGCTCGGCCGTAAAGCGCTCGATGGCGGCCGCCACAGCGCCGTCCTCAGCCACGGCGGCCTCGAGGAAGGGCCCCGCGATGCCCACAGCCGTCGCGCCCAGCGCCAACGACTTGGCCGCCTCGATGCCGGTGCGGATGCCGCCGCTGGCGATGAGCGGCAGGCCCGGAGCGCCCCGCCGCGCCATCAGCAGCGCCTCGGCCGTCGGAATGCCCCAGTCTGCGAAAGCGCGGCACACCTCGCGCAACATCGGCGTGGCCGCGCGATGGCTTTCCACCTCACTCCACGAGGTGCCGCCCGCGCCCGCGACGTCTAGCACCGCGACGCCGGCATCAGCCAGACGCCGTGCAGTCTGTTCGCCAATGCCCCAGCCAACCTCCTTGGCCACCACCGGCGCGCCGAGCTGGCGACAGACCGTCTCGATTTTCGGCAGCAGGCCGGACCAGTCCCAATCGCCATCAGCTTGCAGCGCCTCCTGGAGCGGGTTCAGGTGCAGGATGAGGGCATCGGCCTCGACCATCTCGATCGCGCGGCGGCAGTGATCCACGGTGTAGCCAGTGTTGAGCTGCCCCGCGCCCAGGTTGGCCAGCAGCAAGATGTCGGGCGCTACATCTCGCACGCGAAAGGTGTTCGCCATCTCCGCTTGCTCCAGGCCGGCGCGCAGCGAGCCGAGGCCCATCGCCGCGCCGCACGCCTGAGCGCCCGCGGCCAGGCGCCGGTTGATCGTCCTGGCGGTCTCGGCGCCTCCGGTCATGGATGAGATGAGCAATGGGATGCGCAGGCGCTTGCCAAGCAAATCCACGCGAGTATCCACCGCCATCAGAGCCAGCTCTGGCAGCGCCTGGTGCGCCAGGCGGAAACGTTCCAGGCCGTTCGTCAGGCGCGGGAACTGCACATCTTCTTCCAGGTTGATGCGAATGTGGTCAGCCTTGCGGCGGTCGTGAACCATGGCGGTCTCCAAACCCACGGCAGGAGGCGCGGAAGTGAGCGCAACTCTCTTTCGCCGCGGGTGTTACTGTTGGTGTATCAGCAGCTCGTCAGGTCATCTTACTCGCGGTGACAGCCGTTGTCAAAGCCAGGGCGCCGCCGGCCGAACCGGAAGCGCCCCTTTCTTTGACAGGGAGGGCGGTGACTGCTACAATGCACTGGCCTGCTGAACCCTGTCCAGACCACCCGAGGGATCATTGTCCCGATACTTCTTTCAGCAAGGAGCTACTTAATGAACGAAGCCATTTTCGCCAAGGTCAAAGAAATCATCGTTGACAAGCTGAACGTGGACCCCGCGCAGGTTGTGCCTGGCGCACGCTTCCGCGAGGATCTGAAGGCCGATTCGCTCGACCTGGTCGAGTTGATCATGGCCTTCGAGGAGGAATTCGGCGGGACCATCTCCGATGAGAAGGCGCAGGAGATCACGACCGTCGGCAAGGCTGTGGAGTACCTGGCCAGCGCCGGCGCCTGATCAGCCTGATCCCGTCTCGCCAAGAAGCCCACACCCCTCGCGAGGTGTGGGCTTCTCTTTTGCGAACCCCCTAGGCGCCGGCGCCACGGCGGGTGAAAAGCTCACGCAAAGACGCCAAGACGCAGAGGCGCTCAGAAGAACTCAACGGTCCTTGGCGCCCTTTGCGTCCCTTCGACAGGCTCAGGACATGCTTTGCGTGAGGCCAGCCGGGCGATTTTCAGGACAACCCGCGCGGGTCTTCATCCAGTGGGACAACGTCGCTCGTCTGCGCCAGCCAGTGCAACAGGCGATGCTCCAGGTTATTCTGCAGTGTCTTGAACGCCGGCAGCCCGTACACGTTGTTCAATTCCTCGGGATCGGCCTGAAGATCGTATAGCTCGCTGTCGCCGGACGGCCGATAGACCAGCTTGGCCGTGGCTGTGCGCAGCATGATGGCGCGGCCGACGCTGTCTGGGTGTTCCTGCTGCACGAGCCCCTTGGGATAGTAGATGTGCGTTGGATTCCGGCCAAACTGGTCGCCGTAGGGTTTGCCCTCGAAGCAGTGCGGCTCATGCCGCGCGTAGCCGCCTTCGGCGTACACCCCGCGCAGCGGATCGCCGGCCGCGCCCCTGAGCTGCGGAAAGAGGCTGGTGGAAAAGTGGGTATGCTGCGCCTCGATCCCCGCCAGCTCCATCACCGTCGCGAAGATGTCCATCAACTCCACCGGCTCGCGGACGACGTGGCCGGTCGCGCCGCCCGGCACACGGACGATCAGCGGCACGCGAGTCAAGATGTCCTCCATGGCGTTCGGCCACTTCTCCACCAGGCCGTAGTCGCCGGCCCAATCGCCATGATCCGACGTGAAAATGACCGCTGTCTCGTCCTCGTAGGGGCTGTCGGACAGCGCGTCGAGCAGCATCCCCAACAGGTGATCCATGAAGCCGGTCATGCCGAGATAGATCGCATTGATGCGGCGAAAGTCGGCGTCACTCAACTGGTCCAGATGACGCGTCTCGCGTATCAGGCGATGATAAGCCGGCTTGCGGGGCAGGTCTGCGGGCCGCAAATCCGGGATGAGCAGCGGATTGACCTGCGAGTGCCATGGCTCCGGCGCGCCATAGGGCGGGTGCGGGAAGAGCAGCGGCAGGTAGAGCACAAACGGCTGTTTGGGTTTGCTCTTCAGATACTCGATGGCCGCCATGACGTTTGCGTAGTCGGTGTGTTCCTCCAGGGGGCCCGTGTAGGGCTGCCACAAGAAGCTATGGAACCGGGGATCGTCGGGCGGGAAGGCCGGCAGCCCGAAGGCTCGCCGGCCGCAGGTGCGCGCCTCGGTCACGCTGTCGGCAAAGCTGGCGGCCGCCAGCAGATCGTTCTTGCCGAACCAGCGCACGTCGTAGCCGGCCTGCTTGAGATAGCGCAGCAGGTTCGGCTCATGCGGCCGCAGCAGATGCCACAGGGTGCGGTGGCCGCTGACATGCGGATACCACCCGGTCATCATGCTGCACCGCGAAGGGGTGCAGACGGTGTTCTGGACGTGGCACTGGTCGAAGCGCACGCCCTGGCGCGCCAGCGCGTCCATGTTGGGCGTTTCGACCTGCAAGTGGCCGTAGCAGCCCACGCTCTCGCCGCGCAGTTCATCGGGCATGAAGATGATGAAGTTCATTTTTCGGTCACCACAATGCCGGAGATCATATACTTCTGGCCGGCGAAGAAGAGGGTGATCGGCGGCAGAGCCACGAGCATCGAGACCGCCATGATCAGATTCCACGGGCTGGCCCCGAAGCTCGACCGGAAGGTCGCCAGGCCCAGGGGCAGGGTGTAGAGCCGCGTCGAGTTGATGTAGATGAGCGGGCCGATCAGGTCTTGCCACGAATTCTGGAAGACCAGGATCGCGGCCGTGGCGATCACCGGCATCGAGAGCGGCATCAGAATGCGCACGTAGATGTCGAAGTAGTGACAGCCATCCAGCCGGGCCGCCTCGAAGATCTCCTCTGGGATGCTGCGGAAGAACTGGCGAAAGAGGAAGATCAGGAACGCGCTGCCGCCCAGGTGCGGGATGATCAGCGGATAGTAGGTGTTGATCCAGCCCAGGTTCTTGAAGAGCACGAACTGTGGGATCATCGTGACTGTGTAGGGCAACATCATGGTGGAGAGCACGACCACGAAGATGAACTCACGGCCGGGCGCGCGCAGCCGGGCGAACGCATACCCGGTGATCGAGGCCGCAATGACTTGCAACAGCACGCGGCTGACTGCTATGAAGAGGCTGTTCTGGTAGTAGCGGCCGAACGGCAAGAAGGTGAACCCCTCGCTGAAGTTGGTCCAGACCCACGGCTTTGGGACCAGGTCCGGCGGGAATTGCATCACCTGCTGCAGGGTGGAGAACGCTGCGGAGAACATCCAGGTGGTCGGCATCAAGACCCAGGCGATGCCGGGCAGCAGCAAGAGGAGACCAAAGGCCCTGCTCAGGTTCGAGCCTGCCCTCTTGCCGATCTGTAACGAGGCGCTGATCGAGGCCATGTCTCATCGTCCTCCCGCGTAGTACACCCAACGACCTGATGTCCTCAGAATGATGAGGGTCAGGATCATGATCACGACAAAGAGAATCCACGCCTGGGCCGAGGCCAGACCCAGCCGGAAGTAGCTGAAGGCGTTGGCATACAGGTACAGGTTATAGAAGTACGAGGCGTAGTTCGGCCCGCCCTGGGTCATGACGTAGATGCGGGCAAAGGTTTGCAGAGCGCCGATGGTGCCGACCAGCAGGTTGAAGAGGATCACCGGGCTGATCATCGGCACGGTGATGGTGAAATAACGGCGCAGCGCGCCGGCGCCGTCAATCTCAGCGGCCTCATACAGCTCCTGCGGCACGCTCTGCAAGGCGGCCAGAAAGATGATCACACCCGAACCCATGCCCCACAGCGCCGAGATGATCACGGCCGGCATCACCCATGATTCGCTGCCCAGCCAGTTGGGCCCCTTGATCCCCGTGAGCAGATACAGGATGTAGTTCAGCAGGCCGAAATCGGGGTTGAAGATCCACACCCAAACCAGGCCCGTGACAACCTCTGGCAGCACCGCCGGCAGGTAGTAGATGGTGCGGATCAGACGCATCGCCGGCACGCGCAGGTTGAGCATCGCCGCCAGGAACAACGAGATCGCCAGGTTGAGAGGGATGAAGACAGCCGCAAAGGTGAAAGTCACCCGGATGGACTTCCAGAAGACCGGATCGCCCGACAGGGTCACGAAGTTCTTCAGGCCGATCCACTCCGGCGGTTGGATCGCGTTGTACTTGGTAAACGAGAAGACGAGCGAGGCGACCATGGGGCCGAGGGTGAAGATGAAAAAGGCCAGCAGCCATGGCGCCACGAAGATGTAGAACCAGATGGCTTCTTGGGCCGCCAGGGAGAAGCGCGCCCTGCGCGGCGGCGCGCTGCCGCCCAAGAAACCAGTCAGATTGGTCGGCGTTCCGTCTGCGACGGTCATAAGTCACTCCTGCTCTGAGAATCACCCCAGAGGCGCATAGGCCACAGAGAAGTCCGGAAAGCCCTGCGACCCCGCGCCTCTGCGGCGTGTTTTTCACCCGGCCGGCGCCACCCAAATGGGGCTGGACCAGGCGCGCTGGCCGTTGCGTTGCTCCACCCGCACGCGGTAGCAAGCCTCTCGATCCAACGGTTCGTCATCATCGAGATCCAGGATCGCGCTGCAAGCAGCCTCGGGCAGCGCACGATGCAGCTTCGCCTTGTACGCCATGTGATAGTAGGCGTCGTCTCGCTCGCACTCGTCAGGGGTCAGACCGCGCAGATCGTGCAGCCGCGCCACGCATTCGTCGCGATACCAGATCAGGCGGCTGCCCGCCATGAAGCCGGCCAGTGGGCCGCCCTCCGCGTGGCCGTTGAGTCGCAAACAAAGCAGCGCGCTCGGGTCGGCCTCGAACTCGAAGACGATGGCGTTTTGCCACGGCGTCAAGCCGCTGTAGGGAGGCGTGCACATGGCGAAGGTCGCCACGCCATCTGCAAGCCTGACCGGCGTCTGGCCATGGGTGGTCCAGCACGGCGTCGCCCGGAGAAAGCGGCCACGGTCCACCCTGAGCTCGCCATCCCAGGCGTGCTCGCCGATCTCCAGCTCGTCTGCGCCAGGGCCCCAACCGACTTCCAGGCGCAGGAAGAAGCGGCCAGGCGAATCCGGCCGCGGCCGCTCCCAGATCCCCTGATGGTTGTGGGTTGCGATGACCCGCTCATCGCGCAAGAGCTCGATGCGGTCGAGCGCATCGAGGCCCCGCACCGCAGCGCGGATGCGCCGCGCGCCGGCGGCATGGATGCGCTCGCCCATCGGCCGGCCATTGACGGTGAAGTCCAGCTCGATGCGATCGCCGGTCACCCCGTAGACGCGGCGGGCCTTGAAGGCGGCCCACAATGCCTGGCGCGTCAGCTCCGGCGCGAGCGCCGCCATCAGGCCGTTGCCGTAGGAGCCGGTGAGCAGATGCTGGCCGAAGTTGTCGGTGGAGCAGATGGCGCCCAGGTGCAATCCACGCCGCAGCGCGTCCTGGTAGGTCCCGCCCGAGACCCCTGGCCCCATGTGGAGGTTGCGCCACAGCCCCAACGCCATCTCGTCGGTCTCTGAGCAGCCGTGAATCGAGTAGATCTCGGCGAAAGGCGACAGCTCCTCATCATGGACCGACCAGTCCTTGCCCCGCATCCCCACCCGGTAGGCGGTATGATGCGGGATCGCGATGGCGTCGTGCCGGCGCAGACACGCGTAGAGCTCCGCCAGGGTGTCGACGCGATAGACGGGCGCGCCTTCGGCGCGATAGACGACGTTGTGATCGCCGCTGGTGCTGTTCCCCTGCCATTCGTAGCCGGGAAAGACAACGAACGCGCCCTCCTCCGTGTGGCCGCGCGAGGCAAGCTGCACCTGCACCCATTCGCGCTCGATGCGCTCGGCGGGCTTCCAGGCCTCCAGGCGAAAGCCGCGTTTCCCCGGCGGGTTCCGCTCCGGACGATAAGGGGAGTGGTAGGGCGTGTAGTAGGCAAAGGTCATGAAGTCCAGGTGGCTGCGCGCCGCCCTGCAAATCCGATCCAGGTCTACGTCGCGTTCCTCCAGCACGAAGAAATTGTGATGCGTATCGCCCCAGAAGATCTGATCAGACATCGGCTGCCAATCCGTGCAAGAAGACCTTTAGGGTCTGCGAGACCCTAAAGGTCTTTCGCCAGTCGCGCGTCACAGAATCCACGGCGGCCTTCTCCAATACAGAAAGATCCACGTTGTTTGCCTTGATGTGATCGTCGAGCGGCAAGATGGCTTTGTTGAT
>VGOD01000066.1 GCA_016876015.1 Chloroflexota bacterium
CGGAGCCGCTGGTGTGGGTGCGCTGGCATCCGAGCATTGATCCCGACTTCTTCGACTTCTGTCTGGAGAACCTGGCCGGCTCGACCTGCTTCCCGCTGATGATGAGCGACACGGCCGTGCCGGCGATGTTCATGGCGCTCGGCGCCTCCCGTGAGGACGCGTTCGACTATGTGCCGGTCGGCTGCAACGAGCTGGGCATCCCCGGCAAAGCCTACTTCAACCCCGGCGCGCATGTGGATTACCCGCGGGCGTTGGAACTGGCGCTGACCGCAGGTCGCGGCTATGATGGCCGGAGCAATGTCCCGGACATCCCGCCGGCCGGCGAGCTGCGCACGTTCGACGATCTGACCGCCGCCGCCGGTCGCGTGATGCGGTGGCAGGTGGCGACCTCCTATGCCGCCAACCAGCCGCTCTTGATGGCGCAGATGCGCTGGGGCCAGACGCCGCTCACCTCCTGCTTCTTCGACGGCTGCATCGAGCGCGGCCGCGACCTGGCCGAAGGCACGAAGTACAACATCCTGTCGTGCGGCGGCAACTTCTTCGCCAACATGGTGGATGGCCTGGCCGCCATCCGCGAGGTAGTTTACGAGCGAGGCGCCGCGACCCTCGAACAGGTCGCGGCCGCCTGCAAGAACAACTTCGCGGGCGACGAGCGGCTCCGCCAACGGCTGCTGCGCGCGCCCAAGCACGGCAACGACGACGCGCGGCTCGAAGACTTGGTCGCGCTCGTGGAACGGCTGCGCGACGAGCCGGTGAAGGAGATCTGCCGCGACCCGCGCGACGGAACCCCCTTCGGCAACGTCCACATCACCCGGTCGAGCGCGGTGCGCGTCGGCGCGCGCACCCCGGCCACGCCCGACGGCCGACTGGCGGGGACGCCGCTCGCCACCTCGGTCGCCGCAGCGTGCGGTGTCGAACGGCAAGGCCCCACCGCCGTGCTGAAGTCCATCCTCCAGCTCAACGCGGTCAAGAGCTGGCAATGCGGCTACAACGTCAACCTGCGCTTCCAACGCAGCGTGCTGGCCGATCCCGACGGCCGGCGACGGCTGGAGGCCATGCTGCGCGCCTATTTCCTGGCGGGCGGGCAGGAAATGCAGATCAACAGCGCGGACACCGCCGAACTGCGCGCCGCCCAGGCTCACCCCGAACGCTATCGCGACCTGGTGGTGCGGGTGGCAGGGTTCTCGGCGTTCTTCGTCAACCTGTCGAAGGATATGCAAGACGAGATCATCGCGCGAACAGAACATGCGTGAGTGATCGCACTCGATTGAAGCCTTCACAAAACGCGATGGCTGTGGTATGATCGGGCCGATGACACTTCACCGATCACAGCCGAGGACGAGACGCGCATGAAAATCGCCACCATCGAACAATTCTTCCCCCTCAAACGCACCCGCCTGGTCAAGATCACCACCGACGACGGGCTGGTCGGCTGGGGTGAGACCACGCTGGAGGGCAAGCCCAAGAGCGTGGCCGCCGCGGTGGACGAGCTGGCCGAGTACCTGATCGGCAAGGATCCGCTGCGCATCGAACACCACTGGCAGCACATCTATCGCTCGGCCTTCTTTCGCGGCGGCCCGGTGCTGATGACCGCGCTGTCGGGCATTGACCAGGCGCTGTGGGATATCGCGGGCAAGGCCTACGCCGCGCCGGTCTACAAGTTGCTCGGCGGCGCGGCCCGCGACCGGGTGCGCGTCTACGCGCATTGGGGCATTCGCGACCTGAGCGACGAGGGGCTGGCTGCGGCCAGGGAGCGGCTCGATTGGCTCCGCCGGCTCGGCGGCTACACCGCGTTCAAGTCGGGCCCGCCGGGCAAGTGGCGCGGGCATGAGCCGCCGGCCGTCATTGACCGCTTCGTCCAGTGCGCGTATCTGATGCGCGAGTGGGTGGGGCCGGAGGTCGAGCTGGCGTTCGACTTCCACGGCAAGATGACGCCTGCGCTCGCGGTCGAGATTTGCCACGAGCTGCGGGGGATGCGGCCGATGTTCGTGGAGGAGCCGGTCCCACAGGAGAACGTGGACGCGCTCAAGCTCGTGACCCAGGCCGTGCCCTTCCCCATCGCCACGGGCGAGCGGTTTCTCACCCGCTGGGGCTTCCGCGAGGTGTTCGAGAAGGGCGCGGCGGCCTACATCCAGCCGGACGTCTCGCACTGCGGCGGCATCAGCGAACTGAAGAAGATCGCCAACATGGCCGAGGTGTACTACGTGCACATGATGCCCCACTGCGCCATCGGCCCGGTGGCGCTGGCGGCCGCGCTCCACGTGGATGCCGTCGTGCCCAACTTTCTGATTCAGGAACAGATTGACCAGAGCCTGGGCGGCGGGCTGTTGAAGGCCGATTGGCAGGTCGTGGACGGCCACATCGAGCTGCCGACCGCGCCGGGCCTGGGCTTCGAGGTTGACGAATCTGCCGCGCAGCGCCAGCTCGCGTACACTGAGGAGTTGGGCGGCGAGCATTTCTATGAGTCGGATGGCAGCGTGGCTGATTGGTGACCCAGATGAACTTTCCCACCCTCCCGCAAGACCTGCTGACGCAACGCCTTCAGCCGCCGGCCGGCCCCATCCGCATGGTGCTGGACACCGACACCTACAACGAGATTGACGACCAGTTTGCCGTCGTCTATGCCTTGCGCTCGACTGAAAAACTCACCGTGGAGGCGCTCCACGCCGCGCCGTTCACCAACGACCGCTCCACCGGGCCGGGCGATGGCATGGAAAAGAGCTACGACGAGATCGTCCGCCTGCTGGATCGGCTGCATCTTCCGGCAGATGGCTTTGTCTACCGCGGCTCGACCGCCTACCTGGGCAGCCAGCCGGAGCGCAGCCCCGCGGCGTTGGACCTGGCCGCGCGGGCAATGGCCGCACCGGATGACGACCCGCTGTATGTGGTCGCCATCGGCGCGATCACGAACGTGGCGTCGGCGCTGTTGATCGAGCCGGAGATCGTGCGCAAGATCGTCGTGGTCTGGCTGGGCGGCAATCCCCACGCGCTGCCGCACACCGTCGAGTTCAACCTGATGCAAGATGCGCCCGCGGCGCGCATCATCTTCGACAGCGGCGTGCCGTTCGTGCATGTGCCGTGCCTGGGGGTCGCGTCGCATCTGCTCACCACCAAAGCCGAGCTGGCCGAGGCGCTGGCCGGCCGCAACCCGGTCTGCGACTTTCTCTATGAGCGTTTCTGCGAGTACCGCGCCGATCACTTCGCCTACGGCAAGGAGATCTGGGACGTCGCGGCCATCGCCTACCTGCTCGACGAGCGCTGGACGCCATCGCGGCTGGTCCCCAGCCCGCGTCTGATGGGCGAGTGGCAGCCGAACACCGGCGGCCGCCTCTACTTCGAGCCGGCGCCCGAACGCCATCTCATCCGCGAGCTGTGGTTCGCGCGGCGCAACCCGATCTTTCGGGATCTGTTCATCAAATTGCAGAACTGCCTATAATCTCTCATGCCGCCCACCAACATCCTGCTCATCACCAGCGACCAACAGCACTACGACACGCTCGGCGTCACCAACCCGCGCATCCGCACGCCCCACCTCGACCGGCTGGCGGCCGAGGGAACGCGCTTCGACCGGGCCTATTGCGTCAACCCGACCTGCTCCCCTTCGCGCGCCACGTTGATCACCGGCATGTATCCGTCGGCGCACGGCTGCTGGGCCATCGGGGTCAAGCTGCCGGAGGATGCGCCGACCGTCGGCGACATCTTCCAACAGCACGGCTACGAATCCATCCTGATCGACAAGACGCACTTTCAGCCGCTCCGTTCCGAGCCGGGCAAACCGTTCTTCCTGTGGGCCAGCTTCTTCGACCCGCACCCGCCCTACATCCTGCCAGAGCCATGGGTCAGCATGTACGATCCCAACGCCATGCAGCCGGGGACGTAGCCCATGTGGCCGAGCACGTCGTCATCAGGCAGCCCGCGGGAGAGTGGAACCCATCCGACTACCAGGTGGAAGCGTTTGGTCATTGTTCCAGCACCATCACGCCGTAGCCCGGCAGCTCCATCAGCCCGTGCACGATCTTCCCGGTGAGCAGATCGGTTGCGGGCGTCTTCCTCAGCTCAATCGTGACCGGCGTTGGGTTGAAGTTCATCAGGAAGACGAAACGGCGCTCGCCGTCGCTGCGCAGTTGCGCCGAGACGCCAGCAGGGAGCGCGCCATCGAATGAGTGCAGCAGGCCGAGTCGCCGATCCAACCCACCGTAGAGGTCATCCAGGAAACGATCATCGTTGCGCGAGGCGATGTAGTACGCCCGGCCCTTGCCCAGCGTGTTGACCGTCAACGCCGGCCGGCCGGCGTAGAAGTCGCCCTTGTAGGTCGCCAGCACGGTCGCCGTCTCTGCGTGGATCAGGTCGCAGAAGTCGCGGGCGACATACTCGCCGGTCAGCCCCAACTCGTTGTCTGCGGCCGGCGCCACGGCGTTCGTATCGTGCTCGTACAGCGCGTCGATCTCCTCGGCCCAAACGCCAAGCGCCTCCCGCAGCGCCGCGGGCGCGGGCCAGCCGCCCAGGAAGCAGAGGTCGTTCTCGTCCACGATGCCGCTGAGGAACGTGGCGACGAATGTCCCGCCGGCCTGCACGAACGCCGCAATCCGCTCGGCCACCCCCGGCCGCACCATGTAGAACATCGGCGCGACGAGCAGCTTGTAGGATGTGAAGTCCTGTTCCATGTCAATCACATCCACGGGGATGCCGCGCTTCCAGAACGCCCGGTAGTGGCGTTTGCAGTCGTCCAGGTAGCCCTTTTCCCCACGGCGCGGCCCCTGCGCATCGGTCAGCGCCCAGTTGTTCTCCCAGTCGTAGATGATCGCCACGTCGGGCCGCACGGTCGTCCCGACCACCGGATCGAGCCGCTCCAGCTTTCGGCCCAGATCGGCCACTTCGCCGAAGACGCGCGTGTTCTCATGCCCCACGTGATCCACCACCGCGCCGTGGAACTTCTCGGCCGAGCCGCGGCTCTTGCGCCACTGGAAGTATTGCACCGTGTCGGAGCCGTGCGCCACCGCTTGCAGCGATGAGAGCACATGCATGGCCGGCCGCTTGACCTTGGCCGACGGCATCCAGTTGGTGGCGCTCGGCACGCTTTCCATCAGCATGAACGGCTTGCCGCCTTTCAGACAGCGATTGATATCGTGCACGAACGCCACGTCGGACGCCATCGCGATGTCATCGCCGCTGTGCCAGCGCGGGTAGCTGTCCCACGAGATCACGTCGAGGTGTGGCGCCATGCGCCAATAGTTCAGGCCGGGGAAAGTCCCCATCATGTTCGTCGTGATCGGTGTGTCCGGCGTAAAGCGGCGCAGCGCGGCGATCTCGGCGCGCATGAAGTCGGTCGTCTGGTCGGCGACGAAGCGTTTCCAGTCCAGGTTCAGTCCGTGCACCGAGGTCTCGCCGATGGGCGACGGCGGCTCGATCTGCGCCCAGTCGGTGATGGTGTGGCTCCAGAAGGCGGTCCACCACGCCTGGTTGAGCGCGTCGAGCGCGCCGTATTTGCGCCTGCCCCACTCCCGGAAGGCCGCCCGGCAGAGGTCGCAATGGCACTCGCCGCTGTACTCGTTGGAGAGATGCCAGGCCAGCAGCGCCGGATGGTCGGCGTAGCGTTCGGCCAGCTTGCCGTCAATCAGCGCGGTCTTTGCGCGGTAGATCGGCGAGGTGAAGCAGTGGTTGTGGCGCACGCCGAAGAGGTTGCGGCCGCGGTCAGGGCGAACGCGCAGCACTTCGGGATACTTCGCGGCCAGCCACGCCGGCCGCGCGCCGCTTGGCGTCGCCAGCACCGCGTAGCCGCCGTTCTCGGCCAGCAGATCCATCACGCGATCGAGCCAGCCGAACTCGAACTGACCTTCGGCCGGCTCCAGCTTCGTCCAGGCGAAGATCGCCACGGTCATCGTGTTGCAGTGCGCCAGCTTCATCAGGCGCATGTCTTCGTGCCACACCGCTTCGGGCCACTGGTCGGGGTTATAGTCGCCGCCGTGGAGCATGTGCGGGAAACGCGGGTTGATGGGGGGATAACGGTTGATGGTCATTTGATCTTCCTCAGGTCTTGGACGAAGCGGATGTCATCGTGCGGGACATCGCAACGCAGTCCCCATTCGGCTGCCCGCCGCGGCTTGCGGCCAGTCCGGCGGTTGCAGGTCCGTCGGCAGCTGCCACTCGGCCGTCTGCCGCCATGATTCTAAGATCGCCAGCTCGGCCGCGCCAGGATCGGCCTTGAAGGGCGCGCCAACCTCCATCGAGACGACCGCCGACGCATAGCGGCCGCTCGCGGTCAGCTCGCGCGCCAGGGTCAGGATCGCCGTCGTTTTGCCGGTCTGCCGCGGGCCGTGGATAACGAAGTAGCTCTGCCGATCAACCAGCCCCGGCACGGTCGGCAGGCGACGGGTGGCCGGGAGCATATAGTGAAGCTCGGGCCGGCACGGGCCGGCGGTGTTGAAGAAGCGCATGGCATCCCTCCGCGCCGCGCCGGACGCTTGCCGGCGCGGCAATCGGTATTATACACCAGTCAAGCCCATCGGCGGGTCCACCGGCGGTTGAAACCCGCCGGCTGAGGCAGGCGCCAACCGGCTTTCAGCCGGTTGGCAGCCGGTCCGGCGCCGCTCAGTGGACTCATCGCAATGCGCCGGCGTCCCTCCCCAGCGCCGAGCGCCAGTCGCGGATGTCGTCCAGCGGGTAGAGGGGGCGACGCACATGCACAAACGGAAAGGAGCGCAGGTCTGGGCTGCAGATGCCTGGGGCATCCAGGAGCAGGATCTCGGTCGCCAGCGGCCCGTATGCCGCGCGAAACGCGGCGGGCGACTTCACCACGACGATCTGAGCATCGGCCGGCTCCAGCCCAACCGAGCGGTACAACTCAGGATCCCATTGGATCACCGGACGCTCCATCACAACCAGGAAGATATGACCGATCTGAAGCACGGCCGTCAATCCGCGATGGATGAGCGCGCCCCGGTTGCCCGGCCCTTTGTTCACGAAATCGCCGTCAGCGATCAGCCTGACCCGGCCCGATACCTGCACGGGGTTGTAGACCCCTGCAATCCGGCCGCCGACCTGCAAGGTAACGTCTTTGCCTGGGCCTGCGGCCGCCATGCTCGCCACAGCGCCGGCGTCAACAATGTTGAGCAGGCAATCTCGCTCCGGCCGGCATTCCAGCAACGCCTCGAGGACGATCGTGCTGTCGCCTGGCGCGCCCGAGCTCGGCGCATCGGCCACGTCTGCCAACACGAACGGGCCGTGCGAGCTCGCCAGCGTCCGGCGGATGGCGTCGCGGGTGGGGGTGAGCTGCACCGCAAAATCGTGACGGCGCTGCCAGAAGGCATCGGCCAGGCGGTCCGCCTCGCGTTCGGCCAGGCCGCGGTCGCCGTCGGCGATCACGACCACGCTGCAGCCGACGTCCCAAACATCGAGCCAGGGCTGGACGGAAAAGGCCGATGCGTCCAGAATGTCGGGCTTCTTGGTCAGCGCCTTGACCTGCGCCATCACCTCGCTGAAAGGACCTTCGGTGGTGCGGCCGTTCTCGGCGGGCAGGATCATGGGCAGGCGACGCAGCGCGGTTACCGGTCTGACGCGGCCGGCCAGGGCCGCCAACAGGAGCGACATGGCGCGCTGGCCTGTCTCGTACTGGTCAACGTGCGGAGCGGTGTGATAGCCCACCAGCGCGGTTGCCTGGGCGACCATCTGCGCGGTCGTGTTGGCGTGCAGGTCGAGCGTGGCGACCAGCGGCGTCGCCGACCCGATTTCGGCGTGGAGGCCGGCCAACACCTCGGCCGTGGCGTCTTCATGGCCCTCGGCCGCCATCGCGCCATGCAGCACCATGCAAAGGCCATCTAGCGGGCCGGCCGCGCGTAGACGATCCAGCAACTCGTCGCGCAGCGCAGCAAAGACCGCGTGTTGCACAGGGCCGGATGAAGCCGAGGCCACGGCCGACATCAGGGGCGCGATCTCCGCGCCGGCCTGGCCTGCCACAGCCAACGCGCCGGCCAGCTCGCTGCGCGCGCCCGCGACCTGGCGGATCATCTCTGGACCGGCCGCCAGTTGCCCCGGCCCAAAGTGCAGCCACGATCCCGCGACCGGCGAAAAGCTGTGCGATTCCTGGATGAAGCAGCCGAGCGCAATCTTCATGGTTGCTCCTGTGATGTAGCGCAAGATGGCATCTTGCGCTACGCCCAAGATACCTTACCGGCCGACCATGAACTGGTCTCGCACGTCTGCCATGCCGCCCTCGATGGCTTCCAACGCCCGGTCGAGATCTGCTCTGGTGTGGGCTGCAGAGAAGCCGTGGTGCGCCGACACGTGAAAGTAGACCCCGCGGCGGATGCAGCCGGTGATGAAGACCAGCAGCATCTCCTCCCTCTGGCCGGCCGCCTGCCGGTAGTTCCACACCGGCTCATCTACGCCGAAGTAGAGGCCGAAGCGGGGGCCTGCATATTGCAACCGGCAAGACACACCGCTGCGCCGGATGATCTCCCCGAAGCCATCATAGAAGCGTTGGCCCAGTTCGGCCAGCCGCTCGTAGAAGCCACCCTGCGCGTACTCATGGAGGGCCGCGCGGGCCGCCAGCACCGTTGTCAGGTGCGCCAGATAGGTGCCGCTGTGCTCGCTGGCGCCCTCGGGCCGCAGGTGCGCCATGATCGGGCGCCTGCCGACCAATGCGCTGATCGGCATGCCGCCGCCGAAGGCTTTGCCCAGCACGGCCAGATCAGGCGTGACGCCGAAGCAGCCCTGCGCGCCGGCCAGACCAACGCGGAAGGCCGTCAACACCTCGTCGAAGAAGAGAAGTACGCCGTACTGATCGCAGAGCGCGCGGCAGAGTTCGATGAACCCGGGCCGCGGCAGGATACAGCCTGAGTCGTAGTTGATGGGCTCCAGGATCAGCGTGGCGACCTCGTGGCCGTGGCGGGCGAAGGCCGCCGCGAGTGCGTCGGGGTCGTTGAACGGCACGATCGTGATGAGGTCGGCCAGCGCCCGCGGCATGCCCGCGGACTGGGGGTAGGGCCGCGGGCTATCGGCGGGGCCGGCCTGGGCCAGCGGCGGCGCGGAGCTGTAGTAGAGATGGTCGGAATAGCCGTGAAAGTGCCCCTCGAATTTGATAATCCGCTCCCGGCCGGTCGCGGCGCGGGCCAGCCGCAGGCCATGCATCACCGTCTCGGTACCCGAGCCCGCGAAGCGGGCCATTTCGGCGCACGGAACCAGCTCGCAGAGCCGCTGGGCCAGGGCCGAATGGTGCTCGGTCTCGTAGGCGCAGATGATGCCCAGCTCCAGCGCGCGGCTGACGGCCGCTCGGATTGCGGGGTGATTGTGGCCGAGCAGCGACGCGCCGTGCGACGTGCACATATCCACGTACGGGCGGCCGTCCAGATCATAGACATACGGGCCTTCGCCGCGCGAGACGAAGAAAGGATGGCCGAGGGCCGGGTTGCTGCGGGCCGACGCGCACACGCCTCCCGGCAGGTAGCGGCTGGCGAAACGGTATAACTCTTCGGCAGATTGCATGGTTCCCATCCTTGAAGCCGTTCGCATCTGAGGGTGCGAACTCCGCGTATGATTTACTCCGCGTATGATCTACGCGGCGGGCTGCTTGCTGCCAGTAGTCGCCTTTTCACGCCAGGAACGCCGGTCGCAGACCGGCTGGGAGCCTCGACTGCGTAACGCCTGTCATGCGCCGAGACCGTTCAATTCATCCTGCGCGATCTGCGCATACATCGGTAGACCGATCTGCGTCCAAATATCGCGAGCCTGAATCAGCAACGCAGCCGCTTTCTGTTTGTCGCCGCGTTTTTTCTGCGAAAGACCATAGTAATACGAATCTACTGCCACGTCATAGGCACTCTGAATCTGTGCGTGAAGGGCCAATGCGCGTTCAAAGTAAGCAGCATCATCCGTTGCCCGTCCGAGGACCATATACGTACCGGCTTCGCCCAGCCGCTCACCGATCTCCCGATAACTGGTCAGCGCAGCATTCAGAAGACGAAGCGCCTCATCGCCATGCCCTTCCTTTATAGCCAGGATGCCCAACGCCTTTCGCACGTTCGCTTCGCCCAGCCGATCCCCGATGCCGGGGTAAATCGCCAGCGCCGCCTCGTAGTGCCGCCGGGCGGCCGCCAAATCCGCCTCCCGCAGCGCCAAATCCCCCAACGCCTGAAGCACGTTCGCTTCGCCCAGCCTTGCCCCGATACCGGGGTAAATCGCCAGCGCCGCCTCGTAGTGCCGCCGGGCGGCCGCCAAATCCGCCTCCCGCAGCGCCAAATCCCCCAGCGCCTTTCGCACGTTGGCTTCGAGACCCATATCTTGCTGCTCTCGCGCAAGTTGGAGCGAGATTTCGGCGTGTGTACGCGACAAAGGTAGCTCATCGAGGTAATAGGCCAGCCGGGCGATCTTGTCGTGAAGCTCGGCCACGAACAACGGCGGCGCATCGTCTTGACCTGCCAAATCGTCTAGCATCCCCAGGTAGAGCCGGAGCTGGCGCTGGATCTCTTCCTTGTCGCCCAGGCTAATTTGAGGGCCGACCAGAGGCCGCGCCTGCTCGTAAGTCGGTGGAACTGTGACAGCGAAATCGAAGACGCCGCTGCGTTGCGCCCAGAAATGCGGCGCTTGCCGGGCAACCCGCGCCCGGCCCGGCGGGGTGAACCAAAAGACCAGGCCATGCGGATGCGCAGAAAACAATTCACGGTTGTAATCCAGCGCTTTCCAAACATCGGCGTTGGCCCGCTCGAAATCGAATAGAAACACGATGGCGCGTTGCGACTTCTCGGCCTCTGACAGTTGGTTCAGATAGGCGATGGGGTGCGGGTCGTGGGGCGCATAGGTCCACTCGAAGACGGGGAGCGGCGCCAACAATTGCTTGAGCGCGGCCGCCACCTGCTCGCGCGCAGTCACATAGTTGTAGAGCGCAAACGCCCAACAGCCCGCACGGGCATGGCGCAATAAGACCGCCAGATTCCCGAAGTCATCCCGCGCCAGGGCATCCGGCAGCGCCGCGCGCAAGAGATCGGTGGCCGCCGCCGATGGCGGCGAAACGGCCGGCCCATCCGCCGCGCCGTCGGCCTGCGCGTCAACCGTCACGGCTGGCGCTCCAGAAGCAGTTGAAGTACAACCGGATGGACATCACACCAGACCTCGCCGTTGGAGTATTGCAGCAGCGCCAATCCCTGCAACAGCTCCTGCGTCTCGGGATCGCTGCTCAACTGCTTATCCGCGTGCCGGGCCGCCAGCGCCGCGTAATGCTTCGCCTCCAGCGCGGCTGTGAAGTCCTTGCGCAGCTCGGCGACCGCGCGCTCCGCATCGGGCGTCTCGATGCGCATGGCCCCGCGACCGAGCGCATTGACCGCCGCGAACTGCGTCAGCCCGATCAGGCTGCGCACCAGCCCACCGCTGGCCTCGATCAAGGCGCGCCTGGCGTCAGCGGTGATCATCATGGGATGCATCCGTTCGGCCAGGATGCGCTCCATGAGCCGCCAGCCGTCTTCGTTGCGATCGCCGTTGTGCGCGTACAGGTTGATGTTGGGCAGCAAGATGCGTTGCCCGTAATAGTCTCGGAAGAGCTTGAACTCCCCGTCGTACCAGAGCGCGATATTGAAGGTGAAGATCACCGACGCGGCGAAAGAGGTCAGGGTGGTTGCATTGTCGAAGAACAATTTCCGGGCGCGCTCACGATCGGGCTTGTCGGTATCATCGAAGACGAAGACCACCGGTCGGCCGGTTGCCGCGCGCACGAAGCGCGCCAGGTCGTTCACGCGCTCCACCACCTCAGACAGGCGGTCGGCCATACGCTGGCGGATCTGCTCGCGCGTGGGCGCATCCTGACTGTACTTCGCCTCGAATTCGAAGACCAGATAGCTCACCTTGGCGCCCAACTCCAATCCCTCGCCCGGCTTACGATACGGCAGCTTGCCGAAAACCCGGTCTTGGATGAAATTGACCAGGCCCTGCCACACGTCGCTGACGCGTTGGGCAGGCGCTTTGGCAATCACCTCTTCCTGAGTAGCCTGCTTGAACAAGCTCATCGCCGCAAGCAGGACCACGTCTACCGCCATCAAGTCAGTGGGTTGGATGATCACCTTGGTGGAGACCTTGACGACAAAAAATTCCTGCCTCAACTCCTGGCACAATTGATTAAGCTCGGTGGACTTTCCGCATCCACTATGCCCGGTGAAAAGCAATCTGATCGGCTGCCCCCGCTTGAGATCACTGACACGCAGCCACGTCAGCATGTCTCGACGCGCTGGACTGCCGCGATTCACATAGAAACGCAGATACTCGCCGTCGAGGGGCTGTGTGGGGTTGAAGAGAAAAATGACATCTTCGAGGTTGTCGGCCGGCTGAATCGCTGGATTCAAACCCCAGCGATCGTTCCCGATTGTGGCGTCCGATACCATAGTGTAGCCCCCTTAGTTCGCGCAGGTCTGAACGCGCTGACGCTTTGTGATTCAGTGTTGCAGGGTCAGTTTACCACAATCACCCCAACTCGGCCAAAGCAGCCCACGTTCGAGGGGCGAGCATCCTCAGATGCGCTCTGTCCGGCATGGATGTTCGCATCTGAGGATGCTCACTCAGCCCTGACTGACTTGGAATGTACCCATTCGGTGTATTGTATTCGTGGTATCTTCTCAATAATCCGGGGTAGGGGCACGGCCTTGCGCCTGCCCACCGGGGCGACCGCGAGGGTGCGCCCCTACAAATTGAGAAGATACTATTCGTGTGAAGCAAGATGAAAGGCTTCCATCGTCAGCCAGGGTGATACCTGCCGTGGGTCCGCGCGGTCTCGATCATCGCGTGCAGGTTCTCGAACGGCGTGTCGCGGCCGCACTGGTCGCCGGTCGAGAGGATGAAGCGGCCGCCGTCGGCCGCGTCGTCAATCGCCTTGCGAGAGGCTGCGATCACGTCGTCGGGCGTGCCCATCAGCATCGTGCGCGTGGTGTGCAGGTTGCCTTTGAGCGTCAGCTTGCGGCCCCACAGCCGTTTGATTTCCGCCAGATCGCAGTCGCCCATCGGCGGGACTTCGAGCGGGTCAATCACCGTCAGCGCGGTCTCCTCGGCCATGATCTTGACCAGCGCCCGCTCTGGGCCGCACGAGTGGATGTGCGTCATCATGCCCGCGGCGTGCGCCAGTTCGATCACCTTCTTGACCGCCGGCAGGGCAAGCTGCCGGAAGATCTTCGGCGTCTGGAAAACGAGCGTGCCGGAGCCGCCCACGCAGAGGAAGTCCGGCTTGACTTCGAGCGCCATCACCCGGTTGAAACGGGTCACGGCCTTCTCGATCCGCTCCTCTGCCCAGCGGTCGTGCTTATCGGGGTTGTCATAGTACTCGTAGATCGCCTCGACGCTGCCGAGCGCACACGTGCCCGCGACGAAAACGCCGACGAGGCCCTGGTCCCCCATCAACGCCTTGACGCGTTTCAGCCCCTCTGGCCCTTTGTCCACCGGTTTGCGGCCTTCCACCGGCTCCCACCGTTCGGGGATGGAGGGCAGGCCGATCTTCGCGGGGGGCACGCGGCGGGTGGGCGGATCGGCCACGTAGTAGACGGTAACAGTCTCCTGCCAGGCCAGCTTCCCATTTTCCTTCCGGCCGGCCCGGGTGACGATGCGCTCGGCGCTGCGAAAGACGATGTAGTCCTCCCAGCCCTCATCCACCACTTCTTCCGGGAAGGTGAGCGGGAAATAACCGTCCATCAGCGAGTCAATGCCGAAGTATTGCGCGGCCGCGATGTACGCTTCCCAGATGGGCGGGTCGTTGTAGAGATAGAGGTCCCAGAACGGCTTGCCGGTCAGCCGGGCCGGGATCATGTTGGAGAAGTCGGGCGCGACCGGCACGCAGTCGGGGATGCCGCCGGCCAGGACGGTGCGGAGTCGTTGACGTGGGTTCAAGGCTGTCTCCGCTCACCGCGCAAAACGAGCCTAGCCGCCGCCCTTGATGGCGCCGGCCGTCAGCCCCGCGACCATGAACCGCTGCGCTGACATGTACAGGATCACGACAGGGATGGAGATCACCAGGGCCGACGCCATGAGCAGACCCCAGGGATAGATGTCCCCGTAGATCGTCGTGGCCATGCCCACCGTGAGGGTCTTGAGATTGTCGCTGCGAATGAACACAAAGGCGTAGAGGAACTCTTTCCACGCCGAGGTGAACGCGAACAGCGCCACGGCCAGCAGCGCGGGCTTGGTGAGAGGCAGGGTGACGCGCAAGAACGCGCCCAAGCGCGTTGCGCCATCCACCATGGCCGCGTGCTCCAGGTCCTCTGGAATGGACCGATAGTAGCCCAACAGCAGCCAGGTGGAGAACGGCATCATGAACGTGGGATAGACCGCAATGAGGCCGGCCAGAGAGTTGATCAGCCCCAACTGCGTGAGGATTTGGTAAAGGGGGATGAACATCAGCGCGCCAGGGATCAGATAGGTGACGAGCAGCACCGCGTTCAGCGTGTCTGCCCCCCGAAAACGCAGGCGCGCCAGCGCATACGCGCCCAACGCGGAAAACGCCACCGATAGAATCGTGCTGCAGGTCGTCACGATCGTCGTATTGCGCGCCCACGTGAAGAACGGCTGCTCGTTGAACAAACGGTTGAACTGCTCCATTGACCACGGCGCGGGCCACAAGATGTTCTGGCGCAGGGTGATCTGCAGCTCGGTCTTGAAGGCGGTCACCACGACCCAATAGAAGGGGAAGTAGATCAGCAGCAGCAGAAAAGCCATCGTCAGGATGCGCACGATGAGCCACATGCGGCGTCGCGCCCGGCGCCGCGGCGCGGCGGCCGGCCATGCAATCGCGCGGCGAGCCGCTTTGCCGGCCGCCTCGATGCCGTTCAGAACGAGCTGCACCGGGAAGAGGACGACGCGCAGGATCAGCCCGAACACGCGGCCCAGCGCGGCTAGCAGACGCGACTGCCATGTCTCCTCCAGGTCGGCGCTCACATCGCGGCGCATGTAACCGGAGAGTAGCAGGATCAGAAAGGCCAAAACCGGCGTCATAGAAAGCGCGATCGCGGCGGCCGGACCGAAGCGCAGCCCGATCATGCCGTACTGATAGGTCAGCACCGAGTAGACCCGCGTCATGCCGGCCGGCCCCCCGCCGGTGAGCAAGAAGATCACCTCGAAGCTGTTGAAGGTCCAGATGGTGGAGAGCAACACCGCGACCAGCGCCACGTAGCGAATGCCCGGCAGAGAGATATGCCGAAAACGCTGCCACTCCGAGGCGCCGTCCACCTCGGCCGCTTCATATAGCTCCTGGGGAATGGATTGGAGTCCGGCCAGGATATTGACCGTGAAGAATGGGATGCCTGCCCAGACATTGGCGGCGATCACCGCGGGCAACGCCAGCCGCGGATTGCCGAGCCAGGAAATGCCTTCGCTGATGATCCCCAATTGGAGCAGGATGTAGTTGAGCGAGCCAAACAGCGGGTCGAAAATGCTCTTCCAGGTGAGGGCCTGCACCACCGAGGGGATGATCCACGGCAGCAAGATCATACCGGTCAGCACATCGCGGCCGCGCACCTGGGCCTGGATCACCAGCGCCGCGGTGAGGCCAAAGATGAACTTGAGGAGGATGCACGCGGTCGTATAGATGATCGTCGTGCGCACCGCCATCCAGAAGAAGGGGTCTTGCCACAGGCGGATGTAGTTATCGAACCAGACCCAGTATTGCTCGCCGCGAATGGTGCGTGCGGTGAAGCTGATGACCACCGCCTCTACCAGGGGCCAAGCGATGAAGCCCACCATCAGCACCACCACCGGCGCGATGAAAGGCCAGGCTACCTGCCAATCCCGGCCGAGGATGCGCTGGAGACGACGCCTGAGCGAAAAGGTATCCCGGCCTCGGGTAGCCTGGATCATCATCTGTGCGTTTCCTTGAACGAATCAGCCATGAGGTTGAGCGCAGAAAGAGGGGGCGTCTTGGGCGGCGTCGCCGCCCAAGACGCGTGTGATCGAGCGATCTCGACAAGCCCGGCGCGAGCAGCGCGTTACTTCTTCTCGCCGAGCTTCATCTCCTTGGCGATCTGCTCCATGCGGTCATGGGCTTGCTTGACCGCCGCGGCAGGCGTGGCCTGCTTGGTGGTCGTCGCGGCCATCATGTCGTGCATGATCGCTGCGGCCTGCACCGCATCGAAGAACGGATTGGGCTTGGCCGGCCAGGACCCGCCCGGATAGTCGCCGAATGCCTCCTTGCCCATCGCCTCCAGGTTGGAGTCGGCCTTGAAAGCCTCCTTCACCTGCGGCATCTCGTAGTAGCCCGCATAGCTGGGTAGGAACAGGCCCGCGCTGATGAGGGAGATCGGCAGGAAGATATCGGGTTGCAGCATGTAGAGCGCCAGCTCCTTCGCCATGGCGACGTTCTTGGCGCCCATGTAGATGTTGAACTGGCCGCCGGCCGCGCCGCGCAACACCGTGCCGGTGGGCCCAACGGGATTGCCCAGGTAGACCGTGCCCTCGAAGGCCGGGTTCTTGTCGGCCTTCGCCTTGGCGTAGACGCTGGCCGCGTTGCTAGTGTAGGCAATGCTGCCCGCCAGATACGCCTCGTTGTTGCTGGAATCGGTCCAGGTCTCGATGCCCGGCGGCAACATCGGCTTGTACTTCGGGTTAGTGTAGATGTCGCTCAGCCATTCGACCGCGGCGACCGTCTGCGGCGTGTTGAAGGTGACTTTGCTGACATCTTTGTCGGTGATCGAACCGCCCCAGCAGTTGATGACGGCCATGATCACCCCCAGGCCGTCGCCCGATTTGTTGACCGTCATGCCCCAGCCGTACAACTTCTTGCTGGGATCAGACACGGCCAGACAGGCATCGCGGCGCTCGTCCCAGGTCTTGGTCTTGGTGATGTCAATCCCCTTGGCCTGGAAGAAGTCCTTGCGTGCGAAGTGGCCGCCGCCGTGCACCATGTAGGGGATGCCGACCCAATGGCCCTCGATGAAGTTGAGGTCCTTCTGGAGCGGCGTGACCGCGCCGTACAGCTTCTCGGCCTGCGCCACCGCGTCGTCCACGGCTTGAATGGTCTGCAGGAAGTAGAGCTGCTGCACCATGCGGATGTGGTAGCTGATGTCGGGCGGATTGCCCGCGCGGACGGCCGCAGCCATCTTGGGGACGAAGTCCTCGGTAGCTTCGGCCGCGATCGTGGAGATGTCCAGCTTCCAGCCAGGCTTCGTGCCGATGAACTTCTGGACTGCGCCGGAGAAGAGGGTCTCCATGTCCTTGAAGTACTCGCGGCGATGGAGGACCACCAATGTGCCGGGGACAGGCGTCGGCGTGACGACCTTCTCGACGATCTTCTCGACCGGCTTCTCGACGATCTTCTCCACCGGCTTTTCGACGATCTTCTCGACCGGCTTCTCGACGATCTTCTCCACCGGCTTTTCGACGATCTTCTCGATGACTTGGGGCGTGGGGGCGACACACGCGCCCACGGCTGCGGCGGCGCCGACCAGCGTAGCGCCCTTGATGAACGTTCGACGCTTCATTGAGCCACCTCCTTTTTGATGAAACGGACCGAATCGGGGGATGTGCATAGTGTAGCCGGATTTCGCGATTCTGTCAACCGTGTCACGTGTCAGGTCTCACGCGCCGTTCACTCGAAAAACGCGCTGTCGCTCCGCACGTGCGCCCGCGCCACATCTTCGTTCAGCGTGATGCCCAGGCCAGGTCTTTCGGGCAGGGCGATGTAGCCATCCTGGATCAGCAAGTCGCCGGCCTCCACCAGGTCGTTCCACCACGGCACATCCTGGCCGTGAAACTCCAGGATGGCGAAGTTGCGGATGGCAGCGCAGACGTGCGCGGCCGCCAGCGTGCCGATCGGGCTGCTGATGTTGTGCGCAGCCATCGGGATGTAGTAGATGTCCGCCAGGTCGGCCACCTTCTTCGCCTCCAGCAGCCCGCCCACGCGGGGCACGTCCGGTTGGATGATGTCCACAGCCTGGGTGGTGATCATCTCGCGCAGGCCATGCCGCGTGTAGTGGTTCTCGCCGCAGCAAATCGGCACAGGCGAGTTGTCGGTCACACGCTTGAGCGCCGCGATGTTGTCAGGCGGCGTGGGGTCCTCCAGCCACATCAGCTTGAACGGCGCCAGCTCGTGCGCCAGGGTGATCACATCGCGCGTGTTGTAGTTCCAGTGACAATCCACCGCGAAGTCCACGGCCGGCCCGATCGCCTCGCGCACCGCGCCGACCAGCGAGACGATCAGGTCCATTTCGGCTTTGGCGATCGGCTGCTGCTGGCCTTGCAGCCAGCCCCGCCCCAGGCCGACATGAAAGCGATCGGCGAAACGCTCCGGCGCGATGTTGTCAATATCGAACTTGATGGCGCCGAACCCTCTGGCCAGCGCACCCCTGGCCCGTTCCGCCCAGGATGCGGGCGTCGGCTCGTCACCATGGCCGCAGTCGGCATAGGTGCGGATGGCGCTGCGATAGCGTCCGCCAAGCAGGTTGTAGATGGGCGTGCTCAGCGCCTGCCCCTTGATGTCCCAAAGCGCCAGCTCGATGCCGCTGATGGCGTTGACCGCCAGGCCGCCCATCGAGCCGGCGCCCGAGGTCGCGCGGATCATCTTCTGGAACAGCCAGTCAATGTTGTGTGGATCCTCGCCGATCAACACCGGCTTCAGCCGGCGGATGATCGCCTCGAGGCCCGACCCGTAGTAGCACTCGCCCAGGCCGACCAGCCCATCATCGGTGTACACCCGGACGATGACCCACTCGAAGTTGGCCTGCAGAGAAGTAGTCTTGATGTCGCTGATCTTCATACTACCTCCTTTTGATCGGGACCCCACAGCCGATCATCAACAGCGCAACCGCACCGTCGCGATCTCGAACGGCCGCAGGTCGAGGTTGATCACGCCCTCCGCCAGCGCAAGCTCAGACTGCACATTCTCCAGCATGTCGGTCTGCGCCGCACTCTTGACCGGCAAAGTCGTGCGCAGCGTGCAGCGCGTGGTCATGCGCTTTGCTTCGTACAGCCGCACGATGATGTCGTCGGAGCCATCCTCGGCCGGCTTCACGGTCTCGATCACTACATTCGCCGCGTCCACCGCGAAGAGCGATCGCTCGCCGCCCGCGCCGGCCACCGATAGCAGCGGACAGTTCAGCTCGTATCCCTCGCGCACCACGCCGCTGTCGGCCAGGCTGCCGTTCCACGGATAGAACGCGTAGGTGAAGGTCTGGACCCCCTTGTCGGCGGTCATGTCGGGCGCCAGCGCCGATTTGAGCAGCGTCAGGTTGATGCTGTTGCCCAACACGTTCAGACCGTACTTGCAGTCGTTGAGCACCGCGAAGCCGCGGTTCTCCTCGTTGAGCGCCGACCACCTGTGGTTGCACACCTCGAAGCGATTGGCGTCGAACGGCCGGGAACGGTGGTTGGGCCGGCGGATGTGGCCGAACTGGACCTCGTGCACCGCGGCGTTGGCGTGGATTGTCACCGGGAAGCAGACCTTGAGCATCTTGTGACTCTCCCGCCAGTTCACGGTCGTCGCGCAGTCCACCCGCCGCGAGCCGCGGCGCAGGCTGATCTCCTGCGTCATGGTCGAGTCGTGCAGCTTGCGCGTGACTCGGACCGCGGCCGTCAACGGTCCATCTGCAATGGGCGTGATCTCGGCCGCGTCCTCCAGCGGGACCGGCGTCAGCTCATACATGCTGTCCACGTCCCAAGCATCCCATGCGCCGGGCACATCTTTGTACATCTTGAGGCTGTTGCACGGCCCCGCGGCCCATTCCCGGCCGGTCTCCTTGTCCAGGACGCTGACGATCTCCCCGCGGTCGTTGAACTCCAGCCGCAGCAGATCGTTCTCCAGCAGCCCGGCAGAAGCGTGCAGGCGCGTGGCGTCCGCGCCGGGTGCGGGATGATCCTTGCTCGGATAGATCGTAGTCCAGCCGCACGCGGGCGCCGTGACCTCGACCCAGGCCTGACCCTCCTTGACCTGCACGGGCAGCGCGGCGCCCGATGCATCTGTCGCGACCCCGCAGCCGTCTGGCAGCGCCACGAGGCCGCGGCGCGGCCAGGAGAGGGAGTTGAAGACGGTCAGCGCCGGTGTGGGGCTTGCAACGCCGGTCCCGCCAATCAGCGCGGCGGCCGCATCCTGCGCCAACCCCCGCGCCGTCTCGACCACGGCCGCCAGGGCCTCCTCCGCCTCCTCGTAGACGCGATGGATAGACGAGCCAGGCAAGATGTCGTGGAACTGGTGCAACAGAACGGTCTGCCACGCCTGGCGCCATTGATCGCGTGGGAAGGCGTAGGATGAGGGGGGCACGGTCGGGAGACCGGCCCCAGCGTGCGGGAGACCGGCCCCAGCGTGCGGGAGACCGGCCCTGGCGTGCGCGCCCACTCGCGCGGCCGCGGCCCACATCTCCGCCTCACGCAGCGCCAGTTCAGCCAGGCGGTTGTATTTCTTGGTCTTGGCCTGCGAGGTGTAGGTGCCGCGATGGGCCTGGAAGTAGAGCTCGCCCACATAATGGGGCAGGTTAGAAGACCCTGCGCCAGCCGCGTCCGAAACGCTCCGCGCCTCCAGGTCGCGGAAGAAGGCGATCGGGGTGGTGATGCGCGCCTTGGGCATGCCTTCCAGGTCGCGCGCGCGCAGCAGATACTCGATGTGATCGCGCGTGGGGCCGCCGCCGCCATCGCCCCAGCCGAACGCCACCAGCATCGTGCTCAGGCCGTCCTTCTGCACGCGACCGTTCCACCGCTCGATCAACGCGCTGGGATGGGTCTGGCTGTTGTAGTCGTTGAAGATGTGCGCGAGGACCGTCGAGCCGTCAATCCCCTCCCAGGTGAAGAGGTTGTGCGGGAAGGGGTCGCCGCCGTTGTAGGTCCAGAAGATCTTCTGCGTGGCGAAGTACTTGATGCCGCAGCCAGCCATGATCTGCGGCAGCGCGCCAGAGTAGCCGAACACATCCGGCAGCCAGAGCAGCTCGTTCTCGACGCCGAACTCTTCTCGGAAGAAACGCTTGCCGTGGATGAACTGGCGGATCAGCGCCTCGCCGCCCGCCACGTTCGTGTCGGCCTCGATCCACATGCCGCCCTCGGGCACGAGCTGGCCGCGGCGGATCGCATCTACCGAGCGTGCATAGAGCCCCGGATACCGCTGTCGCAGCATGGTGAAGAGGTGCGGCTGGCTCTGCAAGAACTTATAGTCAGGGTATTCGGTCATCAACGCCAACTGGTTGGCGATGGTGCGGCCCATCTTGCGCTCGGTTTCTTGCAGCGGCCACAGCCAGGCCACGTCCAGGTGCGCATGGCCGATGGTGAAGAGGGTCGGTGCGGTGCTGCCGTTGACGCACGCCAGCAGCGGCCTGAGTCGCGCACGGGCGGCCGCCACTGTCTCGTGAAACTGGGCCGGCGGCAGCTCTGGATCGGCGATGAGCGTGAAGTCGCGCAGGCCAGCGTCTATCTCGGCCACGCGCAGCGAGTCGGGATCGAGTTTGCCGCGCAGGTGAAACAGCGTCTCCACGTCTAGCCAGAGCTGGTACACATCTTCGTGCCAGACGCCGAAGGTGGTCTCGCCGACGACAGCCTGCGCGGGAGGCGGCTCGGGGATGCTTTCGCGGCCGTGGCCCACCGGCCCGCGGCCGACGAACAACAGCCCGTGACCCGCATAGGCTTCCACCAACACGTCGAAATGTGCGCCTGGCTCGCCCTGCATCGCCAGGGTGATCTCATTGTGTTGGCGGTCCTTCGCGCCGGCCGCCGCGCCGTTGACGAAGACCAGGCTCTCGCCGCCCACGTCCACCCGCAGGACGATGCGCTGACCCTGGCGACCGCCCCAGGGCTGGCCGGCCGCGGCCGCGGGCAGGGTAAGCGCGCCGCGGAACCAGCCGTATTCCCATTTAGCGCCCCACCTGGTCCCTACGGGCATGGGACGGAACTCGCGGCCCAGCGCCTGGTCAGCCGTGAGCTGTTCCAGGGTCGTGAAGCCGCTCAACGACACCGCGGCCAGCGGCGTGTAGAAATGCTTCGGCAGCTCCTCGCGCCAATCGTTGACGCGACGAAGCCATTCAGGATTTAGAGACATGACGAGACTCCTGGTGTGCTATGTTATGATAGGAGTTACGCAGTGTAGACCGAAGCAGCCACGAATTACACGAATGACCACGAATTCTCAGACTGCTTCGTGCCAATTCGTGGCCGAAAACCGAGCCGACTGCGTAAGTCCTGATTATGAAACGTATGTGTCGCAGACCTGTGAGGTTTCGCGCCAGAAACCTGACAGGTCTCCCCCGCCATCATTCGCGCGCCGCGTCGAGCATCGCCACGATGTTCTCCGGCGGCACATCAGCCATGACGTTGTGGATTTGCTGAAACACGAAGCCGCCGCCGGGCGCCAGCGCCTCCACGCGACGCCGCACATCCTCGGCGACCTGCTGCGGCGCGCCTGTTGGGAGCACATCGCGCGTGTTGCAGCCCCCGCCCCACAGACAGATGTCGCGGCCGAACTCGCGCTTGAGGCGCTCGGCCTCCATGTCGCGACTGGTAGTCTGCACCGGTTGGATGATGTCCAGGCCCGCCTCGATCAGATCAGGCAGCAACGCATGAAGGCTGCCGCAACTGTGCAGCATCACCTTGACCGGCGCCAGCTTCTTGGCCGTCTCCCACAACAGCTTGTGGCGGGGCTTGAAGAAGTTCCGATACATGGCGGGGGAGATTTGCGGGCCGGTCTGCATCCCCAGGTCATCGCCAAACAGAATGATGTCAATGTGCGGGCCGACAGCCGAGAGGAATTTGCCCAGATTGGCCAGGTGCAGCTCCACCAAGTGATCCAGGAAGCGGTGAACACGCGGCGGGTCGGCCGCCAGCAGCGCCAGGAAATTGTCTATGCGGAAGAGGAATTGGCCGATCTCCAGCAGATTGCCGCCGAATAGCCCGATGATCGCCCGGTCGGTCGCCTGGCGCAACGCGGCCGCGCCCGCAGCCAACTGCGCCAGTCCTGCCGCATCGTAACCAATGGGCGCGGGCGGCGTGCCCATGCTGGCCCACAGCACCTTCTTCAGCGGTTCCGCCAGATCAACGAAGGCGGCATCGTCCGCGGCGTCAGCCAGCGGAAAACAGGTCTGCTCGAAGTAAAGGCTGCCTGCCTTCTGGACCGCGATGGGCGCGGCGTCATGGGCGTAGACCCACCAATCGCCGCCGACTTTGACCGGGTGGATGAACGCCGGAATCTTGCACGGCGTCCCGTCGGGCAGCACCCACGGCTGCCAGTCTTCCGGGTTCAGGCTGAAGCCGCGGCCCAGCTCGATCGTGTCCACGCCGAAGCGGTCGAGCACCTCCGGCTCGACGATGGCCAACTGCTGCACCACGTCATAGACGTAGATGTCGCCGGTCGTGATGCCCAGGTGACGCTTGAGCTTGTGGTACGCGATCGCCATGATCCCTGACGACCGATGCCCGCCCAGATCAATCGGCACGCGATCGGGCTCGCGATGGTCAACAGCCAGCATGACGCGCTGCTGCGAAGTCATCGCCATATGCTCCTCCCTCAATACTCCCCATACTTCCTCACCAGCTCCAACACCCGGCAATACTGCTGGAACGAAACATTGTTCGGGATCGAATGGTCGGAGTGGTAGATGTAGCCGCCGCCCACCTTGGCGACCGGGATTTTGGCGGCGATCTCCCGCTCGATGGCTGCGGGGTCGGGATCGGCCATCGAGCGCACGTCTATGCCGCCCATGAACGAGAGATCCTGGCCGTACTCGGCCTTCAGCGCGACCACATCCATGCCCGCCTTCACCTCCAGCGGCTGCAAGCAATCCAGCCCGATGTCCACCAGGTCGGGCAGCAGCATCTTGACATTGCCGCACGAGTGCAACAGCACCTTCATCCCGCGGCTGTGGAAGAAGTCGAACATGCGCTTGTCGGAAGGCTTGATGATCTGCCGATAGGCGCGTGGGGAGAAGAAGGGACCGTTGCGGTAGCCCATGTCGTTATACAAGAAGGCGCCGTCGAACTCGTAGCCCTCGGCCATCAGGATCTTCACCATCTCGATGACCATGTCGGCCTGGGTCTCGACCATGTCACGAATCCAGTCCGGCGCATCAATCAGCAGCGGCAGCAGCATATCGGAACGAATGTAGGCCTGGCACAGATCGTAGCCGGTGACCGCGTTGAAGGTGATATACAGGTTGTCGCTCTTGGCGCGCGTGTAGTTGTTCTTGAGCGTTACCCAGTCCACGCGCGTGTAGCCTGGCTGCAGCCGGCGCTTAGCCGCCTCCCAATCCTCGCGCGACTTGATGCCGTAGTCAATCAACTCCGGCGTGGTCGAGTAATCGCGATGGTTCTTGCGCACGCCCCCGTAGGCGGTGCTCTCGACGATATACTCCTCGTTGCGCTCCAGGACGCGCACCGGGTATTGCGGCGTGAGGTCAGCGCCGAAGCCGCGCAGGTGAAACCCGAAATACTCATCGCACGCGATCGCATCGGGCAGGCCTTCCTTGCGCCACCGGCTGACGGTGGCGGCCCACGGGCTATCGTGGAGCGGGATGCGGTCGGCTTCTTTGTGGTCAAGCGCCAGGCGCATGCGCTCGCGCGGGGTCAGTGGCGTCGTTGTGAACATAGCACGAACTCCTCCATTGGGGGACATGTCGGGTCTGACTCCCCATAGTTTACCCCACTTCCGGCAATTGGCCAAGTGAGGCGATTGTAGTGATTGCCCATAGGTCTCGAAGTCACTGCGAGGAGCGTAGTTTGCGATTGCGCCAGCATCCTTCAGGACGAAGCAGCCCCCTCCGCACCACGAGATTGCCTTCGTCCTGGCTCAGGCCAGGGCTTCGCAAACGGCGCTCACAATGACACCCAGGAAGATATGGGTAATCACCATAGGACTTTTCCATTAACATAACGTGGGGGTTGTGCTTCCCGACCACATATGGATACCGTAAACTGGCGCAAAAGGTTGTTTTGTGGCATGGTTAGCTACCAGACCCCACCGCAGG
>VGOD01000067.1 GCA_016876015.1 Chloroflexota bacterium
GAAGACCTGGCGCGGCTGGGCCTCTTGCCGCCGAACATGGCGGCCGGGCTGGCCGACGAGGGCGGCCTGGGCGAGTATCACAACGTCTACGAAGCGCCGCACGACGAGCGGCTGGCCTGGCTGCCCGACACGTCGCGGGTGGATCAACAGGCCGAGGTCGTCTTCTTCGTCGGCTGCACCTCGGCCTACGCCCGGCAGAACATGGCGCTCGACACCTACAACCTGCTCGAAAAAGCCGGGGTCAACTTCACGGTGCTGAGCGATGAATGGTGCTGCGGCCATCCGTATCTGGCCGGCGGGATGCCCGAAAAGGCGGCCGCGAATATCGAGCACACGCTGGCGCTGGTGAAGCAGGTCGGCGCGCGGCAGATGGTCTTCAATTGTCCCGGCTGCCAGCGCGCGTTCCGCGACGATTACAACAAGCTGACCGGACACGCTGCGCCCGTCGAAGCGTTCGAGGTCGTGGAGCTGCTGGCCGACCGGCTGGCGGCCGGCGAGCTGCGCATGGAACGCTACCGGCCCAAGACGACCGTCACCTACCATGACCCGTGCGTGCTGGGCCGCTGGATGGGGATCTACGAGGCCCCGCGCCAGTTGCTCAAAGCGATCCCCGGCATCAACCTGGTGGAGATGTCGCGCAACCGCCGCGACGGTTACTGCTGCGGCGCGGGCGGCATGATCCGCTGGGATTTCGGCGAGATGGCGAACCTGGCCGGCGCCGATCGCATCGCGGAGGCGGCCGCGACCGGCGCGGAGATTTTGCTCTCTGCGTGCCCGGCCTGCGTGATGCAGCTTCAGCAGTCGCGACAGAAGGCAAAGGCGCGGCTCAAGGTGATGGATATCACCGAGCTGCTGGCGCAGCAGATCCGGCCGCTCAGGACAGGCGACTGACGATTTGACCCGAAACAGGACGCGGAAGACGCGGAGAACGCGGATAGAATCTGAATGTGTCCGCGTTGTCCGCGGTATCCGCGTCGTCCGCGTTCCGGTTCTCTGATAGAGAAAGCATGAAACGTACACCTTTTTACCACCAATTTCTCGCCGCGGGCGCGACCATGGCGCCTGTTCAGGGCTGGCTGATGCCCGACGAAGTGGCCGGCAACCGGGCCGAGCACCTGGCTGTGCGCACCGCCGCCGGGGTATTCGACTGGGCCTCCACCGGCGAGATCGAGATCGCCGGGCCGGACGCGCTGACGCTCGTTCAGAAGGTGATCGTCAACGACGCCGCGACCCTGCCGGTCGGCCGGGTGCTCTATTCGGCCCTGTGCCGGCCCGACGGCGCGATCTTCTCCGACATCACTGTCTACCGGCTGGCGGAGCGGCGCTTCTGGATCATGACCGCCTGGGGCAGCAACGCGGCCGACGCCCGACTCGAATATGATTGGCTGGTCGAGCACGCCGCGGGCTTGCAGGTCTGCATCACCGATGTGTCGCCGGCCGTGGCGCTGCTGGCGGTGCAAGGCCCGGCGGCCGCGGCCATCGTCGGCCGGCTCACCCCGACGAACCTGGCCGGCCTGCGCACCATGGACTTCGTCGAAGCGCCGCTGGCAGGCGCGCCACGGGTGATCATCTCGCGCACGGGCTACACCGGCGAGCTGGGCTATGAGCTGTGCTTCGCCCCGGAATATGGCGCCGACATCTGGGACGCGCTGCTGGCCGCGGGCCGGCCGCACGGCCTCCAGCTTGCGGGCCTGAAGACAGCCTTCAGCCTGCGCATGGAGAAAGGCTACATCATGCGCTTCGACTTCATGGACGGCGTCACGCCGTTCGAGGCCGGGCTGGGCTGGACCGTCAAGCTCGCCAAAGGCGACTTCATCGGCCGCGACGCGCTGGCGCGACAGCAGGCCGCCGGCGTCACGCGCAGGCTCGTCTCGGTGGCGATGGGCGACGAGACGCTGCCCGTCACCGGTTGCGCGGTGTGGCACGCGGGCGCAGCGGTCGGCAAGATCACCAGCAGCGCCTACGGTCACACGGTGGCCGCGCCGTTGGCGCTGGCGCTGCTGCCCGTCGGTCTGGCCCAGGTGGGCCTGCCGATCGAGGTGGAGGTCGCAGGCGCGCGCCATCCCGCGCAGGTCGTCCGCCGGCCGTACTACGACCCGGAAGGTGTGCGGCTGCGAGGGTAGAATCTGACAGGGCAGGCCGACCTCCGCACAGTGATCCAGCGACCGGCTCGTGCGGCGGAGAGGAGCCCGAATTGGCCAATGAAAGGAGGGAAATGACGTATCTTCTCAATAATCCGGGGTAGGGGCATGGCCTTGCGCCTGCCCGCCGGGGCGACCGCAAGGGTGCGCCCCTACAAATTGAGAAGATACGAAATGACCAGAAAGCCAACCGTCACCGTCTTTTCGTCGTGATTCAACACAAGCGAAGAAGATCAGCTTCACACGCAAAGGAGAGGGTAAGCATGAACTCCAGATTCATAGCCATCCTGGCCGTTGTAGTGCTACTCGCCGGCTTTGTGTTGTCCGGCTGTGCAGCTCCTGCGCCAGGCCCGACAGCTCAACCAGCCGCGCCGACGCAAGCGCCGGCCGCTGCACCCACCAAAGCGCCCGAACCGACCAAGGCCCCAGCGCCCACACAGGCGCCGGCAGTGGCCACCAAGGCCCCGGAGCCTGCCAAGTCGCCCGAACCGACCAAAGCGGCCGCAGCAGCCCCGACCACTGCGCCGACGCCCGTTCCCACGCTGCCGCCCGTTGTGCCCGGCAAGAACGAGCTGGTCTACGGTTTGACGCTGGTGGTGTCAGGCATTGACCCACATATTCACTCGTCATCCGAGTTGGGGATCCCGCTCAACAGCGTCTACGATACGCTCGTCTATCAGGGGCCAGATTACAAATTCGTCCCTGGCCTGGCCGAATCCTGGCTGATCTCTGACGATGCGAAGAGCTACACCTTCAAGCTGCGCAAGGATGTCAAGTTCCACGACGGCGTCCCGTTCAATGCCCAGGCGGTGAAGGAGAACTTCGACCGCATCATGGAGCCCGCCGTCAAATCGCAGAAGGCCATCGGCCTGATGGGTACGTACAAGAACACGGAAATCGTAGATGAATATACCGTGAAGGTCAATTTCGAGAAGCCGAACGTCTCCTTCCTCGACTCCGCAGCCCAGGTGTACCTCGGCATGGCTTCGCCCGCGGCGTTCAAGAAATGGGGCCCGGCCGACTATCAGTCGCACCAAGTAGGCACCGGTCCCTTTATGTTCTCCGAGAAGGACTACGTGCCCAGACAGCAGATCGTGTTGACGAAGAACCCCGACTACAAGTGGGGGCCGTCGCTCTACAAGCACACTGGCCCGGCCTATCTCGACAAGATCACCTTCCGCTTCTACCCGGACGCAGCCACCCGCGCCGCCGCGCTGGAATCGGGCGGCGTGGATGTGATCGGCGAGCTGCCGCCGGTGGATGCCGAACGGCTGAAAAAGGATGCGAAGTATCAGGTCGTCCTTGCGCGAACCGATGGCCTGCCGCTGGTCGTGTTCATGAACAGCAAGCACGCGCCCCTCGATGATCTGAAGGTACGGCAAGCGTTGCTCTACGCCAGCGACCGCAAGGCGATTGTCAAAACGATCTTCCGCGACCTCTCGCCCGTGGCCTATGGCCCGTGGGCCGGTCTTTGGTTTAGCAAGGATCTGGAGGCCCTCTATCCCTACGACCTGAAGAAGGCCCAGCAACTTCTCGACGAGGCCGGCTGGAAGGCTGGCCCCGACGGCATCCGGGTCAAGGATGGCAAGAAGCTGACGCTGGAAACGTATCTCCAGACGTGGGGCTTCCTGTCCGAAGTAGGCCAGATGCTGCAGGCTCAGCTCAAGATGGCGGGGGTAGACCTGAAGACGCAAACGGTCGCATTCCCCGCGGCCATGCAGGCGGCCGCCGACGGCAAGCATCACCTCGCGCCCATGAGCCTGAGCGCCACTGACCCAAGCTTCTTGGGCGCCGTCCTGGGCTCGAAGGGCAATTATAACTGGGCGAAGATCGGCGACCCTGAGATAGACAGGATGCTCGACCAGGCGGCGCAGATAACGGACGAGGCGAAGCGCGCCGACCTCTACAAGAAGATCCAGCGCGCGGCCATGGATCAGGCGCTCGTGATCCCGGTGCGCGAGTACTGGAACAACAACGGCGCCACGGCCAAGGTCAAGGACCTCGTGTTCGATGTACACGGCTGGTGGCCGTATCTGTATGATGTCAAGGTAGAGCGTTAGTAGACTCAGTAGATCACGATTCTCAGCTCAAAGGGGTCTGAGACCCCCGACCGCCGGTCAGTGCGAAGCCTCCCTGTGGGACAGACCGGCTGGGAGCGCGAAACTGTGATCTACTCAGACTGAGCGGGATCGTCCACGAATTGGCGCGCCGAATGAATCGGCTTGCGAGTGTTCGTGTCGAATTCGTGGACGGTCGCGCTCTTGACGAGCGAGTGCATTCCGATCATGTGGCAATACATCGGCCGCCGGCTTCTTATCAGCATCCCGCTCTTGCTTGGGCTAACCGTGCTCGTTTTCGGCATGTTGCACCTGTTGCCGGGTGACCCGGTTCAGGTGATCCTTGCGACATCGGGCGCGACGCCTGATGCCATCGCCAGGCTACGCTCGCAGCTCGGCCTGGATCTCCCGCTGCATATCCAATATCTGCGGTACCTGAACGGTCTGCTGCATGGCGACATGGGAGCGTCACTTTTCACCTATCGGCCCGTGATAGAAATCATCCAGCAGAACGTGGGCGCCACCATGGAGCTGGCCTGCTCCGCCATGTTCTTGGCCCTCGTGATCGGGATTCCGCTGGGCATTCTGGCTGCAGTGTTCAAGGACTCCTGGATTGATCACCTTGCGATGAGCCTGGCGGTCGTTGGGGTTTCTGCGCCGGGCTTTTGGACGGCGTTGCTGATGATCCTCCTTTTCAGCGTAGTGCTGCAACTGCTTCCCAGTGGTGGGCACGGTACGCTGAAGCATCTGATCATGCCGACCCTCGTCCTGGGGCTGAGCGGCGCGGCCGTCATCGCCCGGCTGACCCGTTCCAGTATGCTGGAGGTGCTGCGGCAGGAGTATGTCGTCACCGCGCGCGCCAAGGGCGGCAGCGAGCTGTATGTGCTGGTACGACACGCCCTGAAAAACAGCCTGATCCCGGTGGTCACGGTCGCCGGCTTGCAGTTCGGCTTCCTGCTCGGTGGCACAGTGGTGACCGAGACCGTCTTCGCGCGCCCCGGACTTGGCCGTACGGCTGTCGAGGCGATTCTGTACAAGGACATTCCGGTCGTACAGGGGATCGTGCTCTTCGTGGCTGTGATCTATCTGGTGGTCAACCTGATCGTGGATTTGTGCTACGCGTTGCTCGATCCGCGCATCCGATATTCCGAATGAAAATCTCTCGGGTGGCTGAGGCGACTTCACAGCCGCAGCCGGTGAATTCGATTCGTCGGTGTTCTGGCAGGAAATCCGATGTGGAGGCGGGGTAGATGGCAGCAGAAACCGACAAGGTCGGAGCCGTCGAGGAGCGAGTACCCACAAGCCCCTGGCGTCTGGCGCTGAGGCGGCTCACCGCGAAGCCGGCAGCGATCATCGCGCTCGCGACGCTGGCAACTCTGGTCATGCTGGCCGTCGGCGCGCCAGTGTTGGCGCCATACGACCCGCTGGCGATGGGTACTGGCCCAGGCCTTGCGCCTCCTGATCGCGAGCATCTATTCGGCACCGACCTGTTCGGACGTGATGTCTTCAGCCGGGTTATCTACGGAGGCCGCATTTCGCTCTCGGTCGCGTTTGCCGCCGTGTGCGTGTCCAGTTTAATCGGCGTTGGCCTGGGACTGACGGCCGGCTATTACGGCCGCGGGGTGGACATGGCGATTATGCGAGGGATGGATGTCTTAATGGCGTTTCCGGGCATCTTCCTGGCCCTGGCTATTGTCGCTCTGCTTGGCCCTGGTCTGAACAACACGGTGCTGGCGGTCGCCATATCGGCTATCCCCACCTACACGAGGACGGTCCGTGGCTGCGTGCTCTCGGCCAAGGAAAACCTGTACGTGGGCGCCGCACGCGCCATCGGCGCGGCCAATGGCCGGATCATGCTGCGCCACATCTTCCCGAACGTCTTCGCACCGGTGATCATCCTGATGACGCTCGGTGTGGCCTGGGCCATCCTGAACATCTCTGCGCTTAGCTTCCTGGGCCTGGGCAGCCAGCCGCCCACGCCAGAGTGGGGCACGATGCTTTACGAAGGCCGGGTCTATCTTCGGGAGGCGTGGTGGATCACCACCTTCCCCGGCCTGGCGATCATGGTCACGGTCATGGCTGTCAACCGCCTGGGCGATGGTCTGCGCGATGCGCTGGATCCCAGGCTCAAGATTTGATGGAACGCGAATAGACACAGATTGGAGATACGATAATGCTGAAGATCGGGGATTTCGACTTTCCCGAAGAGTTATACTACGACGACCATCATCAATACGCCCGCGCCGAGGGGGATGTCGTCACGCTCGGCCTGAGCCACTATGCCCAGGCCGCGGCCAAGGAGATCAACTTCGTCGGTCTGCCGCGGGCCGGCCGCAAGGTCGAGCAGGGCAAGCCCATCGGCTCGGTCGAGTCGGGCAAGTGGGTGGGCCGGCTCTATGCGCCGGTCAGCGGCGAGATCATCGCGGCCAATCAGACGCTCGACGACGACCCCACGCTCATCAACCAGGACCCCTACGGGGAGGGCTGGATCGTCAAGCTCCGCGCGACCGATCTGGGCCAATTGGCCGGTCTGCGCCGCTGCACCGATGCGGGATTCCAGCGATGGTTCCTGGCTGAAGTTGAAAAGAACCAGAAGTGAAGCACCGCAAATTGCAAATTGCAGATTGCAAATTGCAGATTGCAGATTGCAGATTGCAGATTGCAGATTGCAAAATCACTTCCCGCTCTGGCCGGTCTCTGACCGAGCCAGTTCTTCCCGCTCTGGCCGGTCTCTGACCGAGCCTCCCGCTCTGGCCGGTCTCTGACCGAGCCAGTTCGGGAACTTATTTCTTGACGCGTGCATAGCTTGACAAACCCAAGTCCGCAGGCGCCCATGCCCGATGAACTGACCCATCCTCCCCTGGCCGAGTTGCTCGGCGACCGCTATACCGAAAACCCGTTCGAGCGGTCGTTCTATCGCCGCGATCTGGGGGTAGTGCCGCCACGGCTCGCCTCGTTGATCGGCGACACGCTGCCCGATGCAGTGGCGCGGCCGCGGACAGCCGACGAAATATCGGCGATCTTGTGTTATGCGGCCGAGTGCAAACTGGCCGTGACCCCGCGCGCCGCGGCCACCACCGCCTATTGGAACGCCGTCCCGCTGGCCCGCGGCCTGTTGCTCGATCTCAATGGCCTGGCCGGGCTGGTCGAAATCCACGAGGCGCGGCTGACGGCCACCGTGTTGCCCGGCACGCGTTGGGGCGACCTCGACCGGGCCTTGCGACGCCGCGGCTTCACCCTGCTCTCCTATCCCACCAGCGCGCCGGCCGCCACAGTGGGCGGCTGGATCTGCATGGAAGGGTACGGGATCGGCAGCCTGAAATATGGCGGTGTGCAGGGCCAACTGCGCGAGCTGGAGGCGACGCTGGCAGACGGACGGATCACGCAGGTATCGGGCGCATCGAAAGCGGCTGGCGCATTGCGGGCGACCGGTTTCGCTGGTTCCGAGGGCACGTTGGGAATCATCACGCGCGCCGAGTTGGTGATCCGCCGCACGCCCGCGGCCATCGGCCATCACCTGTTGACCTTCCCCGACATGGCCGCCGCGACAGGTGCCGTGGCAGAACTGGCCGCGGCCAGCCCGACCCCGTTCTACGCCCACTTTGCGGCCGAGTCGTATGGCCGGTTCCTGCGCCGGGCCGGGTTCACGCCCGCCGCAGACGGGCCGCTGCTGGCGATTACCTATGATGGCGAGCCAGACGAAGCGGCGCAGGGTGACCGCAACGTTCGACAGGCGGCCGCGCGCTGGCGCGGCGCAGCCTTGCCCGAGGCGCTGGCGGCCCGCGAGTGGGACGAGCGCTTCCTGGCGTTGCGCCTCAAACGCGGCGGCCCCAGCGTGCTCGCCGCGGAGGCCTGGCTGCCAACGGCGCGGCTGGCCGACTATGCGGACGACGTGGCGAAGCTGGCCGCGCAACAAGGTCTGCCCATCGCCACCTACGGGACCGTGGTCGCGCCAGGCCAGACGACGGTGATGTCGCTCTACGGTTGCGACGAGTCGCGGCCCCTGCCCTATCTCCTGGCCCTCAGCCTGACCAAAAAGCTGTACGATATCGCATTCCGACACGGCGGCCGGCCCTACGGCCTCGGCGTCTGGAATACGCCCTATCTCGCGCAGGCCATGTCGGCCGAGGAGTTGGCGATGCGCCGCGCGACGAAGCGCACATTGGACCCGGCGAACATCCTCAACCCCGGCAAGGTCTATGCGCCGCCGCGGCTCTTGTGGCCCCCGGCGTTCAAGCTGGGGATGGACCTGCTGGCCGGCACGCGACGGGTGGGCAAAAGATGGCTGTGATGGAACCGGCGGCGCCGTATACCAGTTTCGATCAGGAAGCCCAAATCTGTGCGCATTGCGGCTATTGCCAGGCGGTCTGCCCCACCTACGCGGCCATCGGCTGGGAGTCGGCCGGGCCGCGTGGACGGATGACGATCGCGACCGAAGGGCTGCGCGGCGACGGCTTCCCCGATGAGGCGGCGCAGCGGATCTACGAGTGTACCCTGTGCGGCCACTGCCGAGAAGCGTGCGCGACGCGCATTGACACGCTGGCGGCCTGGCTGGAAGCGCGGCGCCGGCTGGCCGACCGCGGCGCATTGGAGCGCCTGCCGCTCGGCCGGCTGCGCGACAACCTGCGCCAGGCGCACAACGTCACCGGCGACCCAGCCGAGAACCGCCTGATGTGGCAGGCCGACCTGGAACATGCCGACCCCGGGCTGAACGGTCGCGCCGGGGCTGAGATCGTCTACTTCGTCGGCTGTGTGACCGGCCTCTACGGCCAGGGCCACCCCATCGCCCAGGCCGCGACTGAGATCTTCAGGGCTGCGGGGCTGAATTTCACCACCCTGGGCAGCGCGGAGTGGTGTTGCGGCTTCCCCTACCTGGGGCTGGGCCTGCCCGCTGAGGCCGCGGCCGTCGCCCGCCACAACCTGGCGGCCGTCCAATCGCTCGGCGCGCGGACGATCGTCGCCTCCTGCCCCTCCTGTTTCCACATGTGGCGCGACGTCTACCCCGACCTGCTGGCCGCACCGATCGGCCTCGAGGTGTTGCACGCTAGCGAACTGGCAGCCCGGTTGCTGGCCGAGGATCGCATCGAGCTGGCCCCACGACCGCTGCGCGTCACCTACCACGATCCCTGCGACCTGGGGCGCAACAGCGGCGTCTACGATGCGCCGCGCGCCGTGCTGCGGGCGATCCCCGGCGTCGAGCTGGTCGAGATGGCCGACACGCGCGAAAATGCGCTCTGCTGCGGTGGGGGCGGCAACCTGGAGGCGGTCAACCCCGCGCTGGTGGCCGAAATTGCGGCGCGGCGCATCGCCCAGGCCGTCGAGACGGGCGCGACGATACTGGTAACGCCGTGTCAGCAGTGCAAGCGCACCCTGGCGGCCGCCGCGCGCAAGGCCCGCGCCCGGCTGAAGGTGCTCGACCTGAACGAAATCGTGCGCCAGGCGATGGCTGTGTAGCAACCCCGATGGCGATTGAAATCGCGATTGCGGCGCCGTGGGCCGCGCTGGCGGCCTACGCCGACGCGCGCCGCGTCCACGAAACACGATTTCGCCCCGATAGGCGTTAAGCAGAACTTGACAAGTCTTGCGATTGCCAGTATGATTCCGGCGTTCTCATCGCAGAAGAAATTCCTCACAGATCATCTGTGGCGCGGGAGAAGGCTGGCATGGTCGGTGAACGCATCCGGCAACGACGCAAAGAGTTAGGTCTTAGCTTGCGTGAGCTTGGCGTGCGCACGAATCTGACCGCCAGCTTCCTGAGTCAGGTCGAGAATGATCAGTCATCGCCTTCGCTGGCCTCGCTTCAACGCATTGCTACGGCGCTGCAAGCGCCGATGTTCGCATTTCTCGATGGCGTGAGTCAGTCCAGTTCGATCATTCGAACGGACGAGCGCCCCCGTCTGAGCTTTTCTGATTCTGGGATTGACTACGAGCTGCTGACCCACAATCTGGGCGGGCAATTGATGGCCGTAGTCATCCGTATGCAACCCGGCAGCCGGCGGATCGCTGAGCGCCTATCGCAACCCACCGAGGAATTCATGCACGTCCTTCGCGGCCGGCTCGTCATCACGATCGAAGAGCAGACCCACGAGCTTGCCGCGGGTGACACGATTTGTTACGCCGGCCAGTCGTTGAAACAATTCGCCGCACTGGGCAGCGAAGAGGCGCAGGTTATCTGCTGCATCGCGCCGCCCGTGTTGTAGGACTCGAAGGGGGGTGAGTCACAGTTCGGAATCCAGAAGGCGCCCGGTCAATCGCGTTCGTTGTTGCTTTTCCTCAGATAGACTCACAAAGGAGAGAATTTCGATGAAAACTCGTCTCGCATTAATCGCCCTCCTGGCGGTCATCGTCCTGGCGCTGGCGGCGTGCGCAACGCCGACGCCGCAGGTGATTGTGCAGACCGTCCAGGTCGAGAAGGTCGTTGAGAAGCCGGTCGAAAAAATCGTCGAGAAGCCGGTCGAGAAGGTCGTGCAGCAAACCGTCGTGGTGCAGGCCGCCACCCCGGTGCCGGCCAAGAAGGTCGTCTCCTGGTTCCAGTACGACCAGGGCAACGTGGACCCCAAGGCGGACGAGAGGGCCGGGAACCAGTACTTGCGCGAGGCCATTCCTGTCTTCAACAAGGTCTATGCAGGCAAGTACGTCTGGGAGAATCAGTACACCCCTTGGGAGAAACTCGGACCCAAGCTCGTCGCAGCCGTCCAGGTCAGGGCAGAGGTACCCGATCTCATCGAGCTAGGAGGCAGCATGGTGACCTCCTTCTACAAGAACGGTGCGGTCCAGGACCTGACGGATTGGGCCAAGGCGCAGAAGTGGTATGCCGAGATGGATGCCAGCGCCCTGAAGAACTGCAGCGGCCCTGATGGCAAGCTCTATTGTATCCCCACGGCCAACCGGCCCTCGCAGGTCTTCGTTTGGAAAGACCGCTATCCCAATGGTTTCCCCAAGACCACGGATGAGTGGCTGAAGGAAGGGGAGCGGCTCAAGAAGGAGGGCAAGTATGCCATGACCTTCTTCGGCTCCACAGCTTTCGATGGCAATGGGGCCGCGCGGGCCGTATTCCAGGCCATCGGCTCCTTCGGCGGTAGCTACGATAACGGCGATGGCAAGATCAAGGTGAACACGCCGCAGAACGTGGCCGCGGTCGCCTGGCTGCGCGCGATGGTTCAGAATGGCTACGTGCCGGAGATCGCGTTCGCCGGTGGATTCCAGGAGGAGCAGGCGTTCATGGATTCCTCGGCGGGCGCCATCCCGACCGGGCTGTTCGGCTACCGCTACATCAACCCCCTCACCGCGCCCAGCGGCAAGAAGTACACGAAGGGGTCCCAGGATGACATGCTCGACGCGATCGCTGCGGGCGACGTCTACCTGGCGCCCATGCCTGCTGGCCCCGGCAAGCAGCCTGGGTGCAGCACTGGTATCGCAGCCCTTGCTATTCCCGTCGGCGCCAAGAACGCCGATGGCGCCAAAGAGTTCATCAACTGGACGCTGTCGGCCGAGCAGAACCCGGCTTATGTGGTCGGCCCAGGCGGCGGCCTGCCGGTGCTCAAGTCGATCGCCGCCCTCCAGCAGTTCCAGGCGCCGTTCTACAAGCAGGCGGTCGCGGTAGCCTCTGCCAGCGACTGCAAGGTCATCTGGACTTCGGTGGTCAATACTAAAGCCGCTGAGAAAGCGATCATGAACGCCGTCTACAAGCTGATCAAGACCGATCCGAAGGCCGACATCGCCGCCGAGCTGCAAAAGGCGGAAGATGAGTACAACAAGACGGTGAAGTGATGATATAGACCCTAAAGGTCTGGGAGACCTTTAGGGTCTGTTGTCCGCGCATGTAGACCCTAAAGGTCTGCGAGACCTTTAGGGTCTACTGTTATTTTTTCGCCCTGCACAACCTGATCGTCCAGACGGGCGGCGCAGCCTGTTCTTCCGGAGATGGAGGTAGGCATACACATGGTTCAAACGAAGAAGGCCAGATCGCGGCGCCGGTTCGACTGGTTGCCGTTCCTGCTGATCCTACCGACGGCCCTCGTGTTGCTCGTCGTCCAGGTCTATCCTGCGTTGTACACGGCGGTCCTGAGTGTGCAGGAACGTCAGCGGGCAGGGTGGGAGTTCGTGGGCCTCAAGAATTTCGACATCCTCCTAAGCTCGCGGGCGTTGGGTGAGAGCGCGGGGCACACGATTATCTTCCTTGTGGGTTACGCCAGCCTGACCCTCACGCTCGCCTTCATCGTTGCGCTGCTGCTCAATCGCAAATCGCGTCTGTCGGGCGTCTATATCACGGCGCTCTTCATCCCGTGGATCCTGGCCGACATCATCGCCGGCGTGGTCTTTCGGCTGCTGGTCCTGCCCGACTACGGCCTCTTCTCAGGTATCTTGCAGAACCCGGCGCTTTTTCCGCCTCGGGGGCTTTCGGTGCTGACGGCCGATGCGGCCCGGCCGTGGTTCGGCGATTTTCCCTTCCCACCCTCGCCAGCCATGATTTACCTCATTCTCGCCGCCAGTTGGCGCGCGTTGCCCTTCATCACGCTGCTGCTGCTGGCCGCACTGCAAACGGTCTCGAACGAGGTGATCGAAAGCAGCCGCATTGACGGCGCGAGCGCCTGGCAAACCATTCGCCACATCACGGTCCCGTTGATCCTACCGACCATGGTGGTGGCGCTCTTCAACCTGACGCTCGGCGGCATCAACGGCGTGGGCATGGTCTTCAGCCTGACCGGCGGCGGTCCGGGCACCTCCACCACCGTGCTCAGCTATCTGCTCTACTCCATCGGCTGGGGGTCGCTGGACTTCGGCCGGGCGGCCGCGCTGGCGCTGATGCTGTTGGTGATCAATCTGACATTGATCGCCGGGACGCTGCGCATCACCCGCGTGCAGCAAAGGAGCGGCTGAAATGCAGAATTCTACAGAATCGCCGACTGCTTCACCCACACGGACGTTTGCCGTCACCCGGAAGCTGCGCGAAGGCTTCTTCACCAATCTTGCGCTGATCCTCATCACACTGGTGGCGCTGCTGCCCATTGCGACCACGGTGCTGATTTCATTCAAGCGCGAAGAGGACGTCACACGCAAGCCGCCGATCATCTTCCCTTGCGATACGCCCACATCCCGATTCGACCTGCTCGCGTGCCGCTGGTCCATCGAGGGCTACGAGCGCGTCGCGCTGCCCATGCCAGAGGTCGGCGCACTGCTGGGGTTCGCGCTCAAAGGGCGCATGCTCAACACCTATCTGCCCAACACGGTGCTCTATGCGGTCAGCACCGCGCTGATCGTGATGGTTCTCGCCAGCATGTCGGGCTACGCCTTCTCGCGCTATCGTTTTCGCGGGCACGATGCGCTGATGATCGCCATCATCGCTATCACCGGGGTGCCGCTGCTGACCAACCTGCTGGCGCTCTACCAGATGGGCGCCTCGATACGGCACATGGCCGAGGGCATCTATAATGATCGGGTTTTCATCATTTTCGTCTATTGCGGCTTCTACCTGCCGATGAGCGTCTGGATCGCCAAAGGCTTCTTCGATGCGATCCCCCGCGAGCTGGAGGAGGCCGCGCTGATTGATGGCTGCAGCCCGCTCCAGGGTCTGGGCCGCATCATCATGCCGCTGGCGGCCCCCGGCCTCACCGCGATCTTCCTGCTGGCGTTCGTCGGCGTCTGGAACGAGTTCATCGCCGGCTACCTGCTGATCACCAAGAACGAACTCAAGCCGGCCATGTTCGGCATGTACGACTTCCTGGGCCAAAATATCATCAATGCCCAGGTCGTCGCGGCGGCTTGTATCATCATCGCCCTGCCGATGATCGTCGTCTTCCTGGTGGCGCGGAATAGCTTCTTCCGGGCCATGGTGGAGGGCGCGATTAAAGGTTGAGGTTGAGGCTAAGTATGCTGACCGAAAAGTCGCTCCATCATTTCACCGACCACGTCGCCAGCCAGGGCCATGCGATGGCGGGCGCGACGATTGCGGCATCCGCGGCGCTGGCGTGCAGCCTGGGCCAGGCCCTTCTGCGCATCAATGTACCGCTTGTGCCCCGGCCCGATGCCGACCTGGCGACGCGCCTCGCCGGCCAGCTCGTGGACGCGCGCGACCGGCTGCTGGCGCTGACCAACGAGGACGGCGACGCGATCACCGCGTTTGCGGCGCTGCGCGCGGCCGGCAAGACGCTCGCGGGCCAGGAACGCTTATGTCAAATGCCGGTCGAGATGGCCCGCCTCGCCATCGCCGCGGCTGCCCTGCTCCAACAGTTCCGGCCGTTCATCGTGCAGGCGCAAGATGATCTGGAGATGGCGATCACGCTGCTGGCCGGGGCCGGTCGCGCCGCCATCCTGCTGCTCGATTCTAACTTGCGGCTCTGGCCCGACCCGCCCCTCCTGGCGCAGTTCGAACCGGAGCTGGCCGCGCTGCGGGCCGAGATCGGCCGCGTGCACCCGGTGGAGCGTATCCGGCCATGACCCGACCCGTTGTCGCCATCACCATCGGCCAAAACCACTATGGCCGCATGTTCACCCCCGCGGCCTGGGCCGCGCTCGACGCGTTCGCCGATGTGATCCATCATGCCGGGCCGGAGCCGGCCGACAAGACCAGCCTGCTCGCCCTGCTGCCGGCCGCCGATGCGTGCATCACCAGTTGGGACGTGGCGCAGCTCGACGCCGACGTGATGGCCGCCGCGCCGCGGCTGCGGGCGATGGCGCACATGGGCAGCAGCGTCAAACGCTTCGTGTCCGACGCGCTGTGGGCGGCCGGCGTGCGCGTGACGAGCGCCGGGCTGGCCCTGGCGATGGACGTGGCCGAGACTACCCTGGGCCTGATGATCGTGGGGATGAAACGGGTCTGGCCGCTGGGGCAGCATGTGCGGGCCGGCGGCTGGCGCGAGACGCCGTGGTGGCCCGCCCGCGAGCTGTTCGGCAAGGAGGTCGGCATCGTCGGCGCCAGCAATGTCGGCCGGCACGTCATCAAGCTGCTGCGGCCGTTCGCTACCCATGTGCTGGTCTGCGATCCGTTCCTGCTGCCGGAGAACGCGGCCGAACTGGGCGCGGAGCTGGTCGAGCTGGACGATCTGCTGCGCCGGGCCGATGTCGTCTCGCTGCACGCGCCGGCCAAGCCCGACACGATCCACCTGCTGAACGCCGAACGCCTGGCGCTGATGAAGGATGACGCGCTACTGATCAACACCGCCCGCGGCAGCCTGATTGACGAGGCCGCGCTGATCGCGGAGCTGCGCCGGGGCCGCTTCTTCGCCTTCCTGGATGTCACCGACCCGGAGCCGCCCGCGGCCGATTCACCGCTGCGCCGGCTGGAAAACGTGGTGGTCATCCCGCACATCGCCGGCTGCATCGAGAACTGCGGTCGCATGGGCGAGCTGGCGGCCGAGGAGCTGCGTCGCTTCTTTGCGGGCGAGCCGGCGATCTACCCGATCCGGCCGGAGATGTTCGAGCGGATTGCGTGATGTGGGGATGGGGTAGATTGGTAGATTGGTAAATTGGTAGATGGGTAAATTGGTAGATGGGTAGATGGGTAGATGGGTAGATTGGTGGTTTGGTGGTTTGTACGCTCACAGGCGGTCTGCGACCGCCGTTCCCCGAATTGCTGAGAGGATAGACACGGTGACGGGGTGACAGAGTCTCTCGCGCTTGTACGCTCACAGGCGGTCTGCGACCGCCGTTCCCCGTGAGAGGATAGACACGGTGACGGGGTGACAGAGTCTCTCGCGCTTGTACGCTCACAGGCGGTCTGCGACCGCCGTTCCCCGTGAGAGGATAGACACGGTGACGGGGTCTTTCGCGCCTGGGGTCATGCGGCTGGTGCGGGGGCGGGCCAACCCCAACGGCGCGAGCGACGCGGCGCTCTCCCTGCTCTGCGGAGATGCGACGGCCGGCCGGGTGACAGAGATTGTCCCCGCCAAAGGCGTGGAGTTCCCGCGCCGTCTGGCCCCGCACATGCGCGCAACGCGCCTCACCCTGCTGCACTTCAACGATTTTCATGGCCGGATCGCCCTCTTCCCGCGGCTGGCGGCCTGGCTGCAAGCCACGCGTCGCCAACACGCGGCCGATCCCCGGGTCGCGGTACTGGCGGTCACGGCCGGTGACGAGAGCGGCGGGAACCTCTCCGACCTGCTGTTGGGACATGACCCCACTGGCTATCAGGCCCACCCCACTTTCCGTCTCTATTCCCAGGCCGGGGTGGATCTCGGCGTGCCCGGCAACCATGACCTGGATCTGGGCAGCCCACTGCTGGCCCATGCCATTTCGTACGAGGCGCGCTTCCCGATCCTGGCGGCGAACGTGACAGGCAGCCCCGCGCTGGCGGAGTGCTGCTACCCCGCGGCGATCTTCGTCGTCCGGGGCGTGCGGGTCGGCTTCATCGGCCTGACCACCCCGGCCCAGGTGCAGCCTGAACCGGGCGGCCGCCGCGTCACCGACCCCATGAAGGCCGCGCAGAACCTCATCCCTGCGCTCCGGCCGCTGTGCGATGTGCTGGTCATCCTCAGCCACCTGGGGCTGAGCCTGGGATCGCGCAGCGCGGTGGTGGAAGGGGCCGGCGATGTGGAGCTGGCAGCCAGCCTGCCCCCCGGCGTCGTCCATCTGATCGTCGGCGGACACACGCACACGGCTCTGAACGAAGGAGGCCTGAGCGCCGAGAATATCGTCAACGGCATCCCCATCGTGCAGGCCGGCAAGTTCGGCCAGCTCGTCGGCGAGGTCGAGATCGGTGTGGGCGAGACGGTCGAAGTGACCCACGCCCGGCTGCGCGCCACGATCGAGCTGCCGGAGGATGAGGCGTTTGCGCGGGCGCACGTGGCGCCGCTGCTGGCGCAGGTGACGGCGCGCAGCGGCCGCGTCCTCGGCGCGGTTGCGCCCGACGAAGACCTGAGCGCCGACGCGGTGCGCACGCGCTTTGCGGCCGGCGAATCCGCGTTCGCCAACTTCGTGACCGATGCGCTGGCGGCCCGCTGCCGGGCGGCCGGCCACCCCGTGGACTGCGCCATGATTGACGCCACCAGCATCAACGCCGGGCTGCGGCCAAGCGCGGCGCTGACCGTCGGCGACTGGTTCAACGTGATGCCCTTCGCGGACGCCGTCTGCCTGCTGCGGCTGACCGACCCGGAGCTGGCCGCGCTGCTGGCCGACAACGCCCGCCGCGTCGAGCGCCCCGGCGAGCCGCACACCAACCGGGGCTTCCTCCACTTCAGCGCGGGCGTCCGCTACACCATCCGCCTCGGCCCCGCCCGCGCCGCGGCCACTGCGGAGGCGGTCACGGTGGACGGCCAACCCCTGGCCGCATCCTCGGAGCGCATCTTCCTCATCGCTACCACCAGCTTCCTCCGCGGGACGGCCGCGGCGTGGGAAGAACACGCGGCCGCCCAACTCCCCCAACTCCCCTTCGACCTGACCGCCCTGCCCCGCGATCTCACCGGCCTTCGCGTGCGCGACCTGCTGCTTGAGCACATCGCGGCCCACGGCGGCGTCCTGGCCGCGGGCGGCGCGCGGCGAGATGGGCGACTTCGCGTGTTGCTCTGACGGGATGGCGGCGTCGAACACGCCCAGGCCGTGAAACGTGTTTCCCAAAGTGACAGCTTTGTGCTAAACTGAGCACCCAGATTCCTTCCGGCCGCCTGTTGGCCTGCCAGACTGGCGCGGTGCGCATCAATGCCAGCCAGGTATTGGCGGTTGCTGAGTAAAGGACATACCCATGATTGCACAAATCCAGGCTCATTCCTACCGTTGTCTACGCTACGTGCGACAACCTATCGGGCCTTTTCAGGTGTTGATCGGCCCCAACGCCAGCGGCAAATCCACGCTTCTGGATGTCGTGGCCTTCCTCGCAGACCTGGTGCGCGAAAAAGAAGGTGTTGCCGCCGCCGTTGCCAGTCGCGCGCCGGATGTGCGCGACCTCTGCTGGATGCGTCGCGGCGAGTCGTTGGAGCTTGCCATCGAAGCCGCCATCCCTGAGCATCTGCGTGCATGCAGAAATGGCGCTTACGCGTGTGTCCGTTACGAAGTGGTATCTTCTCAATAAGTGGAGGCGACGGGGGTCACAGACCCCCTGAGAGCAGGCTCATAGGCGGTCTGCGACCGCCGTTCCCCGGATTATTGAGAGGATACTGGCTTGGCTGATTATCCGAGATAATTGAGGTGTGATAGAATAGACGGTAAAGTCGAGCCGCCGAGACACTTTGAAGCCCCAAACCACAGAAAGGATCTCATCGTCGTGTTCTCTTCCGACCTCAAGCCAGGCGCCAGACTCTATGACCGCCGAACCGGCGCCGAGCGGTTGCTTCAATCTGCTGAGGTTTATGGCCAGGTCGTTTTCCTGAGTTTCAAGCAGGCCCAGACCGGCGCGGTGGACCGGCAGCCGTTTTCTCTGACCGAGGTGGAGAGCCGCTTTGAGGTACTGACGGATAGCGCGATCGCGTTTCGGGCGGACCCCGAAGTGGTGACACTGGTTGCTGAAGCGTATCGGCTACAACATGCCTATCTGTTCAACCCCCTTTTCGCTACAGAAACCTCGCTGATTGACTTGTTGCCGCACCAGTTGGCTGCCGTCTATGGCGTGCCGGCCGGGCCAGGCCAACCGGTAGACGAGCCCGGCATGCTGGACATGCCCCGCCTGCGCTTCATGTTGGCTGATGACGCGGGCGCAGGCAAGACCATTATGGCCGGCCTGTTGATGCGCGAGATGCTGCTGCGGCGCCAGGCCCAGCGCATCCTGATCGTCCCCCCGGCCGGCCTGGTCGGCAACTGGAAGCGGGAATTGCGAGTCCTGTTCGGGCTGCATTTCCACGAGGTGTCGGGGAGCGATTTCTCGGACGACGACAACCCGTTTGCCGATCGGCGCAACGATCTGGCCGTGATCAGCCTGGACACCCTCTGGCGCGACAAGGCACGCGCGGCATTCGAGAAAGCGCCGCCTTATGATCTGGTGATCTTCGACGAAGCGCACAAGCTTTCCGCCCGCCGCAACACCGATCTGACCCTCGACAAGACGCACCGGTACGATATGGCGGAGTTGATCGCCAACCAGGGCCGGCACCTGCTCTTGATGACCGCCACCCCGCACATGGGCAAGGATGACCCGTATTACTTCCTGTGGCGATTGATAGAGCCGGAGCTGCTCTCTACCCCGGAGGCATTCGCCCGGCTTGGCAAGACCCAGCGGCGGCATTACCTGCTGCGACGCATGAAAGAGGAGATGGTCCGCTTTGACCAGAGCCTCATCTTTCCGCCACGCGATAGCAACACCGTCGAATATCCGTTGATCCAGGGCGTTCAGCAGGAACAAGACCTCTACGATCAGACCACCAGCTATTGCGAGACCCACTACGACCGCGCCAAGCTGCGCAACCGGTCGGCCGCGGGCCTGGCGATGAGCATCCTGCAACGCCGCCTCGCCTCGTCCACCTGGGCGCTGCTCAAGTCGTTGGTGCGGCGTGAGCAGAAACTCAGCGCAGTCATCCAGGAGCTTGAAGGCGGCCTGGTTGACGAGGAGGAGCTGGCTGCGCGCCAGAGCCGCTTGCCGACTGCGGACGTGCGAGATACAAAGACCGGCGATGAAGAAGAGATCACCGACGAGCAGGAGGAATCCGAGCGCCAGGATGAAGACCTGAGCGGGGCCACCGATGCCCGCACGCTCGGCGAGCTGCGCATCGAGCTGGCCGAGATCAAGCGGCTGGTGGCGCTCGCCCGCCACGTCTACGGCCTGAAGCACGAGAGCAAGTTCGAGCGGTTGTGGACCGCGCTGGAGGACTACCCGGATACCAAGGTGCTGATCTTTACGGAGTTCCGCGACACGTTGGATTTCCTGGTGGAACGGTTGGAAGGCAAGGGACTGACCGGCAAGATCGCCGTCATCCATGGTGGCTTGCCCTACCAGGAGCGCGACAAGCAGGCTGCCTTTTTCAGAGACCCGAACGGCGCACGCATCCTGGCCGCGACCGATGCTGCCGGCGAGGGCATCAATCTCCAGTTCTGCTGGCTCCTGGTGAATTACGACATCCCGTGGAATCCGGCCCGGCTGGAGCAACGCATGGGCCGCGTCCATCGCTACAAGCAGAACCACGATGTGCTGCTGCTCAACCTGGTCTCCCAGGATACGCGCGAAGGCCGCGTGCTGAAAACGCTGCTGGAAAAGCTGGACGCCATTCGCCGCGAGCTGGGCAACGACAAGGTGTTCGACATCATCGGCCAGCAGTTCACCGGCAAGCCATTGAGCGAGCTGATCTTCGAGGCGGTGGTGGAGGGCAAGGAGGCGCAGGCCCAACGCGAGTTCGCCCGGCTGAGCAAGGAACAGGTCGAGCAGTTCCTGAAGGATCAGGCGCGCAAGGTTGAGGTGAGCCAGGTGCGCAACCTGCTGGCCGCGCTGCAGGCGCAGCGCGAGGTGGCTGAGGTGCGCCGCATGATGCCGGCGTATGTGCGACGCTGCTTCCAGTGGGCCGCGCCGCGCGCCGGCGCCGGCATCCGGGGCGACATCGAAGGGTTGTTCTGGCTCGACCCCTGCCCGCCGAGCGTGCAGAGAGCGCTGGCTACCTACCCTGAAGCCGTCCGCCAACGCCTGACCTTTGACCGCGAACGGGCCATGCCCGACCTGGCGCGCGACCCTGATGCGATCTATCTTCACCCCGGTGAGCCCGTCTTCGAGGCAGTCACGGACCTGTTTCTGGGCCAACATGAGCACGAAGCGTTGCGCGGGGCCATCTTCCTCGATCCGGACGCAACAGAACCCTATCTGTTCTATCTGGCAAAAGCAACGGTGTTGCGCGACCCACAGACCTTTAGGGTCTCCGAGACCCTAAAGGTCTTGTCCGAACCTGAGGTCGTGGCGGAGCGGGTAACGGGCATTCGTCGTTATGCCGATGGCCGCTGCGAGCTGGCGCCAGCGCACCTGCTGTTGACGGTGTTCCCCGACGACGAGACCGGACCAGGCGCGCCACCTCCTGCAAAACAAGCCGTTTCCGACGCTTTTGCCGGCCTGGATGTCGCCCCCGTGGAGGCGTACCTGATACAAACGGCCAGCCAGCCGGCGTTGGAGGCCCAGCGCAAGGAAGAAGAAGCCCGCCTGCCGGGGCGTCAGGCGCAACTGCGCGCCGCCTACAACCTGCGGCAGGCGGAGCTGTTCAAGCAGCGGCGGCTGCTGAGGGAGGCTGTCGAAAAGGATGTGCCGGCGGCCAGGTCGAAACTGCGCGAGTGCGAAGCTGAGCTGGATGCTCTGGATCGCCGCCGCCGCGAAGCCGAGGCCGAGCTGCAGGACCGCATAGACCGGCTGCGGCTGGGTCCGGTCAGCATTTATGCCCAGGCGTTAGTGCTGCCGCTGCCGCCGGAGCAAGCGGAGGAGCGCCGCGACGCCCAGGCCGAACGGGTCGCGCTGGCAGAGGTCAAACGCCGCGAGGAAGCGGAAGGGTCAACCTGGGAGGATGTGTCCGACCCGCATCTCAAAGCCGGTTTTGACTTGAAGGTGATAAGGGCTGACGGCTCCATCCGCTATGTCGAGGTGAAGGGGCGGAGCGGGATGCAGGCAGTGGAGATGACGGCTAACGAGTGGGCGCAGGCGGCCAACCATCGGGATCGGTATTGGCTGTACGTCGCCTCGCATTGCGACACGGTTCCGGCGCTGCATCGTGTACCGGATCCTTTCGGCCGATTGTTAGCCAGGCAAACAGGGGCCATGCGAATCAACATGGCTGAGATAGTGAAGGCTGCACAACCCCAGGAGCAGATCCGACATTGACCCAACGTCGTCTTATCGAAGAAACCTTCCCCCTGAAAAAGGTCTCGGCCGATTCACGGCACGAGAAGAACGTGCGCCACGGCCACATCAGCACGCTGCACATCTGGCCGGCGCGGCGGCCGCTGGCCGCATGCCGCGCCGCGATCATCGCGGCCTTGCTGCCAGACCCCGGCAACGAGGCGGATCGCCACGCGCTGAACAAGAAGATCGAGAGCATCACGCACTGGGGTACGGAGAACGGCCCCGCGCTCGACTTCTTTCGGCAGGAGATCCGCAGGGCGTTCGGCGGCCGGCCCCCGCGGGTGCTGGACATGTTCGCGGGCGGCGGCGCCATCCCTCTTGAGGCGATGCGCCTGGGCTGCGAGGCCATCGCCAACGACTATAACCCCGTGGCCTGGTTCATCCTGAAGTGTACGCTGGAGTTCCCGCAGCGGCTGGCGGGCAAGACCTGGCCATTGCCAGCCACGAATTCCACGAATGATACGGAAAAGAACAAGGATCAGCTACCGCTGCTGCCGGAGCGATCGCCGGCCGACCCGCAATCCGCAATCGGAAATCCGCAATCGGAAATCCAGGGCGACCTGGCCGCCCACGTGCGCTATTGGGGCAACTGGGTGTTGGAACGCGCGCGCGAGGAATTAGCGCCCTACTACCCGACCGTGGACGCCCAGCCGACCGTGGCCTACCTGTGGGCGCGCACCGTGCCGTGCCCCGACCCGGCGTGCGGCGCGGAGGTACCGCTGCTCAAGACGCTGTGGCTGTGCAAGAAAGAGGACAAGCGGCGGGCGCTGCGGCTGGTCCCCGATCCGGTCGCACGGCGGGTGAACTTCGAGATCTGGACGCCGGGCCCCAAGGATGAAGTACCGGATGGCACCATGGCCGGCGCGAAGTCGCGCTGCCCGGTTTGCGGCGTAAACGTGACGCCGGATTACATCAAGGCGTGTGGGCACGCGAGGAAGCTGGGCGCACGTATGACAGCGGTGGTGGTGGATACGCTGGGGGGCAAGGAGTATCGCCCACCGACACCCAAAGAGCTAGATGCTCCTCGAAATGCAGCTGATGCATTGTCGGTGGCGGCAGAACAGATCCCTTTCGGCTTACCAACTGAATCGCAACGAAAGAATCCACGTACTCTCATTGTACAGCTATACGGATTGCAGAAGTGGTCCGATCTCTTTACCCCCAGACAACTGCTCAACTTGGTGACAATGGTGAAGTGGGTTCGCTCCTGCAGAGTTCTGATGGAGCAGGCCGGCTATCAGCGAGACGAAATCCGAGCAGTAGAGGCATATCTGTCGCTATTGATAGACAAAGTAGCTGACAGAGGTTCTGCACAATGCATATGGATTTCAACCAACGCAGAGAAGGCGGCAGGAACATACGGTAGATTTGCTTTGCAGATGGCGTGGGATTTTGTAGAGGTCTTTCCATGGTCGGAATCAGCTGGCGGAGCTCCCGGAAGCCTTGGTCACATAGCCGAGTATATCAAACACGCACTTGAGTCGTTGGGAACTGCGAAGCAACCCCGTGTCGTACTTGGATCAGCAACTGAACCCTTGGGGGAGGATTTGGACGCTATAGTTACGGATCCCCCATACTATGATGCTATTCCGTACTCGGATCTGTCTGACTTCTTCTACGTGTGGCTTCGACGCGCGATTGGTGATGCTTATCCAAATGAACTCGCCACGCAGGAGACTCCAAAGGAGAACGAGCTTGCCCTGCGATTGCCTCACGCAGACATACCAGATGAGCATACCCCGGCGTGGTATGAATACATGATGGCTATGGCCTTCCGGCGTGCTTGGGAAGCATTAGCTCAGGATGGACGTCTGGTAATAGTCTTTGCGCATAAGGACCCCCAAGCATGGCAAACCCTCACCGCCGCACTGATTGAGGCTGGCTTTACGGTGTCAGCTTCCTGGCCAATTGACACAGAGCGCGGGGGGCGTGTGCGTGCTCAGGATAGTGCAGCTCTTTCATCCTCCATCTGGCTCGTTTGCCGCAAACGCCCGGCTGGCGCGGGCATAGGCCGCTACTCGGCCGTCCGTCGCGCCATGCAGGAGCGGATCACCGAGCGTCTGCGCTACTTCTGGGACATCGGCATCAGCGGGCCGGACTTCGTGTGGGCCGCGGTCGGCCCGGCGCTGGAATCGTATTCGGCCTGGGACGAGGTGCGCCGGCTGGACGGCTCTCCCTTCACCGTGGGCGAGTTCTTGCGTGAGGTCCGCAGGATGGTGGCCGACTTCGCGCTGGGCCAGATCCTCCGCGGTCGCTCCACTGAGGGGTTGGATGAGTGGACGCGTTACTACCTGATCCATCGCAACTCGTTTGGGTTGGAAGATGCACCGGTGGGCGAGTGCATCCTGCTCTCGCAGGGCTACGGCCTCGATCTGAACGACGTGCGCGGCCCGCGCGGGCTGCTGGTCAAGGGGGACGGCAGCGACGTGCGGCTGGCAAAGTGGGACGAGCGCACTCGCCCCGACCTGGGTCACCCACGGCCCGATGGCGGCCTGCCGCTGGTGGACATGCTGCACCGCCTCCTGTGGCTGTGGGCTTCGGGTGACACGGATAAACTCCGTGCTTACGCGCAAGATCGTGGCCTGGCGCAGAACGATCTGTTTTGGGAGATCGCCCAGGCGGTGCTTGAGATGGCGCCGGTGAAGAGCCGCGAGCGGACGCTGTTGGAGGCGGTGGTGGCGTGGGGGCGAGGGAAGCCAGAATTAGTAAAGGCGACCCAGCCCGAATTGGGAGGACTGCAATGAGCCAGTTTTCTGAGGCGTTAATCAGTCGAGTCGTAGTGCGGGGCTTTCGGAGCCTGGAG
>VGOD01000068.1 GCA_016876015.1 Chloroflexota bacterium
CAGGCCCGCCTTTGCCAGCGCGACCCGGATCGCCTCCTGGGTGCGCGCCCACACCTCCAGCGGGTCGTGTTCCACCCAGCCAGGTTGAGGATAGATCTGCCGGTGTTCGAGTTGGTGGGCGCCGATCACACCGCCCGCGTGATCGAAGACCATAAAACGGGTGCTGGTGGTGCCCTGGTCAATGGCTGCGATGTATGGGGTCATGGCCGGGTTGCCTTCTTGTCTGGTTAGTTTCTGTGCCATTCCACTTCTCCACCCAGCGGCAAAACAAACGAGATGGCTGCAACGCTACAGCCCGCCGCCGCGCCGCGCCCTCGATTGGCGACCACCACTTGCAGTCCGAGCGATAACACCGCGCGTAGCAGCACGGCGAGGTCGACGGGCGAGTGTTGGCGGTTCGTGCACACGTGCTCTGCGCTCAGTTTGTATGGGCTTGCCGGTCACCAGGCTATACAGTACGTCGGGACAGAAATCCACCTCGTTTGGCCAGACGATAGTTCCGACTTCCAGGTCAACCCGAACCTGCTTAAAGAACCCTATGTCTTGGAGTGGGGCGAATACGCCGCCGCGGCCAACAACTCGTTCTTTGAAATCAAGCTCACCTTTCGTATCATCAGTGAAGCTCAATTCCAGACGATATTCTCCAAGATGACGCACTTGCTTAACTCTCGGGAACATGTTTGCCTCCCTACTCAAGGGGTTTGATCTTCAGAATAGGTTGATTCTGCCGTAGGCGCTCCCAGTCGTTCATTAGCTCCCGTTGGTGAAGCGCGGCCCACTCAATGACCATTGAGACCGCACGACGCGGGAGTCTGCCCTCAAGAACCTCGATAGGGTCAATCCCGATTTGGGCTTCATACCCACCATAGATGGCATGAAAGTGCGGTGGGAGATGCTCATCGAAGTACATGCGAATCACCAAGCCAAAAAAGCGACTGACTTCGGGCATCTTTCCTCCATTTGTGATGCGCCAGTGGACTTCGAGAGCATGACTGCTAACGCTCGTTCCCCGACACAAAGCTGTCGGGTTTACACCATCCCAGCCGTGTTACCCGCAAGTTTAGTGTCGGGCAACCAATCAGAACCCCTCGAACACCTTCTTCAGCGCGTTGCAGATGGGGCAGCGATCGGGCGCCTCGTCCCCTTCCATGGTGTAGCCGCAGACCGGGCACACCCACACCCTGGGCAGCTCCATGTCTTTGCCCGCGGCGATGGCCGCCTTGGCCCTGGCATAGAGCGCCGCGTGCACCTTTTCGGCCGCCAGGGCGTCGCCCATGCTGCCCAGCGCCTTCTTCTCGCCCTCTTTCTCGGCCAGCGCCATATAGTCGGGGTACATCGTCGTGACCTCGAACGTCTCGCCGGCCAGCGCAACTTCCAGGTTCTCGGCCGTCTTGTTGATCCCACCCAGAGCGCGCAAGTGATTCGTGGCGTGCGACTGCTCAGAGCAAGAGGCCGCGCGGAAGAGCCGAGCGATGTTCGTCAGCCCCTCGCGCTCGGCGCGCTCGGCGAAGATCAGGTACTTCATGTGCGCCTGGCTCTCGCCAGCGAATGCATTTTGCAGATTGGCTTGGGTCGCTTCTTTCATCGGAAAAGTCTCCTTCCAGGGGTTGGTATATCGTCGCAGGTCTCAAGACCGGCAGCACTCCCGGCTCGGTGGAAGACCGGTCAGGGTCTCATGGAATATCGGCCTGCAACGGCGGGCAAACTGTATCACACGCGGAATGTTCTGTCAAAGGGTGATTTTGGGGAACGAAGCACGCAGTACTCGACACGCGCGCCGCTAATGTTCCAGGATCTTGCTCAGGAACAGTTTCGTCCGTTCGTGCCTCGGCGCGGTGAACAGCAGTTCGGGCGTCGTCTCCTCGACGATCTTGCCGAAATCCATGAAGACCATGCGCTGCGCCGCGGCACGCGCAAAACCCATCTCGTGCGTCACGCACAGCATGGTCATCCCCGTCTTCGCCAAGTCGAGCATGACGTCCAGCACCTCTTTGATCATCTCCGGGTCGAGCGCGCTGGTGGGTTCATCGAAGAGCATGATCTTGGGGTCCATCGCCAGTGCGCGCGCGATGGCGACCCGCTGCTGCTGGCCGCCGGAGAGCTGACCGGGGTAGGCGTGCGCCTTTTCTGGGATGCCAACCCGCTCCAACAGCTCACGCGCCTTTCTCTCGGCTGCGGCCGCATCGCGTTTGCGGACGATCCGTTGAGCCAGCGCGATGTTCTCCAGCGCGCTCAGGTGCGGGAACAGATTGAACTGCTGGAACACCATGCCCACCTCGGCGCGCACCGCATTGATGTCCGTGGACTTGTGCGTCAACGGAATGCCGTCCACGATGATCTCGCCGGCGTTGATCGCCTCCAGGTGGTTGATGCTGCGCAGCAGCGTGGACTTTCCCGACCCGCTTGGGCCGATGATCACCAGCACCTCGCCGGGGGCCACCTCAAGGCTCACGTCATCCAGCGCGTGCGTGCGGCCAAACCACTTGTGGACATGCTTGATCTCGATGATCTTCTCGGACATGCTGACACCTCGCCCGGCCAATGGCCGCCATTTGCTATCTGCTATTTGCAATTCGCGTCACCGCTTCTCCACAGCCATGCGCCTTTCAACCGCGGTGCTGATCCGGGTGAAGAACAACGTCAGGATCAGATAAATCAGCGCTACCATGGTGAAGGTGTCGAAACTCAAGAAGGTGCGCGCCACGAACTCGCGGCCGCGGCGGGTCAGATCGGACACGGCCAGGATGGATACCAACGACGAATCCTTGAGCAGCGTCACGAACTCGTTGCCCACCGGCGGCAAGATCACGCGGACCGCCTGCGGCAGGACGATGTAGCGCATGGCCTGCAGATAGCTCATGCCCAGCGAGCGGGCGGCTTCCATCTGCCCTTTAGGGATGGATTGGATGCCGGCGCGGAAGATTTCGGTCATGTATGCGCCGTAGGCGAAGGTGAAGCCTACGATGGCGGCCGTGTATTCGCCCAGCTTAAGGTCGAGCAGCCACTGTCCTACGGCCGGCAGCGCCGTCAGTGTGGCCTGACCCAACCGTTCCAGCAACTGGGGCAGCGCAAACCAGATCCACAACAGCCAAACGAGCACCGGGATGCCGCGCACGATCTCCACATACAACGATGCCAGGCCGCTGACCAGGCGGGCGCTGGAGACGCGCGCCAGTCCACCGAACATGCCGACGATCAGGATGAAGAGGAAAGAGACGATCGTGACCCGCAGGGTGACGACAACGCCATCCAGGAGGAAGAGCAAGATGCGCCGATAGGGGTCCGGCACGAAGAGGACCAGCAGCGCCACCACCAGCACCGCGGCCAGAAAAAGCAGCCACCAGCGGTCGAAGCGCCGCCACCACCTGCGCAGGGCCGGCAGGCTGCCGCCGGCCTCTGGATCGAGCGATGGTGCGGATCGGACTAGAGTCGGCACAGACGCCTCCTTGAGTCGCGGCGGAAGGCCGCGCTGAGTGTCGGGCTGCGGTCTACTTTCTCAGCCGTGGATCCAATGCGTCGCGCAGGCCATCGCCGAGCAGGTTGAAGCTCAGCACCGTCAGCATGATCATCAGGCCGGGAAAGAAGACCAGGTGCGGCGCGGTGAAAACCTGGTTGCGCTCCGCGCCGAGCATCGAGCCCCACTCGGCCATGGGCGGCTGGGCGCCGAGTCCCAGGAACGAGAGCGCCGCCGCATCCAGAATGGCGGTCGCGATGCCCAGGGTGCCCTGCACGATCAGCGGCGTCAGCGCGTGGGGCAAGATGGTGCGAAACAGCAGCCGGTCGGGTCGTGCGCCCACCGCACGGCCCGCCATGACGAAATCCAGCTCCTTGATCGTCAGCACGCTGGCGCGGCTCACGCGCGCAAAGGCCGGGATGGACACGATGCCGATGGCCAGCAATGCGTTGATCAACCCTTCGCCGAGCACCGTCACGATGGCGATCGCGAGCAGCAACGCAGGGAAAGCCAACAGCACGTCCATCAGGCGCATGATGATGTTGTCGGGCCAGCCGCCCCAGAACCCCGCGGCGGCGCCCAAGAGCGCGCCAACGATGATCGCAAAGCCCACCGTGCTGAACCCGATGAAGAGCGACACCTGCGCGCCATACACCACGCGGCTGAAGAAATCGCGCACATTGCCGTCCAGCCCCAGCAGGTGTTGGGGTTGATCGGCCGAGCACCCCAACAGGTGGATGCAGGGGGCCTGGCGCATCTTGACCTTCTCGATGCCGATGAGCACCTGGTTGGGGTCGTAGGGTGCGATGACGGGCGCGAGGATGGCCATCAGCATCAACACGACCAGGATGGTCATGCCCAGGATGGCCGACTTCGTGCGCAAGAGGGTGCGGAGGGCGTCTTGCGCTGGGCTGCGCGGCGGCCGGGCGAGGACATCGTCAATGGCTGAATCTGCGACAGTCATGGAACTCCTGGGCGCCGGTCGGGCCGCATCTTCTACAGGAAGCGGCGGTTGGCGGCGTAAGCGCTCAGCTTAACCGAATCCGCGGATCGAAAAACGCATAGAGCAGATCCACGATCAGGTTGATGGCCACGAAGCCGACTGCAATGACCAGGGTGAACGCCTGGACGATGGTGTAGTCGCGCGCCTGGATCGCATCGAAAAGAATCCGGCCTACGCCTGAAAAGCTGAAGATGGTCTCGGTGAGCACTGCGCCGCCCAACAGACTGCCCAGCGAAAGGCCGACGATCGTAACGACCGGGATCATGGCGTTGCGCATGGCGTGGCGCATCACCACGACCCCCTCGCGCAGCCCTTTCGCGCGCGCGGTGCGCACGTAGTCCAACCCCAAGACCTCCAGCAGGCTCGAACGCGTCATGCGTGCGATCAGCGCGAGAGGAATCGTGCCCAGGGCCGCAGCCGGCAGGATCAGGTGTTTGGCTGTGTCCCAGAAGCCCGCCCAATTACCGGTCGCCAGGGTGTTCAACAGATGCATGTTGGAGAAAAAGAGCAACAGCGTGTAGCGCGGGCCCTTTTCGACCGGCAGGTTCCAGGTTTCGATCAGCGAGGGGATGATGAGGCCGGGCGTGTTGCGACCCGATGGCGGCAGCCAGAACGGCGTATCCTTCAACAAGAGTGCAAAGACGTAGGCCAGCATCAGCCCCAGCCAGAAAACCGGCATCGAAACGCCAGCGTTGGCGGCCAGCATCGTGCCTACGTCCACGGCCGAGTTGCGCCGGAGGGCCGAGACCATGCCCGCAACGATGCCCAGGAGCGTCGCGAAGGTCAGGGCCGCCAGCGACAGCTCGATGGTGACCGGCAGCCGCTCGACCAGCAGCTCGGTCACCGGCCGGCCATAGCGGAACGACATCCCCAGGTCGCCGCGTAGCACATCGCGCATGTAGACGCCGAACTGCACGGGAATCGGCTTGTCGAGGCCATAGCGTTTGATGAACGCATCACACAGCACATCGGTGGCGCGTTCGCCCAAGGCCGCACGGCAAGGATCGCTTGGCAGCAGCCTTGCCAGCGCAAAAGTCACGAACAGGATGCCGAACAGCACCGGAATCGAGGCTGCCAGGCGTTGGGCGATGTAGCGGATCATGGTGGATGGGTAGACAAGGATTGAGGAAACAAGTAGACAAGGTCGCGCGTCGCGAGCCTTGTCTACTTGCCCTTGTCTACTTGTCTACTCTCTTACTCTGCGTTCAAGAAAGCGCCGAACAGCGTGCTGAAGTAGGTGAACGTGCCAGTGCGGCCCTTGCGCAGCGGGTGTTTCGCGTCCCACTGCAAGGCGTAGCTGAGCACGACGTCTTTGGCGTCCAGCGCGGAGCCATCATGGAACTTCACGCCCTTGCGCAGCGTGAAGACCCACTCGGTCAGGTCGGCGTTGGAGCTGTACTTCTCGGCCAGCGCCGGCGTCACGTCAGTGCCTGCCACCTTGTAGGCCAACAACCCCTCGTTGACCTGGTCGCAGGCCCGCAGCGACTCGCCATCCTCTTCATCGCCGCAGTACATACTGAGCGGCTCAGCGTTCTGCACCCAGACGATCTGCTTGCGGCCGCCGGGATCCATGACGCCAAACTGCTCGTTGGTCAGCGGGCTGGCGTGCGCGGCCTTGACATCGGCCTTGAAGACGGTGGCGGAACCGCCGTGCGCCACCGGGATCATCGGTACATGCTTCTTGATCAGGTTGTTGGCTTCGCCATAGAGCTTGTTGCGCTGCGCCTGATCTATCAGCTTGGCCGCCTTGTCCAACGCACTCCAGATGTTCTCGAAGCCCTTGCCGAACTGTGGGCTGGCGCCCTTGCCGAAGTGATAGTCCAGGAAGTTGGTCTGATCGGGGTAGTCGGCGCCCCAACCGAGCAAGTGCAGCGGCAGCTCGCCGGCCTCGGCCGCATCCAGGAACGCGCCCGACTCCATCACCTTGATCTTGGCGGTGATGTTCAGGTTGGCCTTGAGCTGCGCCTGGATGTCCTGGGCGACCACGCCAGGCTGCGGCAGATAGCCGCGCACCACGTCGCGGTACGAGAGCTCGGTCTCGAAACCGTTCGGGAAACCCGCGTCGGCCAACAGCTTCTTGGCGGCCGCGGCATCGAACTTGTACCACTCCTCGCCATCGCAGCCGCCGGGGATCGCGCAGGGGGTGAAGTGCGAAGCGACGACCGAGCCGACCGGGTAGAAGTTGTCCACGATGCGCTTGCGGTCAATGCCCGTGGCGATCGCCTGGCGCACCTTCTCGTTGTCGAATGGCGGCTTGAGGTTGCTGAACCCGATGTAGAAGATATTCAGCGCCTCGCGCGGATAGAGCTTCAGCGCCTTGTTGGCCTCGATCTTCTTGAAGTCATCCGGGCTGGGATTGTCAATGCCATCGGCCGTGCCGGCTTCCAGCTCCAGCAGACGTGCGGCGCCCTCCTTGCTCCAGCGGAAGACCAGCGTCTCGGCGATCGCCTTGTCGCCCCAGTAGTCCGGGTTGCGCTTGAAGATGATGCTGTCGCCCTTGGCCCACTTCTCCACCTTGTAGGGGCCAGTGCCGATCGGTTTGTCCAGCAGGTCGCCGCCGCCGGCCGTCTTCTGCAGATACTCGGAAGGATGGATGGCGAAGGCGGTGAAGGCTACCTTGGACGGGAACGCCACATCGGAAGCGCACAGCGTGAACTTGACCGTCAGGTCGTCCACAGCCTCGATGGACTTGAACTCGCCGCCGTAATCGCAGTCCGAGATCGCGTATTTGGTCGCGGTCGCGGTGATCTGCGTGGGGGGCTTGGCGGCCGCGGGCTTGGGCGGCGCCGCGCCGAACCACTTGGCGTAGATCTTGTCGTACTCGCCGCTGGCCTTGACGTTCTTCAGACCTGCGTTGAAGAGCGGCAACACCTGCTTGGGATCGCCCTTCTTTGCCACCAACCCGAAGACCTCATTGGTGACGATCGTCGCGCCGATCTTGAGCTTGCCCTTGAACTGCGCGGAACTGAGCGCGAAATCGGCAGCCACCGGGGTATCCACGACCACCGCGTCGATCTTCTTGTTCGCCAGGTCCATCATGGCCAGGTCCGCGGTGTCATAGGGCTTCAGGTTGGCGCCTTTGATCTTCAGCACCTCGGCCTCGCCGGTCGTGCCGAGCTGCGCGCCGACCGTCTTGCCTGCCAGATCGGCCGCCGACTTGATGGCCGCGTCATCGGCCCGCACGACGATGCCCTGGTCGGCGTTGAAGTATGGATCGGAAAAATCATACTTCTGCTTGCGCTCGTCGGTGATGGTGACCGAGGAGAGCACAGCGTCATAGGCAGCGCCGTCGAGACCCGCGAAGATGCCGTCCCAGGCGGTGTTCTTGATCTCGAACTCGAACTTCTGATCTTTGGCGATCGCTGTGATCAGATCAATGTCGAAGCCCACGATCTGCTTGGAGGCTTCGTCCACGAATTCCATCGGGGGCCAGGTGGCATCGGACGCGATGACGAGCTTCTTGACCGCGGGCGCGGCGGTTGGCTTGGGCGGCTCGGTCGGTTTGGGCGCTGCGGTCGCGGCCGGCGCCGGCGTGGGCGCTGGCTGCGCTTTGGGCGCTGGCGTGGGTGTGGGCGTGGGCTGCGCGCAGGCGGCGAGCGAGCCCAGCACCATCACTGCTACGGTGAGCAAAGTGATCAGTCTGAGCGATTTCATACAGGTTTCTCCTCTGGTGTGTGACCGGTTGAGGACTTACAGTTGCAGGCTCGCGGCTGCCGGCACAGCAGATCGCTGATTGACATGCTGACCGCAGCCGAGCCATGGGGCGGCCGGCCCAACATCTGGATATCCGGCGGGGCGTCCTCCTCCTTCCATGATACGCATATCGCCCTATCAGGCGCACCAGAAGTGCGCCGGCTGCGACGAGCGTCTCGTCAGGCTGCTCATGGCGTGCTGACGGATGCACCAAAGAGCATGATGGCATCATCAAGGCCGGCCTGACCAGTCTTCCACTTCAATTTCCAGATCGCGCAGCAACATGAGCAATTCTTCCTTTCTACAGATGCTCAATGACTGCCAAGATAGGCGCTCTGCACCTGTGGATTGTGAAGCAGCGCCTGCCCCGTGCCCTCCAGCACGATGCGGCCGGTCTCCAGCACGTAGCCTCGATGCGCGACCGAGAGCGCCATCAGCGCGTTCTGCTCCACCAGCAGGATGCTGACCCCCTGGCTGTTGATCTCTTGGACGATCGAGAAGATCTCCTCCACCAGGATGGGCGCCAGCCCCATCGAAGGCTCATCGAGCAGAAGCAGCCTGGGCCGCGCCATCATGCCCCGGCCGATGGCGAGCATCTGCTGCTCGCCGCCAGAGAGGGTGCCGCCGAGCTGGCCCAGGCGTTCTTTCAGGCGCGGGAAACTCCTGAACACGCGTTCCATGCTCTGGCGGATTTCGGCCGGGTCGCTGCGCGTGAAGGCGCCCATCTCCAGGTTCTCTTGCACCGTGAGCGGCGCAAAGATCTTGCGGCCTTCAGGGACGTGGATGACCCCACGGCGCACGATCTCTTGGGCCGCCAGACTGAGCAACGACTGCTCTCGCAGGCGAACATCGCCGCTGCGCGGGTGCAGCAGGCCCGAGATCGTCTTCAAGGTCGTGGATTTGCCCGCGCCATTGGCGCCGATCAGGGTGACGATCTCGCCTTCTTCGACGTGGAAACTGATGCCCTGGAGCGCATGAATGGCGCCGTAGTAGACGTTCAGGTCTTTGACTTCAAGAAGCATGGCTTTTCCTTGACGATGGACGATGGGTGTTGGATGTTGGACGGCGATCTCGACGGTCCATCGTCTGTAGTCAATGCGACCGGAGGCCCGTTCTGGCGGCAGCCCCGCGGCCCAGGTAGGCCTCGATGACCTTAGAGTCGTTCTGCACGTCGCTGGCTGTGCCGCGCGCGATCACCTCACCGAAGTCCATCACGGTGATCTGTTCGCAGATGTTCATCACCAGCCGCATCTGGTGCTCGATGAGCAAGATCGTCAGCTTGAAACGGTCGCGGATGAAATGGATGTAGTCCATCAGGCGGCCGATCTCATACGGGTTCATGCCGGCCGCCGGTTCGTCCAACAGCAGCAGCTTGGGCGCGGAGGCGAGCGCGCGGGCGATCTCGACGCGGCGCTGTTCGCCATAGGGCAGGTTCTTGGCCAATTCGCTCTGATACCGTTCCAGTCCGAAGATCGCCAGAAAGTCCCGCGCCCGCTCGGTCATCTCGCGCTCTTTGGCGTCGAAGCGGGCATTGCGTATCAGGCCATGAAAGAGGCTGTAACCCGCGTGCGGGTGATAGGCGATCAACACGTTGGTGAGAACCGTCAAGTTGGGGAACAGGCGGATGTTCTGAAATGTGCGACCGATGCCCAACTGCGTGATCTCGAAGGGCTCCAGCCCCACGATCGGCGCGCCCAGAAAGTCAACCTCGCCTGCGGTCGGCGCGTAGAGGCCAGAGATCATGTTGAACACGGTGGTCTTGCCTGCGCCATTGGGGCCGATCAATCCATCCAACGCGCCCTCTCGCACCGTCAGGTCGAACTTGTTCACGGCGCGCAGCCCGCCGAACGTCTTGGTCAGCCGGCGCGTCGCCAGGACCGGCGTTGGCTGGCTGTCGCCAGATGCGGTCACTCCGGCCTGCGCGGTGTCTTTCGGGGTTGTATCAAGTGTCATTGCGGCCTCCCAGTTACTGACCTGCGCTCGCGGCGACATCTACCGCCGCGTTGCGGTCGGGGCGGGCAGGACTCGCGGGGCGCTTCAAGAAGCCCCATTCCACGTTCCCCAACAGCCCTTGAGGCCGCACTAACATCAACAGGAGCAATGTGATCGGGTAGAGCACGAAGCGCCATGTGGGAGCTTCGGTCCCCATCTGACCGAGTAGCACGCGCAACAAGCCCTCCAGGAAAAACATCCAGCCGAACGACGCCGCGATCGTCCCTGTCATGCTGCCCAGTCCGCCGAACACGATGATGATCAGCGGGTTGAAGCCGACCAGGAAGTCAAAAGTGCCGGGGCTGAGGAACCCGATATAGTGGGCATAGACCGCGCCGCCGATGCCCGCGAACAGGCTGCCGATGACGAAGGCCAGCAGTTTGTGATAGGCCACGTCAATGCCCATGGCCTTGGCCGCGATCTCGTCTTCGCGCACCGACGTGATCGCCCGCCCCGTGCTCGAATAGATCATGTTACGCATGACGATGATGATCAACAATAGGAACAGGAAGGCCCAAAACCAGATGGTCGCATCCAGCTTCGGGATGCCGATCATCCCACGGCCGCCTTTCATTTCCGGGAAGGGCAAGATCGTGTCTGAGTTGACCATCAGCGTTTGCACCACGATGCTGAAACCCAGGGTGGCGATGCCGAAGTAGTCGCTGCCTAGCGTCAGCACAGGCAGGCCGAAGAGAAAGCTGACTTCGGCCGCGAACGCGCCGGCGATCAAAGCCGCCAGCAAGAAGACGATCTGCAGCGCCACGATGTTGTTGAGCGGCCCAGGCGCGCTGATTGTGCCCAGCAACGGCGTAAAAACTGGACTGACCAGATTGCCCACGACCACGGCGATCGCGCCAGCCACTATCGTGCCCATCAGGTAGAGCGTGAACTGGGACAACACCGGCATGCCCTTGAAAACGCGCACCAACTTGGCCACCAGCCAGATCATCAGGCCGATCAGCGTCACGGCCAGCCCGGCCACCAGCAGGCCGCGCGCATCGCCGTTCGTCCAGCGATAGGTGATGTCGGCCGCGGTATAGGCGCCGATGCCATAGAAGCCCCATTGCCCCAGGCTAAACTGCCCGTTGAAGCCGTAGATCAGGTTCAGTCCGAGCGCCACCATCGTCATGGTGCAGGCCTGAATCAGCAGGCCCTTGTCGAAGTCGGCCAGCACCTGAAACTCTCCAAACGGGACAAGTGCGATCTGGATAATCGCAAATGCCGCTATCACGCCGCCGATCTTCACCTTCTTGGAGGGGTGCCCCAAGACCGTCAATAGCCCATAGAGGTAGGCCAACACGATGGCGATCTTGAAAATGGAGATGAGCAGAAACCCCAGGTTGAAATCCATTGCGGCCCCCCCTATGCTTTTTCTTTTTCCGGCTCGCCCAAGATGCCTGTCGGTCGCACCAGCAAGACCACGATCAGGATCGTGAACGCCACTGCATCGCGCATCGGCGTCGAGATATAGCCCATGGTCAACGCCTCGGCCTGGCCCATGAGCAACGCGCCGATGAACGCGCCGGGGATGCTGCCGATGCCTCCCAGCACGGCGGCCACGAACGCTTTCAGGCCCGGCAAGATGCCAGATAGGGTCGAAATGGATGAATAGGCGATGGCATAGAGCACGCCGCCCAATCCTGCAAACGCAGCGCCCACGGCGAAGGTGAAAGAGATCACGCCGTCCACGTTGATGCCCATCAGCCGGGCAGTCGGTTTGTCGAACGATGTCGCGCGCATCGCCTTGCCCAGTTTTGTCCGGCGCACCAGGAATTGGAGCAGCACCTGGACCAGCAAGGAGGCGACAATGATGATGATCAGGATGTTCGAGATCGTCAACGCGCCTTCGGGGGTTTGTTGGCCCGGCTTAAGCATGTGAATGCCGTCTTTGATGTACCAGGTGACCACTTCGAAGGGCCGCTGGTAGGGGATGAAACGCGGGGAGAAGACAAAATTCAGGGCCCCGAAGTATTCCAGGAAAAACGAGACGCCGATTGCCGTGATCAGCGCAGCGATGCGCGGAGCATCGCGCAACGGCTTGTAGGCCACCCGTTCGATGGTCACCGCCAGGCTCATGCACACGATCATGGAGAGCAACACCACCGTCAACGAGCCGATCACCACCACCCAGCCAGGGGCCAGGTTGGGGACAACAGCCGCCGGCCAGACGTGCAGCCCGAAACGCGTCACTGCAAAGTAGCTGACGAACGCGCCGACCATGAACACATCGCCGTGCGCGAAGTTGATCAGCTTGACGATGCCGTAGACCATCGTGTAGCCCAACGCGATCAGCGCATACACAAAGCCCAATTGCAGACCGCTCAAAACGATCTGGCCAAACAACGAGGGGTTGATGAGCAGGTTGCGTCCGAGGACATACAGCACCAGAATCGCCAGGAGCGCCAGAAACCCCTGACCGATCCACGCGAGTTTGGCCCCAGGCCGTTGCGCGGCGTAGGTGGAGACTTGTGATGTAGGCGGTCGTTGCATCCGCGCACTTCCTCCGATTCCGGGTATGGTGAGAAGGAAACAAGGAAACAAGGAAACAAGGAAACAAGGAAACAGGGAAACAAGGAAACAAGGAAACAAGGAAACAAGGAAACAAGGGAGCCGTGAAACAAGACGTTACATCCTTGTCTACTTGTCTCCTTGTCTACTTGTCTCCTTGTCTACCCGTCTCCTTGTCTACCCGTCTCCTTGTCTACCCGTCTCCTTGTCTACCCGTCTCCTTGTCTCCTTGTCTACTGGATACTACGGATTGACGACGGAGTTGAACTCCACCTTCTTGTCCGTGACCTTGAGCAAGGTGGCGGACTTGACCGGGTTGTGCGCCTTGTCGAAGGTGATCTTGCCGGAGACGCCGTTGAAGGTGATCTTCTCCATGGCGGCCTTCACCTTGGTCGGGTCATCAGAGCCGGCTTCCTTGATCGAGGCGAGCAGCAGATTGGTTGCATCATAGGCCAGAGCCGCCAACGCATCCGGGACCTTCGGCTGGCCCTTGTCATCCTTGTACTTGGCGCCAAACGCCTTCAGGAAGGCAACCGCTTCTGGCGCGGTCGAGTCAGGCGAGTAGTGGTTGGTGAAATACCCGCCGGCCGCGGCCTTCAGGTCCAGGTCCGATGAGTCCCAGCCATCGCCGCCGAGGAACGCCGCCGTGATGCCCTTCTCCTTGGCCTGCTTGGTCACCAGGTTGACGATGTTGTAGTAGTCAGGCAGGTAGACCACATCCGGTTTGGCCGCGGCGACCTTGGACAGGATCGCGGCGAAGTCGGTATCCTTGGCGGTGTAGGTTTCCTTGCCGACGACCTTGCCGCCGCCAGCCGTGTATGACTTCTCGAAGAACTCAGCCAGGCCCTTGACATAGTCGTTGGCCTGATCCAGCAGGATGAAGGCGGTCTTGGCCTTCAGATTTTCGAGCGCGAACTTGGCGCCGACCTGGCCCTGGAACGGGTCAATGAAGCAGGCGCGGAAGATGTACTCCTTGGTCTTGCCGTCCTTCGCCACCGTCACATCTGGGTTGGTGGAGGTGGGGCTGATCTGGAGCACTTTCTTGGCGTTGGCGATCTCGGAGATGGGGATGGAGGCCTTGGAGCACACCTCGCCGACGATGAACTTGACCTTGTCCTGGTCAATGACCTTGTTGGCGGCGTTGACCGCGGGGTCGGGTGTGCACTGGCTATCCTCGACGACAGTGGCGATCTTGCGGTTGAGCACGCCGCCCTTCGCGTTCCACTCTTCGATGGCGAGCAGCGCGCCATCGCGAGTCATCACGCCGAATGTCGGCACCGGCCCAGACAAAGGCGCCAGGATGGCGATCTTGATCTGGTTCCCGCCCGTAGGGACGCAGCCAGACAGCAGCAAGGCTGCGATCACGATGAAACTGAGTAGCTTGAGACCACGCATAGTACTTCTCCTCCTGTGTGTGGGTTAGAATGTGGTGGATCAGACGAAGGCGCAGTCCTGTGCCGCGCCCGCACTCATGCGTTCGCTGGGTCTACTGGCGGATCGAATCACCTCCTTGGTTCCACGCGACAAGACGCCGTTCGCCTGGCTGTCGGCCGGCAAGCAAGATATAGGCTCCCACGTCCATACAGCACTACTGCGAATCTGACTTGCTGCTCACGAGGTTCAGCATAGAGGAAGATGCCCAACAGAACATCAGGCACGCGGGGGATTATAATAGGAGGTTCGGCAAATGTCAAACGGTCCGCGAGTCATCCATGTCACCGGTTTGCTCAATCCTGGGTATGTCTTCATCTATCCCCACAACGATCTCCACCCGGCTGCCCCGATCCATGAACCTTTGCAGCGACGCCGCCAGCCGCAGCACCCCGCTGGCCTTGGCGAAGGCTACACACGCCCGGAATATCTCGAAGCGCGGCGTCTCCGAAGCCAGCAGGCGCGTGATCCAATCGCCCATTTGCACGCCACGACCATCCCAGGGTTGATTGATGATGTGGTGCATACGATTTCCGTACTCGGACTATCTTCATGTTCCTCCCCGGCATGTGCGCCGTAGATGGGCCGGGGAGGCGCGACATGATTCTACCGATACCAATACGCCGGCAGCACTTCCCGCTCCGCTTCAAGCAGCTCTGCGATGCAGTTGTCGGCATCTACGATGTTGTTGCAGATCGGGTCGGTGAGCATGGCGCGGCGGAGGATCGCCCGGTCGCCGGTGACCGCAGCCTCGGCGGTCAGCTCGTGCGTGTCGAGCACCTGGTATTGCAGGGCCAGCGCGCCGCGCGGGAACGGGCCGACCGGCAGCGGCTGCGGGCCGTTCATGTCCACGTGGCAGCGCAACTCCAGGAATGCGTCGTCCGGCAAGTTGGGGATCGCGCCGCGGTTGGTCGTGTTGATGAAAAACGGCTTGCCCAGCCCGCCCCACATGGACTCGATGATGTCGGTGGCGTGATCATCGTGCACCTTCTGGAAGAACTCCTCCATCGGGATGCGGCCATCGGCGTACTGCTCGGTGACGGACCAGGCGGCAGCCATCTCTTTGGCCCGGCCCTCACTGTCGAACAGACGCAACGGCTCCGGGTCGTTCGGCGCAACGCCGTAGCCCTGGTAGAAGGGCACGTACTCCTTGGTGTGCGCGACGGCCGTCGGCAGAATCCCGTAGAGATCGAAGAGCTGCAGTCCATAGTTGGCGTTGTAACGCGCCTTCGAGCCGGCTTGCGGATCTTGCCGCTCCATCTCGGCCCGCCGCGCAACCGTTTCTCGCAACACAGGCATCATGTCCTTCCCGTCGTAGCGGAAGCGCAGCACGAAGGTGCAGTGATTGACCCCGCCGATGGCGAGATCGAGGCGAGACTGCACGTCGGGCGGGATGGCTTTCGCCTCGGGCGGCAGGATGCCCACGGTCTTGCACCAGTTGAGGGTACAGTACGGCTCGTGCTGGCCATCGCACAGCGCGAAGCTCTTGACCTCTGGCGCATAGCGCATCAGCGCGATGCCCAGCACAGTGGCAGGATTGACGAAGTTGATCAGCCAGGCGTTCGGCGCCAGTGCGTGCGTGTCCTTCGCCATCGCCAGCACGTGGGGCGTTTCGCGCAGCGCGCGGAAGATGCCGCCCGGCCCGATCGTATCGGAGCTACACATGCGGATGCCATGCCTGGCCGCGATCTGCGTGTCAACCCCGCGGTAGTACGCGTTGCGCTCCGCAAAAGTGAGCACGACGAAGTCGGAGTCGCTCAGCACATCGCGGCGGTCGGTCGAGCCGATCACCTTGACATCACAGCCGGTGTGGGCGAAGGCGCGCTGCGCCAGCCCGGTCATGGTCTTGACGACATGGGGTTTGGTGTCCACCAGCGCCAGCGTGCCGCCGGCCATGATCGGGCTGGCGGCCATCTTGTGGATTACCGGCTTGCCGAAGAAGTAGCTGCCGGCGCCGATAACGGTTACTTTGGGTCCACGCATGAGAATCCTCCGGGATGGAAATCTGCAAATCAGTAAATCAGCAAATGGCGATACGCACTACGCACTACGCACTACGCATGACCTTTGACGTTTGACGCTTGACGTTTGACGTTTCACGTTTCACGCCTCACACATCATACCGTCCGCACTCCTCCACCGCCTCCATGAACGCGATGATATTCTCCCACGGCGACGTGGGTCGGCGCGATGAGGAAACCGCCGCCGGCGCCGACGGTGGCGACAAGATCATGGACGGCGCGGCGCACCTCGGCTGGCGAGCCAAAAGGCAGCGTGGTCTGTGTGCCAAGACCGCCCCAGAAGGCCAGGTCTGTGCCGAATTCGCGCTTGATGGCGACCGGGTCCATGACTTCGGGCTGCAGCGGGTTGAGCACATCCACGCCGATCTCGATCAGATCAGGGATGATCTCGTCTATTTTGCCGTCGGAATGGAACGCAACCAGCAAATCATGGCGGACGCTCTTGGCCGCGGCGATGACGCCGCGCAGCCGCTCTTTGAACCACACCCGCCACACGGTCGGTCGCATCATCAGGGCGCGCTGCGTGCCGAAGTCATCTGCCAGCCAAAGCACGTCAATGTCGTAGCTGGCCAGCTTGCGCGCCAGACCGGTCATCATCTCAGCGACGATGTCGAGCAGCGCGGCGGCGAAGTCAGGGTTGGCGACCAGATCCACCAGGAGCGCCTCCATGCCGCGCAGCTTGTAGGCCGGCCAGAAGACCGTGCCGCCAACCGCCATGCAGTTTGCGATCACGGCGTAGCCCTGCCGGTGAGCCTCGGCGATGCGGCCGGCGTAGCCGGCGAAACGCTCGTCGGCGAGCAGGTCTGGGAAAGGATAGGTCAGGACGTCCTGAACCGATGAAGCATCGCGCAGCGGGTGGATCATGCGCTCGAAGTGGAAGTCGCCGCGCACCCACGCGATGCCCCAATCATCCACCCGCGCGGCGGCCGGAATCTCGCCCAGATAGCGGCCGAAGTCGGCCCCGTTGCGGGCGGCCAGCGGATCCACTGTGCGCACCTCGATGCCGAAGTACGCGTGGGGATCATCCCTGCCCGTCTCCTGTCGGAAGCGCGCCAGTTGGCTGGGGCATAGGCTCATGGTCTTTGGCACGCGGTCGGGCACGCGCCGCGAGAGTGCGGTGATCACGCGTTGTCGAGGGTTCACAGGACTACCTCCAGCGCCCCGGCCAACCTCAACTGCTCGGCGTAGTGACATGCCACGGTCCGCCCCCCAGGGAACTGACGCAGCGCCGGCTCCTCCTGGCTACAGCGCGGCTCGGCATAGCCGCAGCGCGGGTGGAAGCGACATCCGGCCGGTGGATGGGACGGATCGGCCACTTCGCCCGGTGGAATCTTGCGCTGGCGTTGGATACGCGGGTCCGGCTTCGGCACCGACGATAGCAGCGCCTCGGTATAGGGATGGAGCGGCCGGAGGAACAGGTCTTGCGTCTTCGCCGTCTCCACCAGGTTGCCCACATACATCACCGCGATGCGGTCGCTGATGTGCTTGACCACGCTGAGATCGTGCGAGATGAACAGATAGGTCAAACCGAACCGACGTTGCAGCGAGCGCATCAGGTTGAGCACCTGCGCCTGCACCGATACATCGAGCGCGGAGACCGGCTCATCTGCAATGATGAACTGGGGGTTGAGCGCCAACGCACGCGCGACCCCGATCCGTTGGCGCTGGCCGCCGCTGAACGCGTGCGGATAGCGCATGATATATTCGGCGCGCAGCCCGACCAACTCCAACAACTCCTCGACCCTTACCTGCAGCGCCCTGCCAGAAGCCAGCCGGTGGATACGCAGCGGCTCCCCCACGATCTCCAGGATCGTCTTACGCGGGTTGAGCGACGAGTAGGGGTCTTGGAAGATCATCTGCATCTGCCGGCGGAACGGCATGAGATGCGCGTGATCCAGCCGCGCGATGTCGGTCGGCTCCGCGCCGGCCTCGGCGAGGTCTACCAGGATCTGCCCGGCCGTGGGCCGATAGAGGCGCATGATCATGCGACCGACCGTCGTTTTGCCGCAGCCGCTTTCACCCACCAAACCCAGAACCTCCCCGCGGCCGATGGTGAAGCTGACGCCGTCCACTGCCCTGACGTAGCCGTGAATCGCCGAAAAAAGCCCCTTGGTGATGGGGAAGTGCTTCTTGAGATCACGAACTTCCAGCAATGGCGTGCTGGCAGTCCGATTGGACGAGGCTTGGGTCATGAGCTCTCGCTCCCGTCAAACGTCAAACGTCAAACGTCAAAGGTCATGCGTAGTGCGTAACGCGTACCGTCACTTGCTGACTTGCTGACTTGCTGACTTGCTATTTGCAATTCGCTATCTCCCCTCGTACAGATGACACCGCACCCGATGCCCCGCGGCGACCGTGACGTAGGGCACGTCGGCGTCCTGGCTGCACACCGGCAGGCGCGCAGGACAGCGCGGATGGAACGGGCATCCCCTGGGCAGCGCGTAGGGATCAGGCACCGAGCCAGCCATCGTGGTCAGCATGTCGCGCTCGATGTCTATGCGCGGGATCGAGGAGAGCAACGCCACGGTATAGGGATGTTTGGGATCGTGGAACATGGCGTCTACGGGCGCGAATTCGACGTCCTTGCCCATGTACATCACCATGACGTCCCGCGCGATCTCAGCCACCACCGCCAGGTTGTGCGTGATGTACATGATCGAGGTGTCGAAGGTCGCCTGAAGCTCGCGCATCAACTCCAGGATTTGCGCCTCAGTGGTCACATCGAGGGCTGTCGTCGGCTCATCGGCGATCAACAGCGCCGGCTGACACGCGAGCGCCAGGGCGATCATGGCTCGCTGGCACATGCCGCCGCTGAGCTGATGCGGGTAGGCGTCAATGATCTGTGTGGGCCGTGGGATTTTCACGCTGCGCAACATCTCGATGCCGTGTTCGCGCGCCTCGGCCGCGGTCACTGGCCGGTGCAGACGGATCGCCTCGATGATTTGGGTGCCGATGGTATGCACCGGACTGAGCGAAGCGCGGGGCTCCTGAAAGATCATGGCGAACTCACCCCCGCGGATGGCGCGCATCTCATCGCCCATCGGCGGCAGCTTGAGCAGATCAACAATCATCTCCGACTCGTTACCTGCCGCGTCGGTCTCGCGGCGATGATAGAGCACCTGGCCGCCCACGGTGCGCCCTGGCCGACGGATCATATTCATGATAGAGCGCGCGGTCACGCTCTTGCCGCAGCCGCTCTCGCCCACCACACCCAGCGTGCGCCCTCGGCCAATGCTGAAACCGACGCCATCCACCGCGCGCACCAGCCCCTCGGTGAGGTAGAAATAGGTGCGCAGGTCGTTGACTTCGATCAGGGTGTTGTTCTGCATTTCTGGAAGGTCTCTTTGCAACTATTACGTATTTCGTAGTGCGTATTTCGTATTGCGTCGTCCGGGACGCAAGATTGCCGAGACCAAACGGAATACGCACTACGCACTACGTCCTCTGACTATACGGATCCGCTGCGTCGCGCAGGCCATCACCGAAGAAGTTGAATGCCATCACCGTTACCAACACGAAGAGCGCCGGGATCAAAATCCACGGGTGCAGCGCGACTGCCTGCACCTTCTGGGCGTCTTTGAGCAGCACGCCCCAACTGATGGTGGGCGCCACCAACCCCAACCCCAGAAAGCTCAAGCCGGTCTCGCCGATGATCATGCCGGGGATCGCCAGCGTCAGGTGCACCAGGATGTAGCTGACGAAGGAGGGCACCAGATGCTCTCGGATGACGAACAAGGGGCGTGCGCCGGCCTGCAGCGCGGCCAGCACGAAGTCCTCCTCGCGCAAAGCCAGGAACTTGCCGCGAATCACGCGCGCCAGCGTGGTCCAGCCGACGAACGAGAGGATGATCGTGATGCCCAGATACACCCGCAACTGGGGCCAGTTCGACGGCAGGGCTGCGGCCAGGCCCATCCACAAAGGGACCGTGGGAATGGAGCGGATCAACTCAATGACTCGCTGCACGATGTTGTCCACCACGCCGCCATAGTAGCCGGAGACGCCGCCCAGGATCAGACCGATGATCAGGCTGGCGATCACCCCGACCAGTCCGATGGAAAGCGAAATGCGGCTCCCGTAGATGATACGGCTCAGCAGGTCGCGGCCCATCGCATCCGCGCCGAACAGGAACCACGCCGCGTCGGGGCTATCCGTGCCGAACAGGTGTACATCCCACGGGATCAGACCCCACAGATCGTATTTGTCTCCACGGACGAACAGCCTGATAGGATAGCGCCGGCCGGTATCCTCGCCATAGGTGCGCTCGAAGGTCTTCGGATCGGTGGTGCGCACCATCTTATAGAAAAACGGCATTGACCAGGCGCCTTCGGCCGTGCGGAAATGGATGCGCGAAGGCGGCGTGTGCACGTTGCCCTGGAACCGGCGGTTGGGATCATACGGGGCCAGAAACTCACAGAAAAGCGCCATGCCATATAAGGCAATCAGAACGACCAGCCCGACGACAGCCAGCCGGTTCTTGCGGAAGCGGCGCAGCACAAGCTGGCGATGGGTCAACAACCGGATCGAGCGGCCGCCCAACTCCTCGACCTTCGCCTCAACCTCAGCCTTAGCCTCAGCCCTGCCCATCTCTTGTGCGGCCATGCTACTGAATCCCTCCAAACCGGATGCGCGGGTCAATCCAGGCCAGCAAGATGTCGGAGAGCAGCGTGCCGATCACCGTCAGCGTGCTGAGGATCATGATAAAGCTGGCCGCCAGAAACATATCCTGGGTGATCAACGCGGTGTAGAGCAGCGGGCCGCAGGTGGGCAGCCCGAGCACCATCGAGACCAACGTCTCGCCGGAGACGAGGGCTGGCAATTGCCAGCCGATCGTGCTCATGATGGGGTTGAGCGCCACGCGGACCGGGTAGCGCAGCACCGCGGTCAACTCTCGTAGACCACGGGCGCGCGCCGCCTCGACATAGGGCCGGCTCAACTCGTCAAGGGTCGTCGCGCGCATCACGCGGATCGTCCCTGCCGTGCCAGAGATGCCGATGATCAACGCCGGCAACAGCATGTGCTTGAGCAAATCCCACACCCGACCCAGGCTCCACGGTGCGTCCAGGTATTCGACCGAAAAGAGGCCGCCGGCGCCCAGACCCAGATAGCGGTTGCCAAAATACATCAGGACCAGCGCCACCAGGAAGGAGGGCAATCCGACGCCGATAAAAGCGAGCACAGTGAAAATGTTGTCGGTCAGTGTATACTGCCGCGTCGCGGAGAACAACCCGATGGGGATGGCGATGGCATACGTGAGGATCAGGGCGAGCACAGAGACCGCCATGCTCAAAGCGATGCGTTCCCCGATCAGGCTGCGCACCGGTTTGTTCCAGTAGAACGACTGCCCCATCTCGCCCCGCACGAAGTTGGTGATCCACTTCCAATACTGGACATAAACCGGCCAGTCGAGGCCGTATTGCTCCTCCAGCGCCTTGACCTGCTCATCGCTGATCATGTCGCCCTGCGAACGCAGGTTATTGACATAGGTTGTGAGATAGTCCCCTGGCGGCAACTGGATGATCGCGAACGAAATGACCGAGATGCCGAAGAGGATCGGTAAAGCCTGGAGGATGCGTTTGAGGACGAATGTGCGCATAGGGACGCCTTTTACTGCCGGGGCGGGTTTCGAGGCTCTAGCCGGTTCAGTGGTCTACGAGTCCAACCGGCTGAAGCCTCGAAACCGAAGTCATGTGAGAAATCTCTTGCTGTGGCCGGTCTCCTGACCGAGCCACGTTACCCCACAATCTCGCTCACATCCAACAGATAGATCTGCCTGCCCTTCCCCTCATGATTAGAATCCACCGTCACCAGCCGGCCATCGGGGCTGAAACGCGGGTGCAGGTCGCAGCGCCACTCGCCAGCGTACTCCGGGCCGGTGTACAGATCGGCCAGCGGATGCTTCTGGCCTGTGGCGACATGATACAGGTAGAGATGCTGCAACCGATCGCGGTCCGGATACGTGTCGTTCAAGATCCACTCATTGCCCGGCAAGTAGGTGCAGTGGCCGTTCTCGGTCATCACGCCCAGGCCGATCGCCTCGGGCTCTTCGCTGCCGTCATCGGTGTAGAGATAGAAGGCATCGCCGTGCGATGGATGCCACGACCAGCCCAGGATATGATCGGGATCGCGCCAGATGAAGTGCGACATCCTGCCGTAGCCGTCCACAATGCGGATGTCGGAACCGTCAGGCCGGGCCGTGAACATGCGCGTGGGCAAACCTATCGTGCCGGGGCCGCGCCACCGGTTGAGGAACTCGAACCGGTCGTTCGTCGGCCCCCACAACAGATGGTTGAACCAGTGCTTCATGATCGTGATGTCGCCGAGCCGCGATGGAATGGCGACCATCTGCGCAAAGGAAATGATCAACTTGCTGGCGCCGGTCGCCAGGTCAATGTGCCAGATGCCGGTCTGCTCTGGCGCGCGTTGGTCGCGATGCGGATCGGAGATGCCAGCATAGCCGTAGCCCGGCCGGCAATCGTTGATGCGCCGGAAGTCGGGCGCCGCCGCCTGCCTGCCGTCAGGGCGAATCGTGTAGATCGGCGCACCGATCGTGCGTTTGCGGCCCGTGTGGATGTCGAGGATGTGGCAGACGAACGTATCCTCCACGCGGTCATTCCAGAGCACTTCGCTGAGGGAGTTGGGCCGCCACTGCAACATGCAGCCCTGTTGCCAGCACCAGGCGCAGCTCTCCCCCAGCTCGATCCACCGGTCGCGGTCGTGCAGGTCAATCATGCCGACCTTGATCACGTCGTCGGGCCGGGGCGAGCGGTGCTCGAAGTCCACCTCCATGCCCAAGACGTAGCGGCCCGTGGGGTCGAACTGGAGCTTGTCGTAGTAGCCGAACCAGTGATACTTCGGGCCGGATGTGATCGGCCGGATGGGTGGTGGTTTGTGAGACATATCTTGACCTGCCCTTGACCTATCCCCCCCAGCCCCCTTCCCTGCGAGGGAAGGGGGGAGTAGAGGGGATTGGGCTACGCCTTCTTGATGAAGAACTGCTCCGGGTGCACGGGCACAGCACGGATGGTGCCATAGCCCCACACACCCTTCTCCGGAACGTTCGTGATGGTGGGCTTCATGATCACCGCCTGCGGCACGCCCACCGTGCCGAAGCAGGGCAGGTATTCGTAGAAGCGGTCGAACAGCCCGCGCATGATCTTGACGCGCTCCTTCTCGTCCAGGGTGGTGTGCAGCTTGTTCCAGTCGTCATATTGCGCCTTGACCCAGGCCGGCGGTTCCTCTTCCAGATCGGCGAACTGGCCCTTGTTGCGCATGTAGACTTCCCAGGCGCGGCTCCAGCCCAGCGCGTTGCCCTCCGAGTTCCCGTGCAGAATCTTCGGCGAGAGCGGGAAGACGATGTCCGAGCCGATGTCGCCCTGCCAGAAGGTCATCATCTGCTCGTTGGACACCCAGCGTTGGTTGAGCAAGGTGCGATTCACCGGCTTGATGGTGAACTCGATGCCAATATCCTTCCAGTATTGGATGCACAGCTCCAGCGTAGGCGGGATGTCGCCCTGCTCAGGATCGAACTCGCCGACCCAGCCGATGCGCTTGCCCGATGGGAAGAGGCGGTAGCCCTGGCCATCCTTCTTGGTGTAGCCCTCTTGATCGAGCAGTGCATTGGCCTTCTTCGGATCGAACTCGATATTGTGCGCCTCGTCTCCCTTCTGATAGTAGATCGAGCTGGGCCACAGAGCGGCCTGGCGCGGCTCGCCCAGGCCGAAGTGCACGACGTCGTTGATCTCTTTGCGATTCATCGCAATGGAGAGCGCGACGCGCACGTTCTTCTTCTGGAAGAACTCGCGTAGCTCCTTGTCCTTGGGCGTCATGTTGGGATAGATCAACACAGCCGACACCAGGGTGGAGTTCCACATGAAGATCTTCACCTTCTTGTCGGTCTGGGCCTTCTTGTAGAGCTCCATGTTCTTCAGATAGGTGCTGTGACCGGAGAAGTCCAGGTCGCCGGCGAGCAGCCGCGTGGTCAACAACTCCTTGTCGCCGATGATGTTGACGATCACCTTGTCCAGATAGGGGAGTTGGTTGCCCGCGGTGTCCACCTTCCAGTAGTACGGATTGCGCTCATAGGTGTGATGGTCGGGATCGTCGGCCGTGCGGATGAAGGCGGTCATGCCCGGCAATCCGACCGCCGACGGGATGGTGGAAACGGTGAGCATCTTCGCTGCGAAGAGCTGAATCCACTTCTCGAACTTGGCGTCCTTCACTGCCTTGTCGAGCGCCGCCGCATCCGCGTACTTCGGATGGAACTGCTTGCCGTAGTGCATCGGCGCGAACATACCGCCGTATTGGGCGCCGCTGTAGAACGCCTGGTCCAGGATGATCAGCGGCTTGGGCGCGACAAACTTCAGCTTGAGCGTGTAATCATCCACCGCGGTCATTTCCATCGGGACGCGATCCTTGCCGGCGCGCCATGCACCGCCTGGTCCGGCTGGACTCAGTTCCTTGTCCTGTTTGCAGTCCACATAGTCGAACAGGCAGTCCTTGGTGGTCATCGGCTCGCCATCGGACCAGCGCAGCCCTTTGCGCAGGTAGAGGGTCTGCTCGGTGGCGTCCTTGTTG
>VGOD01000069.1 GCA_016876015.1 Chloroflexota bacterium
CGGGGCAAGTGTCCGCTGCAGTTGACCGGGTATGATGTCAGCCGCTTGCCCATGACCACCATCTGTGCCGGTCTGAGCATCGTCTGGCCTATCCCGCAAGAGCATGTCCCAAACTCGTGACGGTCTCGCCACGGGCTTTGGGCGGGTCGCGATTCTGTGGTATTATGGCTCACTGGTGATCCATCGCACGCCTCGGAGGAGGAAACATGGCACAACAGGCAATCGTCGCTGACAATCTGATGTACCGGTATGGCCAACTGGTGGCTGTGGACCATATCAGCTTCAATGTCGCCGAAGGCGAGATTCTCGGCTTTCTCGGCCCCAACGGCGCGGGCAAAACAACCACCGTTGGAATGCTGACAGGCCAGCTACGCCCCAAAGCGGGCAAGGCGACGTTGCTCGGCATGGATGTCGCGCGGCAGCCCGAAGCTGTGCAAGCCCAGATCGGCGTCTGCTTCGAGATCGCCAATCTGTATGAACAGATGACGGGCATCGAGAACTTGAAACTGTTTGCCCAGTTGTTCGGGGTCAAGAACTTCGACGCCCAGGCTCTGCTCCAACGCGTCGGCCTGGACAGCCGCGGCAAGGATCGGGTGGCAGGTTATTCTAAAGGCATGAAGCAACGCCTGATGGTCGCGCGCGCGCTCGTAAACCAACCGCGCATCCTCTTCCTGGATGAACCAACCGAGGGTCTCGATCCCGTTTCTGCGGAAGCCATCCGCAATCTGATCCTCGAGGAGAAACGTCGAGGCGTCACCGTCTTTCTGACCACTCACGACATGCTGGAGGCCGACAAGCTTTCGGACCGGGTGGCGTTCATCAATCAGGGCGAGATAGCCGCCCTGGACACGCCGCACAACCTCAAACAGAGATACGGCAAGCGCATGGTGAAGGCGCAGGTCGCCGCGGCGGACGGCCAACTGGAGAACCGCGAGATCACCCTCGACACGACGGAGACGGCGGCCGCGCTGCAAACCCTCTTCAGCCAGGAGCAGGTCGTCACCATTCACAGCGAAGAGGCCAGCCTGGAGGATATCTTCATCCAGGTCACCGGACGAGGGTTAGCCTGATGAAATGGCACACCATTCCGCCGCTGGTCGTCAAGGACCTGACGCTCTTCTTCCGCAATCGCTTCTTCGCCTTCATCACCATCCTGGGTCTGGCCGGCTACGCCGGGATCTACCTGGCGATGCCCGGCCGCGTGGATGAGCTGATCGAGTTGGGATTGTACGCCCCGTCCACCGCGGCCGCGGTCGTCAAGATCCTCGAAGACGAAGGGGTGAGCTTTCAGACAGCCAGTTCGGTCGAAGCTCTCAAACAGGCTGTTCGGGACAAGCATGTGGCAGCCGGCATTAGCCTGCCGGATGGGATGATCGAGCAGATGGCCGCAGGCCGGAAGCCCACGGTGGAAATCTTTCTCGCATCCGACTCGCTCCAGGATACGCGCGATGCGATGGTCGCCATCGTGGAGAGCCTGGCGCTCTGGTTGAGCGGCAACCCGCTGAACATCACCGTGAACGAAGCAACGCTCGGCCCCGATATGGCCGGCGCTCAGATTCCGCCACGCGACCGCATGTTGCCGTTGTTCGCGGTCGTCGTCTTGATGATGGAGACGCTGGGCCTCGCCTCCTTGATCGCCGAGGAGGTTCAAACCGGCACGCTGCGCGGCCTGCTCATCACCCCCTTGGGCGTGGGCGAGCTCTTCCTGGCCAAGGGGGCCACCAGTTTGCTGATGACCTTCACCCAGGCCGCGTTGCTGATGCTGATCATCGGGGGTCTGAAAAATCAGCCGCTCATCATCCTGACGGCGCTGTTGCTCGGCGGGCTCATGGTGACCGGCGTCGGATTCCTCCTGGCTTCGGTTGGCAAGGACATGCTCTCGGTCATGGGGTGGGGCATCCTGGCCATCGTCCTGCTTGGCGTGCCGGCCTTCGGCGTCATGTTCCCGGGCACGGTCACCGGCTGGGCCAAGATCATCCCATCGCACTACCTGGCCGATACCATCCACCAGGTCGCCAACTTCGGCGCGGGTTGGGAGCCAGTCTGGCGCAACCTGCTCATCCTGTTAGGCATAGACGTCGTGCTGTTCTGGTTGGGTGCGTTCGTTCTGAGGAGAAAACTCTCATGAAGCTTAGACGCATCGCGGTCTTGGTCGGCAAGGAGTATCTATACGGCTCGAAGAGTTTGATCTTCGTCTTCGCCCTGGTGCTGCCGCTGCTGCTCAGCCTGCTCATCTCGCTGATGGTCGGCACGATCTTCTCCGGCAAGCCCCGCATGGGCATCGCCGACCTGGGTCAGTCGCAGCTTCCGGGCAAGATCGCCAGGCTGGATTACCTGGTGGTCAAGACCTACAACTCGGCCGAGACGCTGAAAGAGGATGTGGCGCGCGGCGCGATGGATCTGGGAGTCGTCCTGGCTGCCGGCTTCGACGCTGACTTGCGCGGGGGCGCTGCGACCGGCCTTGATGTCTACCTGTGGGGCGAAAGCCTGCTTAAGCACCGCACCCTGCTCGGCGTGACGCTGATACGGCAGATCATCGAGCTGGCGGGTCGTGACGTCCCCGTTGAGACCATCACCACATTGCTCGGCGAGGAAGCCAACATTCCCTGGGATGTGAGGCTGTTCCCGCTGATAGTCATCATCACCATCATCATGGGCGGCACGATGATCCCTGCGACTGCGATGGTAGAGGAGAAGCAGAAGCGTACACTCACCGCGCTTACTATCACGCCGGCTTCGCTGAGCGAAGTGCTCACTGCGAAGGGAATCGCGGGCGGGCTGGTCAGTGTCTTCATGGGCATCGTGCTCCTGACCATCAACCGCGCATTTGGCGTTCAGCCGGGCTTGATGATTCTCATGGTGGTCCTGGCGGCGACCGAGGCGGCCATCTTTGGCGTGATCCTGGGCACGTTGATGAAGGACATCAACACGCTATTCACGGCGGTCAAGAGCATGGGCATCTTCCTGTACGCGCCGGCGATTGTCTATCTGTTCCCGCAGATTCCTGAATGGGTGGCCCGGATCTTCCCGACCTACTACATGATCGGTCCGATCGTCAACATGAGTCTGCACAACGCGGTCTGGCGCGACATCGCCACAGATGTATTTGTGCTTTGCGGCCTGATCGTCGTGACGATCGTCGTGGCCAGCTTCCTCGCCAGACGCGCCCAGTCGAACGGCTGAAATCGGCGCCGGCAGAGTCACACGGCCGCGAGCGGCAACGACACGAGGAACGTGCTGCCGCGGCCTTCGCCGGCGCTCTCGGCCCAAATGCGGCCGCCGTGCGCCTGCACGATCTCCTGGCAGAGCGCCAGCCCGATGCCCATGCCGCCAAAGCGACGGTTGAGTCCGTTCTCGATCTGGTAGAAACGCTCGAAGATCTTCTCTGTCTTGTCGGCCGGGATGCCGATGCCCTGATCTACGACGGCGATCAGCAGTCTACCCGCATCCCTCGATGCCCGAATGCAGACCAGCCCGCCCTGGGGACTGAATTTGATCGCATTGTCCAACAGGTTGCCGATGACGTGATGCATCAGATTCGGGTCGGCCAGACAGGACGGCAGGTCAGGCTCAAGCTCCACCCTCAGTTGTACGCCGGCCTTCGCCCCCAATAGCTTCCAGCAGTCTGCGGCATCCTGCAGGAGCTCGGCCGGGCTCACGGCGACCTTGAGAAGCGATGCGCTGTTCAGGGCCTTCAGGGCCAGTAGCTGGCTCACCATGTGGGCCAGCCGATTGCTCTGCGCCTCGACCGTGTTGAGCGCATCTTCCTGCTCGGTGGTCACCGGCCCCGCCAGTCCCTCGCGCACCATCTCGGCGTAGCCCTTGATGAGAAAAAGCGGAGTGCGCAGCTCGTGCGACACGTTCTGAATCATCGTGTCCTTCACCTGCAGCGCCTCTGCCAGCTCGGCATTGGCTTTCTGCAACTGCCGATCAATCTGCGCCTGGCGAATGGCGATGGCCAACAGATCGGCCACCTCGTCCGCGATGTCAAGGTGTTCCTGATTGAAGGCTGCGGGCTGGTGAGCGCCCAGACTGAAAGAACCGATGAACTCTCCTTCGGCGGCTAGCGGCAGGCTGACGTATGAGCGAATTCCCGCGGCCCGCAACTCGCGCTCCACTGGGGAAGGGGCGGGCACGTCTTGCAGATCCTCGACCATGTAGAACCGATCGGGTTGCCGCGTCGCGGCGCCCTCGAAAGCCTCTCTCCCCACAGAGGCGCCCGGTCGCAAGTGAGTATCGCCGTTGGCGTCGGCCGCCAGCACCAGGAACTGTCCGCTGTCCTGCTCGAACAGCGTCACGCGCGCGTGTTGCACCGGCGCCAACTGCCGAATGCGGCTGAGCGCAGCCTGGGCGATCTCTTCCGGTGAATGCGAGGCCAGGATTGCTTCCTGGATCTGGTTCATCACCTCCAGCCGCGCCATGTAGCGACGCCGGACGTTCTCGGCCTGCTTCCGATCCGAGACATCCTGGATGACGATCACGAGGCTGTTGGGCACGCGTCTCTGCGCCGGCACAGGTTGCGCTGTGATCAACAGATAGCGCCGCAGTATGCTATCATAGACCTCCAGCTCGGCCAACTGCCCGAGGCGGGCGCGCTCCCGCGCCTGCTGCAGAAATTCTCCCCAACAGCAGGTCCGCACATCACAAGAGGGATGGATCAACGCGTGGAAATCTGTTCCCGCTATCCGATCCACCCGACCGAGACGCCAGGCCTCGACGGTGCGGTTAGCGCGGATGATGCGGCCGCGATGGTCAACCAGACAGATCAGCTCGGGCAACGCGTCGGCCGTAGTCTCCCACTCTTGCTTGGCCTGTTCGATTTTGGCGAACAACCGCTGAGAGGCTTCCTGGTCTCCTCGCCGATCAGATGCATCCTGAGCAGGCAAGAACGCTGCAAAGAGACCAAACCCCTTCCGAATGGAGTGGGTCAGCGGGCCCCCCAATGCTTCCTGGATCATGTCGCCTCTCCGCTCTTCTGCATGACCTGACAGTAGAGGCCTGTCAGGTTTCCAGTACGGCGCGCCTTACGCCTGAAGAAGTGAGAATCGCTAGACGGAGCCAGTATAGCCCAACTCCGCTGCGAAAGCACTAGTACCGCGGTACCACGTTCTCGCTGCCGACCTTACCGTTTCCTGACAGAGGGGCGCCGGAACGGGATGCCGCCTCACCCCACAAGACATTGGGCCCCAATTAGCTTCCATGCACAGCCGTGGTATAATGTCGCCACTGTACCCGGTTCCGGCTGGCGTGCTCGTAGCGCCGACGCAGGTGGTCATTGAGGCCGTCGCCGGAGTCATTTACGAATGGAGGAAACATGAGCAACAACGGACGCGATGAGCAATTCGAGGAATTCCTCGAAGACGAGGATCAGGAACTCTTCACAGAACTCGACGATCAGGCGTGCGAGGAACTGGATCAACTGGTCGGGTTGAAGGCTGTGGGGATCGAAATGTGGGAAGCAACTGAGGAAGACGAAGAGGAACCCATTCCAGCCGAGGAACAGATCTTCTTCGATGGCGACATCTTCCTGGAGGATGGGTTGGCGCTGGAGCTCTACATGGCGGCCGCCTATCCTGACCCCGAGGGCGAGCCAATCATGGGCATTGACGCGATCTTCGATGCCGTGGGACGGCTTGCGGATGACCATCTGGAACTGATTGACTTCGACCAGGCCGATGACGAGGGTGGCTTGGCCGTCGCCTTTGGCGCAAGCGACGATGTCAAACTGGTTCTTGTCGCCAGCGCCTGGATGGTCAGCGAGTGGGAAGAGGAAGAGGAAGAGATCGGGGAAATGGCTTGAGGAAGGGAGACCGCCTTGCCACATCTGCGGCTCGCCGTCCTCGATGTGGACGGTACCCTGAAGCAAGCTGAGTCGCCCTATCAGTTCCTGCACCGACGGCTGGGCGTAGCGCACCTGGCGGCTGCGAACCGCGAGCTGGCCTTGAGCGGCCACATCAGCTTTGCAGAGTGGTTGCGCCGTGACGCCGCATTGTGGGCCGGGCAGCCAGCGGCCAGGCTGGCTGAGATGCTGGCCGACAATCCGTTCCTGCCCGGCGCGACTGAGCTGCTGGTCGCGCTCAAGCAGGCAGGCGTCATCGTAGCGCTGGCGACGGCCGGCTTCACCCTTAACACCGACCCGATCGTGCAGCAATTCGGGCTGGACTACTGCCTGGCCAATGAGTTGACAACCGTGGATGGCGTGCTGGACGGCGGCTCGATCAACCACGTCCCGGAAGGCGGCAAGGCGGCCTTCGCATGTGGTTTGGCGGCGCGGCTGAGCATCCCGCGCGAGCAAGTTCTGGCCGCAGGCGATACAGGCACAGACCTGGAGCTGTTCCAATGCGCAGGAGTTCGCTGCGCGGTCAACCCGAAGATGCCAGCGCTGCGCGCCCAGGCCGACGTGGTCTTCGAGCCTGATCTGCGCGGGGCGGTGGCCTGGCTGGTCGGCCGGGGCTATTTGCCGGCGGTAGACAGCAAATAGCAAATAGCAAATAGCAGATGGCAGATAGCAGATGGAGCTGATTGACTGGCCGTGGGTGGCGCGCAATGGCCTGTGGGTTTTGGGGCTGAGCATTGCTTTCGCGGCCTGGAGTTACACGAGTTGGTGGGCGTCGAGCCGCCGGGTGCGACTACGGCATGCTCTCGATCGGCCGTTGTTCCAAACCCCCTTTTCCGCGGGCATGACCCTCTTCTCCGCCAGCCTGGCCTGGGGCGCGACGCGCGGGTGGGAACGCATTCTTTGGATCGTGCTCGCCGCGGCGTTCCTGTGGCAGACGATTATCTGCTGGCGATACGGCGCGCTGCACGGCTGGGAAGCGCCGCTGAGCCATCCGAAAGCCGTTCGCCCCCCGACGCCCGACGCCTGATTCCTGTCCCCTGATGCTCGACGCTTGGCTCACAAGCTGTATTCTTGTGCACGGGGAAGGAAACCGTCTCACGCCAAGCCGCAAAGCAGCGCCGGTGATGGCGCTCTTGGCGTCTTTGCGTGAGCTATCTGATCCCGGCTCATCCGGGTGAGGGGTAGCTTCTGATGAAAATCCGCAACCAAAGTCTCGCCTGGGCGATCTTCCTGCTCTTCGCCGGGGCCTTTCTGCTGGCGAAGAACCTGGGCGCGTTCGGCCCGTGGGGCCAGGCCGCCTGGGGCGGCATCTTCGCCGCGGCCGGCCTGGGCTTCCTGGCCTGGTTTCTGATGGACTTCGGCCGCTGGTGGCGCGCAATCGCCGGTTTCACGCTGCTCAGCATCGGCGCGCTGATCCTGCTCGACTGGCGGGGACTGAATCTGGGGCCGTGGGATGGCTCGCTGGTGCTGTTCGGCATTGCGCTGGGGTTTTGGACCGTGCTACTGGTGAACAGCGACAACTGGTGGGCGCTGATCCCGGCCGGAGTGTTGACGGTCCTGGCGTTCCTGATCGGTCTGCGCAGCCAGTTGAGCGAGGCTGGCTGGCTGGCCGCTTTCTTCCTGGGGCTTGGCCTGGTTTTCGGACTGCTGTACGCCTTCCGCTTCGGCCAGCACGACAGCCCATGGGCAGCCATACCGGCTGCAGCCTTGCTGCTCTTGGGCGTCGTCACCTTGATCGGAGCGCTCGGCGCGACCGGCGCGGCCGCGCAGTGGTGGCCCATTCTGCTGCTGGTCGGCGGACTCGGCCTGCTGATCGGATCGGTGAGTCGTCGTGCGGCCGAGGCGCCTGCCCCTCTCGGCCCCGATGCCTTGCCGCCTGCGCCGCCGATCGTCGGCGACGGTCTTGGTTATGCGCCCGTTGCCAGTCAACCAGCTCGTCCCATGCAGCCTGCGGTCCCGCCAGGACTGCACAGACGCCGCTATCAGCGCCAGACAAGCCGCTGAGCGAACAGCCCAGACCGCTCCAGCCCGACGCCGCCGCGCCCGCCGTTGAGCTAACCGACATCTACGCGTTATTGGCGCGCCAGCCCAAGCCGGACGAAGAAGAGCCGGACACGCCATGCGCGGCCAGCACCCCCCCTACGCCAGACGCCTGACCGGTTTCGATAAACCAGACGCGCCCGGCGCTCCCCCAGCGCCAGGCGCGTCACGATGTTCCCATCCGTTCAGCCGAGCGGGCAGAGGTCCTGCGCGCTGAAAGTGGGATTGGCATAGCCCCAATCCGCCAGGAACTGCCAGGCATCGGGGTGCGTCGTGGCGTAGAAGTTGGTATCGCGGCAAGCCTGGATGATGCTGCCGGATGAGCGATAGCCGTCCAGGAAGGCGTTGGCCGCGGCGACCAGCGGAGCGTAGCTGATCTGATCCCGAATGGGCGGCGACTGACTCGACTTGCCGGCTGCGATATAGGCCACAACGAGACGGAAGCGGGCAAAGTCACGTAGCACCACCGACTCATCGGTGATCGAACCGCACGCCTGCAACTTCTGGTCATCAATGGTCGTCTGGTAGGCCTGGATCGCCGCTGCAAACCCCTTCTTCTGCCATTCCCCGAACGCACGGTTGGCGTCCAGGATGTGATGATAGAGGCAGGACGACTGGTCGTAGACCAGGCTGTAGAGCTGGTAGGGCTGGCCCTCCACCGATACATAGGTTTCGGTCCAGGCGCGCTGAGGCCCGGCGCCGGCCGAGGCCACCATGCCGCCATGCGCCGTGATCTCGTCGCCGCTGCCGCCCGGCACACTGTTCACGATCGCATACTCAGCGTAGGCCATCGTCGGCTCTCCAACGACCCAACTCCGATACGCCTGGCCATCCCACTGCTCCACACGCAGAGTGCTGAAGCAGGTGTGCGCGCCGCAGGTGGTGTCGGTCCAGGCGATCTCAGCCTTGCCATCAGCGTTGATGTCGCCAGCGCGCAGAAGCGCGATCTGGCCGGCGCCTTCGGCTTTGCGGGCCAGCCGATAGCCCCCCGCGACCTGATGATAGACCAACAGCAGGCCCCGCGGCGCAATCTCATCGGTCGCCGGGTCGCGCAAGGCCACAATGCGATCTTTGGCCACAGGCGACTGGATCGCGGCCTGGACAACCGCTCCCTGTTTTTCGGTAAGCGCACCGCACCCCGTCAGCCAGGCGGCCAGACCATCGGGATCGTTGCCCGGCTTGTTCAGATAAGCCGCGATCTCATCGGCATAGGCGCCCAGTCCCGCGGGGCAGCCCGCCGCAGCAGGGCGAGTGGCCGTCGGTGAGGGGCGCACCGGCGTCGCGGTTGCAGTAGGCGCCGGCTGCGTAGCAGTTTGCGTGGGCGGAGGTTGGGTCGCGGTAGGCGGAGGCGCCGTTGGGCTGGCGGTCGGGATTGCGGTGCGCGTGGCCGTGGGCGGCGCTGCCGTCGGGCTGGCAGTGGCGGCGGGGGTAGCCGTGGGCTGCGTCGCGGTTGGGCTGGCAGTGGCGACCTGCGTGCGTGTGGGTGACGGCGCCAACGTCGGCATGGCGGTCGGCGTCAGCGTGCGCGTCGCGGTCGGCGTTGGGGCCAGGGTCGGCGTCAGCGTGCGCGTCGCGGTCGGCGTCGGGGCCAGGGTCGGCGTCAGCGTGCGCGTCGCGGTCGACGTCGGGGCCAGGGTCGGCGTCAGCGTGTGCGTCACGGTGAGTGGGAGCGCGACAGCGGGCGTGAGCGCCTGCGTCGGGGTCAGCGGCGCGGTCGCAGTAAGCGTTGCAGTCGGCGCTACCGAAGCGCCAGCCGGCGCGACACCGGTAGGGACCCACAGCCAATCGCCAGCATAGATCCAGCGGTTGGCATAGAGACGCATCGGATTGGCGCGCCACAGTTCGAGCGTCGAGACGCCTGTGCTGGCCGCTACCGAGTACCAGTTGTCGCCGGGCCTCACCTGGTACCAATAGCCCTTGTCCGGCTGGATAGCCGGTATCGGGATGTAGAGCCGCTCGCCGGTCCACAGCCAATCGCGGGGGCGGACGGCGGTGGGATTGGCAGCCTTGAGATCGGCCACCGAGAGGCCCGTGCGCCAGGAGAGTCCGAGCCAGGAATCGCCGGGGCGCACGATGTAGTAGTAGCCAGGCGCGGGCGGCGCAGGCGGCTGGCTGCCCTGGGCCGATGCGATGGTCGAGGTCAACGCCAGGCCCAGGAGCAAGCCCAGGCCAATCGCCAGCCACAGCCGATGGAGTGAACGAGAGGTCATAGAGCGCTCCTTTGCTCAAACACGGAAATAGGCGGCGCACCGCGATGGCGCGCCGCGGTCCGAAAAATCCGCTCGCTCTGGCCGATCGCAGACCGGACCAGGGCAGATGGCGATACACCTGCGATTATACACCATACTGTAGGAAACTCAAGACGCAACTCATTCCTTTACGTCTACATCCCTCTTGGGAGGACGAAATGGCCAGACGACTTGTCGCATATATCTCGCCCTGGTGCCCCACCTGTCGCGATACACAGCGCGCGTTAGCCGAGTGGAACGTCCCCTGCACCTACATCAATATCCAGCAGGACTGTCAGGCGGCCGATCGGGTGCGGCAGTGGACCGGCTTCGAGAGCGTGCCGACGCTGGTCATCGCAGAAGCCGATAGCCTGGAACCATTCGAGCCGCCTTCCCCTTTGGCCCCCGGCGCAAGCCCACGCGGGAAGGATCGCGGGGCCATGATCACCGAGGCCTCGCGATCGCAGGTGAGGGCCTGGCTCATCAAACACGAGCTGCTGGCCGGCTAGAACGCCGGTCATTAAGCCTCCGGCCTCAGCGGGCATCACCGTCGCCGGCGGCGGCGCCAGGCCCAACGCCCCAACGCCAACGCCGCATGGCCCATGCGACGGGCCGCCGCCGCCGACCAGCGCGCAAACCGCCTGCGCCGGGTGACACGCGTGGCCAGCCGCCGAGATTGCGCAGCCGCGAGCCACGGCCGCCAGTCGGGGACCGCATTGCGGTCGGGCAGGCTGTAACAACGACGCCACAACGCCAGGTAGGTCGCCCGCTCGGCCTCCCACCGGTCGTCATCCCAGCCTAGCTCCTGTTGGCAGATGGCGCGCACGGCCGGCAGGATCGCCTCGCCGCCGCCGGGCAGGAGCAGCCCAAGGCGCACGCGGCGCAGCAGCAGATCGTCCAGATGCACGACCCCTTCGGCGCGCGCGGCCCAGCGCACCTCAGCCCAAAGGGTCGGCGTGCCGGGGATCGGCGCCAACTCGCCGGGCCGGGCGGCCGCAACAAGAGACGGCGCGCTCGCTCCACAACGTCCGAGCAGGCGACGCCGTTGGCTCTCATCGAGCGTCTCCGCGCCTGGCAGCGCGACGTCCACCGGGTCGAGCACTGGCAGTTTGCCGTTGAGCTTGGGCAGCTCTGGCCAACGATGCCTGATCGCCTTCAGAGCGTCGAGGGCGATCCGGCGAAAGGTAGTCAGCTTCCCGCCGGTGACGGTCAGCAGCCCGTTCTCTTCCCAAACAACATGATCGCGGGCCTCGCGCGACGGATCAGCCTTCCCGGTGCCGATGACGGGCCGCACACCTGCGAACGTCGCGATCACATCATCCAGCGCCAATCCCAGCGCGGGGAACTCAGCTTCGACCGCGGCCATCAGATAGGCCGCTTCGTCGGGGCTGATGGCTGGCTCCACGTCGAGGCAAGCCAGCCCATCGTCAAAACGGCCATCGCAATCCACATCGGTCGTGCCCACCAGGACGATGCCCTCCCAGGGAAAGATGAAAACGGGGCGCCGATCGAGTGGATGGAGGAAGCTGATAGCTTGCGCGATCGGCAAGCGCCGCGCCGGGAAGATCAGGTGACTGCCACGCAACGGCCTGATGCGAGATTTGGCGCCGACCTGCGTCCGCAAGCGATCGGCCCAGGCGCCGGTGGCATTGACGATGACGCGACCGTTCGCCTCGACTGTCCGATTTGCCACGCGATCGCGCAGCCGAACGCCGGTCGCCTGTCCGGCCGTGCACAGCACCGTTTCAGCGCAGACGTAATTCAGAGCTGCGCCGCCGGCCGCCAAGGCCTCCTGGATCACGCGCAACACGAGCCGGGCGTCATCGGTTTGCGCATCGCCATAGCGAAAGCCGCCCTTGAGCCGGTCCGCTGCGATGTGCGGCGCGAGCATGCGGAAATCTTCGGCGCTGTAGCGCCGATGGCTCCACTGGAGCGCCAACAGGTCATAGATGGTGAGGCCGGCGCTGTAGGTCCAGCGGCCAGGCCGATCGCCCTTGTAGGTGGCCAACAGAAAGCCGAGGGGGTCAATCAGGCCAGCGCCCTCATCGAGCAAACGCTCCCGCTCGCGCACCGCCGCGCGCGTCAGCCGCACGCGGCCTTCTTTCAGATAGCGCAGCCCGCCGTGGACGAGTTTAGAAGAACGGCTGGAGGTGCCCCAGGCGTAATCTCGTTGCTCGACCAGCAGGGCCCTCAGCCTCAGACGCGTCGCCTCCCGCAAGATGCCCGCGCCGGTGATCCCCCCGCCGATGACGATGATGTCCCAGGGCCGAGAGAGCTGAGACCAGATGTGGTCGCGGTAGTTGGGTGGGAACATGGTGTGATTTCGGATTTGGGATTTTTGATTTTGGATTTCAGAGCACTACGGAAAACGCCTCAAATGAGTTTTCCCGGATTCATCACCTGGCCAGGGTCGAGCGTTCGGCAAAACTCCCGCAAGACCGCCATGCCCAGTTCTCCCTTTTCCGCCGACAGATAGCCGCGATGGTCCGCGCCGACGCCGTGCTGATGGCTGATCGTCCCCCCGCACGCGAGGATGGCCTGGCTGGCCGCGGCTTTGAGCTTGCGCCATCGGCCGAGCGTTTCGTCGGGATCAGGCGCGACGCGAAAAATGCACGTGGTGTAGACGCTGGAGCCGTGAGGGTAGAGGTGCGACAGGTGGGTGAAGACATGGACGCGCTCGTCCACGCCGGCCAGGGCGCCCGCGAGCGCGGCTTCGAGGTCGCGCACGAGCTGCGGGACGGCCACCCAATCGGCCGCGGTCTCCACGGTGTCCAGTGCATAGCCCAACTCCCACAAGGTATTGCGCAGGTAGGGGGTGCGGAAACGGCTCTTGTGCCACTCCTGGCCGAAGGCCTCACCAACGTGAACGCCGCCCTGCACGCTGGCGATCGCCAGCGCCTCGCGCCGCGCCGCGCGCACCAACGCGGCCCGGCCGCTGAGACCGAGGATCAACAGACACTTGTCGTTGCGCACGCCCCGCAAGGCCAGCAACTGCTCCAGGGTGGCGATCAGAAACTCACGGCCGGCCAGCGCCAGGGTGATCTCAGTCTCGGCCGGCGTGCTCAGCCGCGCCATCGAGAGCGGCACGCACGCCTGCGCGATCTCGCGCGCAGCCGCCTGGCCCGCTTGCCAGTTCGGGAAGAAGATCGCCCGAAACTCCTCGCGCTCCGGGATCGGCGTTGCACGCACTGTTGCGCTGGTCAGCAACCCCAGCCGGCCCTCCGAGCCCAAGACAAGCTCGCGCAAGTCTGGACCGGCGGCCGAGGCGGGAAAGGGCGGCAGATCGAGCGCGCCGACCGGCGTCTCTAGCCGGCCGCCAGCGAAAAGGCGCTCGATGCGGCCGTAAGCGAGCGATTGCTGTCCGCAGGAGCGCGTGGCGATCCAGCCGCCCAGCGTCGAGTACTCGAAGGACTGGGGGAAATGCCCCAGGGTGAAGCCGCGCGATCGTAGCTGCACCTCCAGGTCCGGGCCGCGAATGCCCGCTCCGAAGGTCGCCAGGCCGCTCGTCTCGTCGAACCGGAGCAGGCGATTCAGGCGGCCCAGGTCAACCGTCAGGACCGGGGCCGCGCCAGGCAAGGGATTCACATGCCCGACCACGCTCGTGCCGCCGCCGTAGGGGATCAGACACGCACCGACCGCCGCGGCATAGCGAAGCAGTTCGCGCACTTCGGCCTCATCTGCGGGATAGGCGACGCCGTCAGGAAAGACGCCGATCCGGCCGCTGCGGAGCGCGACCCAATCGGGCAGGCTCTGGCCGCGAGCATGAAACAGCCGGTCTGCAGGATCGGTCGAGATCAGGCCATGTGATGGAAATCGTGAAGTGGGCACGGACGCCAGCGCCTCGCCGAAAGCAATATCGGCTGGCGGTTGGGCCGCACCCACGCGGTCCTCCAGGAAACGCACGGCCGACGCATGTAATGGGTAGGCGATGGCGTCATCGCCCCAGCCGTTCCACCGACGCATTGGACGCCTCTACTGCGACCCTGGCCAGTAGCCGCGATCGCGCAGGCGCTCGATCAGCCATTGTGCGTAGGCTTCGCCGCCCACCTCCAGCAGCACATCCTCGACCGGAGGCAGCGGATCTTGCCACAGCCAGCCAACCTTCAGCCAGAAGCCGGGGAGACTGGCCGAGCGGTAGACGCCGTCGGGATCGGTTGCGACAAAACGATACTGGCCCTCGTCATCGAGCTGGTAGAACTCCGCCCGCCTCATCCGGGGATCAATCAGCCAGTATTCGGGAACACCAGCCTCCTGGTACTCCACGTACTTCTCGCCTCGATCACGGCCGATGCTCTCAGGGGAGACGATCTCGACCACCAGGTCGGCCGGACCATCGAGATAAGGTTCCTGGAGCCGATCAAGGTGATCGGTCGCCACGAAGAGCACATCCGGCTCTCGGCCCGAGTGGGCGAGCTTCATTTGGAACGGTGAAGTCAGCACCTCGCCACGCTGATTGCGCTGTGCATATAATAGCATCAGCCTCGCGAGAAAGCCGCCCACAACCTGGTGCCTGTAACCTGCCGGTGAACTCATCACGACCTCCCCATCCACCCATTCGGCAAGGGTATCCTCGTCGGCCCACTGAAGGAACTCCGCGTAGGTCATCTTGCGCGGCCGGGGCGGCGAGGAGAGCGCGGCCCACAGCCGCCGAATGAGCTCGGCATCCAGCTCCGCAAGCCGCGTCGTGGTTTCTAGCAACTCAGGCGTCAAGACGCTCATGGCTCACCTCTCGCCGGACTTCTGGCTGTCGGAGACCTATCAGGTTTTTGGCCAGCAACCTGACAGGTCTCCCCCGACTCATCGAGAAGATACTATTCCACCACCACCCGATCCACGCCGCTGCGGCCGAAGGTCTCTGGCATGTACATCTCCTCGGCTTTGGCCGGCGGGACTACGAACACGCCGTAGTTGGTGGCGCGCGCGATGTAGGTGTAGGTGTGAACCCCCTCCCACAGCAGCGAGGCGAACGCCTCGACGCGCTCATCGCGCAGGTTCTGGTGCTCATACCAGGTCCACCGCCACCACCAGTACCGATTGCTCTCCTGTTGCTTGGGATCTTTCGGGATGCTGCCGGTGACGGCCAGCGCCGGGTTCTGCGCCTCGAAGCCGGCGGGCAGCGGATCCACCAGCGCCACGTGATAGCGCCGGGCCGGCGCCACCATCGTCAGCCGCACGCGCACCCGCGCGCCCGCCTTGACGTGCCACACCCCCTCGGCATCCCGCCAGACGTCCTTGGGATCGTCCACCGCCTCATAGCTGCGCTGCACGGTGAAGCCGGCGTCGTAGGGCGGCAGGTTCAGATCGGCAGGCGCGTAGCGCAAGCCAAGCCGATAGTAGAGCCGGCCAGGGCCATCCTTGGCGAGCACCAGGTTTTGGCTGCCGGCGGTTTGCGCCAGGAACGCCATTGGCACGCTGATCTCCTGGTAGTCGGTAGAGCGGCCGCGGAAGGCCATCTCGCCGATGTAGCCGTCGCCCAGCCAGATGCGCGCGACAAAGTCAGGCGTCTGGCGTTCGTAGGTGTTGAAGTAGCGGTCGAGCGCCAGCAGGATGAAGACGTTCTCCTGTGTGTTCAGCCAGCGGCCGGCCTTGCGGTGCGCCAGCAGCCCGCGCACGATCTTCGGGATCAGGTCGCTTTGCGGCTGGTCGCCGATCAGCGCGTCGAGCAGGATGCCATCGGCCCGACGATTCGAATGGAGCAGCAGATAGCCGCTGTCGCCGTAGGAGGTGGCGAAGTGCGCCGCGCCGGCCGTCTCGGTCACGCGGTTGTTTAGGAGCCGACGGATTTCCGCCACCTGTTCCTTCGAGCCGGAATCGTCGCTCAGCAGCGGATAGAGCCACCCGATGGCTTCGAAGCTCAGCTTCTCCAGCCCGCCCGCTTCCTGGATCAGCCTGCGGCCGCGGGCGGGGTCGGCATCGCCAAGCTGCTTGCGCACGTTAAGCGCGTACGCGGTGAGCACGCGGCGGATATCTGGGCCGTACCATGCGGGGTAACGGCTCTCGATGTTGCGCAGATAGTCCAACGACCGCTGGATCATCTCCGGCGGCACGGTGTAGCCTTTCTGCCGTGCACGCGCGAGCGCGTGCACCACGTGGATGCTGTGGTAGGGCCACGTCTCATCGCCACGGCGCCAGGTCGGGAAGCCGCCGTCGCCGTTCTGCATTCCGCGCAGCCGCTCGATGTCGCGGCCGACCGCGGCGTTGATCTGATCGACCGGCGGCAATCCCGCAGCCTTGAACGCAGTGAGCACATCGCGCAGCGCGGCCACGGCCAGGATGCGCGATGCGAGCTGCTCTGAGCACTCGAACGGATAGGCCGCCAGGTAGAGATAGGCGTCTGTCAAGGCTTGCAGCGCGGTGGATGACGTGGTGATCTCCAGGCCGCCGAACTGCGTGAAGACCTTGCTGGGCGCGATCACCGGCTGGGCGATAGCGCCCGCGTCCACCTCGCCGTAGACTGCAAACGCTTCGGTGGTGGCAGGGGTCCAGATCGGCAACTCGAACTGAGAGGCGTCGGCCCAGCGGCCGGCCGCGGCCGCAACCTGGAAGCGCGCCGTGCCGGCGCGGACCGTAGCGGCAGGGAAGCGCACCTCGACGCGGTCGTTGGCCGGGACCGTCACGCGTTTGGCCGCCGCGGAGACCTTTAGGGTCTCGGAGACCCTAAAGGTCTGACCGATGAACGTCACATTCGTCCCACGCACGACCACATCGGCCGTCATCGGATCGTCGGTCTGGTTCTGAACCACTACCGAGAGCTCGAACTTATCGCCGAAATTGAGGAAGCGCGGGGGCGAGGGGCGCGCCATCAACGGCAGGCGCGCTGTGATGGCAGACTCGCCCTGGCCGAACTGCCTGCCGCCCGCAACCGCGACTACCATGACGCGGTAGCGCGTCAGGTTGTCGGGCAGCTTGACGTCTACCTGGCCGCGACCTTGCGCGTCGGTGGGCATGGCCGCCGCAAAGACAGCCAACGCGTCGAAGTCGGTGCGCACTGCGATCGGCGGCGCGGCTTCGGCTGCGTCAGCCCGCGCGCCGGCCATCAGCTTCGCGGCCGGCGCGGTGGCCATGGCCGCCAGGACTGGCGCTCGCGCCGCCTCCACCGCTCTCTCCGCCACAACTTGCGCCTGGCTCTCCGCCAGGGCGTCGGGGTCCGCCAGGATGATGTGGCTGCGCAGGTGCGTATCGCTCATCTCCTCCCCGCGCTGGCTGTAGAAGGTCGCCAATGGGTCCGCCAGGCGGTAGTTGGTCAGCGCCAACACCGCCTCATCCACCACGACGACGGCCAACTCGGCGCCCTGGACCGGCCGGCCTACGGCATCCTTTACCGTCAAGTCTATCACGGTCTTGCCGCCGGGCTCCAGTTTGGCCGCGCGCGGAGCCACTTCGACCTTGAGCGTTCGCTGCAGCGGCGGCACAGCCAGGTTGAGCTGGCCGACGGCAAACGCGGGCCGCTTGGGCAGGTCCGGCTTGGGTTGGCCTGCGTCGTCGGTGCGCACGGCTGCGCCCACCAGATCCACCTGCACCCACACGTTCGGGATGTAGCTCTCCTGGATCGGAATCTTCAAGACATGGGTCGGCCCGGTCATGACGAAGCGTTCGGTCGTCACCAAACCCGAACGACGTAGGGTCAGCAGACCTTCGGCCGGGAAGAAGGGCGCCTGCACCAGGATTTCGGCCGTGTCGCCGGGCTGATAGTCCTTCTTGTCCGGGATGAGGGAGGCTTCCTCCTGCTCGACATTGCGGGCTGGCGGCCGTTGGCCGCCGCTGACCCACCGGTCGAACTGGCTGCGGTTGGGCCGTCCCTTGCTGTCGCTCACGGTCGCGGTGATGCGATAGGTTCCGCCTTCGGGGGTCTCGAAGGTACAGGTCACCGGCTCTTTGGCCGAGATCACGGTACATGGCTGGACCGCCGCCTCGACCTCGCGCCACTGGCCAGCCTGATAGCGCCAGTCCATACGGGCGGCGCGCATGACGATCGTCACACCGGGGACCGGCTTGCCGTCCAGATCAGCGACGATCGCCTCGATCTTGAGCGGTTGCTCGCGCTGCACGAAGGTGCGCTCGCTGCGGATGCCGACGTAGAGTTCGGCCGGGTGGACGAGCATACTGGCGGTCGCGTTCCATGCCTGGCGGTTGACGTCCATCACGCTGGCCTCAGCGCGGATCACGATCGGCTCAGGCGGGACGAGCGCGGCGGGGAAGTCGACGCGCAGGCGATGAACGCCGGCCGCATCGGTGCGGCCGCTGTAGGTCTCCACTTGTTCCGCCTCAACCACCGGCCCTCGAGGCCCGATAGCTGTCGCGATGACGCGGCCCTCGCGCATCCCTCCGCCCCACCATGGAATCCATGTGCCGAAGGTGAAGTCGGGCCAGCCAGGCGGGCTGTAGCTGCCCGTGGACTGCGACACGCGCCAGGCGACCTCGGCATTGGGCAGGCCGCCGCCCGCGTAGTAGTTGGCCGCCACCGAGGCGGTCGCATGGCCGCCTGCGAAGTGAGGGCCTTCGCTGGCCTCGGCTTTCACCTCGAACTCGGGCCGGCGGAACTCTTGCACCTGGAAGCCGTGGCCGTGCTGGCCGCCGCTCGCCGCGGGGCCGCCGCTCAAGGTCAACTCCAGGTTGGCATAGCCAAGATTCATCGTCTCAGGCAGCTTGAAGGCCATGGTGAAGCCGCCCAACGCGTTCACCGGCGCCGTAGCCTTGAGGATCTCGTTGCCGCGCGAGTCGCGCAGGCGATAGTTCACCTGACCGGCCGTCGCGCCGAGGGGCATCACATCCCCGCGCGTGCCCGCGCCGATGAGGCGAATCCAGCCCTTGACGTGCACCTCCTCGCCAGGGCGATACATGCCGCGATCGTCGAAGACGTACCAGCGCAGGAAGTCAGTCTGCGACCGCCGCTGCCAGCCGGTATCGCCCCAGTAATAGGTATTCTGAGGCAAGATCGCGGCGTCGGCGCCCTTGCGGCCGATCACCGCACTGGCGGGGTTGCCATAGGGCAGCGCAAGGGTCGCCATGCCGGCGTCGTTGGTCCGGCCCGCGCCGCCCGAGGGCGCCAGGCTGATCTCGACGCCGTTGAGCGCCGCGCCGCTCGCCAGGTCATTCGCCCAGACCAACAGGTTGTCGGCATCCGCAAAGGCATCCAGGCCGATGCGCGTGGCCTGCACCCACGCCTGCAGCGTGGGGGGTTTCTGGTTGCGCAGCAGCGAGGTGTACTGGCCCGCGTCCGGCTCGATCACGACCACGACATGGCCCAGGCCATCCCGCAGCGCCTCGCTCAGGTCAATGGCGGTCTCAACCATCTCATCGGCTTTGGCCTTCACCGTGATCGTGCGGCTGAACGCCTGACGGCCGGGCGGCGTCGGCCGGCGGTCTGAGCTCCGGCTGAAGTCGCGCAGATAGGTCTTGAACGCTGGCCAGTCCTCTGGCGTCACGCGGTACACGGTCGCCTTCAGCCGTTCGTAGTTGATGCTATAGATCGAATACACCGTCTTGCCCGATGGATCGAGGGTCAGGAACACACCGCCTGGCGCCGAGACGCTGGGAAACGCAGAACCGACCTTCACGGTCAGGACATTGTCGCGGCCCAGCGTCTGGCCGAACTGGTCACGCACGTCGCCTGACACGACGATGCGATAGGTCGTGCGGCCCTGGCTGCGCCCCTGGATGCTGATCGTAGCGCCGTGCGCCTCGATCTTGGCGCCGGGCAGATCGGGTTCGATCTTGATCCAGGCGGCGTCGAACGCGGCCTCATCCAGCGGATTGTTGAAGCTCACGTACCAGGGCGAGAAGGGCGGGCACTGATCGCTGTAGCCGCAGCGCACCCCTTCGACCTTGAGCGGGCCGAAGGTGCGGAACGTGAAGCTCTGGCTGGCGGTGGTGGTCAGCGGGCCTTCGGCCGATGGCGTGCGCGGGCCGATCGTCACGGTGATGCTGCTGTCGCCGGGCAGCAGCTCGGCCGCCCGGAACGCCAGCCAGCGTCCCGCGCCGGCCTGCTGCGCCAGGCGGCTGACGTTCTGGTCCGCTGCGACCTCGTCGGCGGTCGCCAATCGTGTGCGCACGGCCAACGCGCCGGCCGTGACCTTGATCGTCTCATGGACGGCTTGCGGCTCGATGCGCTGGTCGAATGCGACGAACATCAACACATCGCGACGCGTTGGACCGCGCGTGGGATAGGAAGACTGCACCGTGGGCGGCGGTGTGGTGAAGGTCCACGTGACCGCCTTCGCCAGAACGGTTCCCGTGGCCGATTTGATCCCCGCGGGCGCCTCGGCCGTGTAACTGGTGGCCATCGGGAAGCGGCCCTGTGGCTCGAACATCAGCGTCTTGGGCCCCACCCACCGCCATTTGCCGGGGGGCAGCGGCGAGAGCCTGATAGGTACGGTCTCGGCCGCCAGATCCCCGATGCTGGTCAGCGGGACCATCGGCTGGTTGAACGTCACGCTGAGATAGGGCGCCAGCGGCACATCGCCGTCCGGCTGATAGCGGAGCACCTCAACCGGTCCCGCTGCGGCCCCCTCGGCGGGGGGCGCGGCGGCCGTCGGCGGCGGGAAGGGGATGTCAATCGTCTGGCCGGGCCGCGGAGCCGGCAGCGACGCGGGACGAAGCGCAAACTCCTGCTGATCACCCGCGTCCGGCTGGAGCGCCGGCAGGCGATCGAGCACCTGTTGCGCCTGAGCTGCGGTCAACGGTTGGCTGGCCGCGGTCGTTGCGGGCGCGCTGGGCTGGAGCTGTTCCACACCCTCGCTCAGGCGCAGCCCTGCGCCGGGGGTGGGTGTGGCTTTGGCAAGAGGCGCGGCCGTGGGCCCGCCCCCAATGCCGCCGGGGCGTCCGATGGGGGTCATGAGCACCTCCGGGGTAGGTGTAGGCGTCGGCCGCGAGGCGCAACCGGCGGCCGCGACGAGCACAAGGCAGATAATCGAAAACAGAACTCGGGTGTGCGACATGGCATTCTCCTCCCTGGGAACCACTGGGGCACGGACGCTGAAATCGGCGACCTGCTGATTGCGCTTATGCGCCGTCATGTCAGGTTTCTACACCAATAGGGACGAGAGTTGCAGCAGTCTGGTTCCGGTGGGTGCGCTGTCAATGAGCTTGTCTCTGTCGCCTCTCTGTCGGCGGGTTGGCGCTGCCTGCCGACTCGCCGATCCGGCGCTCCGCCAGCTTCACGTAGTCTGGATCAATCTCGTAGCCGATATAGCGCCGGTCGGCTCGCTGCGCTGCGAGCGCGGTCTGCCCGCTGCCCATGAAGGGATCCAGCACAACCTCCCCTTCGTAGGTATACAGTTGGATCAAGCGATAGGGCAGCTCCACCGGAAAGGGCGCGGGATGGCCGACCCTGGTGGCCGATTCGGCCGGAAATGTCCAGACGCTCTTGGTCAGCTCGAGGAACTGATCACGCGCAATCGTGCTCTTGCGTCGCGCGGGATTGCGCCGGCTGAACGCGGCCTTCGAGAAAACCAGGATATATTCGTGCGTGTCCCGCAACGTCGGATTCGAGGCCGACAGCCAGCTTCCCCACGCAGTCGAGCTGCCCGCGCTGGCGCCTTTGTCCCACAGAATCTCCCCGCGCATCAGAAAGCCCAGATCGAGCATGTCCAGGGCGATGTAGGCGTGAAGCGGCACGTATGGCCGGCGGCCCAGGTTCGCCACGTTGATGCACGCCCGGCCACCCGGAACCAGCACCCTGAACGTCTCGGCCCACACGCGGCGCAGAAACGCCCGATACTCGGCCAGTGTCAGGTCCGCATCGTACTCCTTGCCCACGTTGTAGGGCGGCGACGTGACCATCAGATGGACGCTGGCGTCGGGCAACTCAACCATCTGTTCGGCCGACCTGCAGATGATCGCATCCAGCACGCTCTCCGGCGCAGGGTTCTCGCGATACACGGCTGCCGACCCCAAGTCGCCGACCGGCTCCTCCTTTGGCAGTTCGTCGTATAGGCGGCTGTTGTAGAATGGCGTAGCGTCGTGGTTGACTCGGCCGGCCGAGCCAAAGGCGCTCGTAACAGTGCCTTTGGCGCCGTCTCGAGCGACAGCCTGCGACCGCCGAGAGACGCGCACGTCCTTCTCAGCCATGACAACGTTCCTCCACTAGAACACCGGTCAAGTAATCCGCCACGGGCGACCGAGGCTTCGTCGTGAGCTCAGCCGAACGGTCGCTGCAACGCTGGCGAAGTCCCACAGGGATGCTTCGCAATCGCCCTGCGGCGACGAGAGCCAGCCGACGCCGAGCCTGTCCTGAGCTTGCCGAAGGATCAGCTTTGCAGTGGTGGCAGCGGTTTTCAACCGCCCGACCGTCGGGCTTGGCATGACTTGACCGACGTTCTAGGCGTGATCGAGTTACGGGGTACACTCGCATTCTACCCCATTCCGCGCGGCTTCGCAAGTGGCCAGACGGCCATGACACGCCAGGGCTGCCCCCTTGCGCGTTCGGCTGCCGAATGCCTCGTGAGTTGCGACTTGGAACAACCCTGGACCCTCGGTGGTGCTACTTGCCGTCTGATGCGACGCGTGCTATCATCCCTGTGGCCTGAGTTGCTTTCCCAGCCCACTTCGTCGCAGGAGTCGGCCGATGCCGGAAACCGACAACCCCTTGAAGGTCCTGGTGTGCGACTTCGCGCCAGACTTCGCAGCCTGGCTGCGCGCCGCCGTCAGGAGAAGGCCCGGCAACCAGGCGGTATTGCGATAGTAGGAGAAACCAATGCGCTTTTTCAATACCGCCGGGCCGGTCAACTGCCAGGATCACTACTGCCTGCCGCCACTGGAACGTTTCAACCTGGATGAAATCCTGACCCTGATCGCTCAGCGCAAGTATTTCGTCCTCCACGCACCGCGGCAGACCGGCAAAACCTCGGCTTTGCTGGCGCTCATGGCCTATCTCAACCGACAAGGCAACCATCGAGCTTTGTACGTCAACGTCGAGATGGGCCAGGCCGCGCGCGAGAACGTCGCGGAGGGGATGCGCGCCATCTTGGGGGAGCTGGCGGAGCGGGCGCGCTATCACCTGGGAGATCCGTTTCTGGAGCGCATCTGGCAGGAGCTGCTGGCCCAACGCGGCCCCTTCGCCGCGTTGAACGCCGCCCTGACCCGTTGGGCCGAGGCGGACCCGAAGCCGCTGGTCTTGCTGGTGGACGAGATTGACGCCCTGGTCGGGGATACCCTGATCTCGGTGCTGCGCCAGTTGCGCACGGGCTACGACAAGCGTCCTCAGGCGTTTCCTTCCACCGTCATCCTGTGCGGCGTGCGCGATGTGCGCGACTACCGCATCTACTCTGACATCGAGAAGACCATCATCACCGGCGGCAGCGCCTTCAACATCGAGGCCAAATCGCTGCGCCTGGGTAACTTCGACTAGGCCGACATTGCTCGCCTATGCTGGCAACATTCAGATGAAAGCGGCCAACTGTTCGAGCCGGCTGCGCTCGAGGCGGCCTGGGATCTGACCCGCGGACAGCCATGGCTGGTCAACGCCCTGGCCTACGAGGTTTGCTTCGAGATGCCGGAGGGCCGGGAGCGCACGCGGCCGATCACGGCCGAGCTGCTGCTTCAGGCCAAGGAGCGCCTCATCCAGCGCCGCGAGACGCATCTCGACCAACTGGCCGATAAACTCCGCGAAAACCGGGTGCGCCAGATCATCGAGCCGATGCTGGCCGGCAATGCGCTCGGCGCGGTGCCGGCCGATGACATCCAATATCTGCTCGATCTGGGGCTGTGTCGTATGGATCCGGCCGGCGGGCTGGTGATCGCGAACCCGATCTATCGCGAGGTGCTGCCGCGGGTATTGGCCAGCGCCACCGTGGCCTCGTTGCCGCACATCGCGGCCACCTGGTTGACGCCGGATGGCCGCCTCGACCTGCCGCGCTTGCTGCAGGCATTCCTGGCCTTCTGGCGCCAGCACGGTCAGCCTCTGTTGGGCAGTGCGCCCTACCACGAGATCGCGCCGCATCTGGTACTGATGGCGTTTCTGCACCGGGTCGTCAATGCAGGCGGCGCTTTGGAGCGCGAATACGCGATCGGCAGCGGCCGCATGGACCTGTGCCTGCGCTATCGTGACGTGATGTTGGGGATCGAGATCAAGGTGTGGCGCGACGGCGAGAGCGATCCACTGGCGGAAGGGCTGGCGCAACTGGACGGCTATCTCGATGGTCTGGGGCTGCCGACCGGCTGGCTGGTCATCTTCGACCGCCGGGCGGGCCAGCCGCCCATCAGCCAGCGCACGAGAACCGAGTTGGCCAACACACCCGCGGGACGGACGGTCACGGTGATTCGCGGGTAGGCAGACGTGGACAACAGGAGCACGCCGTTACGTCGCGTGTTCCACTCCCGTCGTGGTCTTCGACTTCTTCGCGTCTTCGTGTTCCACGCCCTTCGCACCTTCGCGATCCAGGCCCCATGCTTGTCCCCGTTTTGAGTTTTTGCCATCTCGCGGCGCGCGTGCTATACTCAGCCTAAATTTCGCACTTTGAAAAGTGAATAGCGGGCAGTTCTACCGGCTGTGTGGCCTATTCGGCGGCGCGCGGCGGCGCGGTTGCCCGCGTTTTGGCCGCGCCACGACATGCGACCGCGACCCAG
>VGOD01000070.1 GCA_016876015.1 Chloroflexota bacterium
AGAGCGGGGTTTGCTCACGTTTGTTGTTCGAGGCGGTCTCCTGACCGCCAGCTACTCGCTCGGTCAGGAGACCCCCGAACTGGCTCGGTCGGAGACCGGCCAGAGCGGGGTCTGTTCGAGGCGGTGTCCTGACCGCCGGGCAACCAAGGCCCCAGGAGGCATCCCGTGAGATCAGGCTTTTCTCCCCAGGCAATTCTGTTTCGGCTGCTGCTAGGCCTCAGCGCGGTGGGGCTGGGCCTGTATCTCACGGGCTGGGCCAGAGCGGGCGTGGCCGACCTGGCGGACAGCGGCGGGGCCTCGCCCGGTCCGGACCTCGCCATCCAAAGCATCACGATCACCCCGGCCTATCCCGCGCCAGGCCAACCTGTCAACATCGAGGTGCGCATCGCCAACCGGGGCGACGCCAATGCGAGCGGCTTCACCACCTTCCTCTACGTGGATCCCCCTGGTCCGCCCCAACTCAACACGCCGGACACCAGCTTCGTCTATGTTTTCGGGCTGAACGCCGGCAGGACCTATGTCTGGACCTATCGCAACTATGTCTTCGACGCGGCTGGCTGCGGTCACGCGGTCTACGCCTGGGTGGATCGCGACAACGATGTTGCCGAAGATAACGAGGCCAACAACCTGTTGGCGCTCCAGGTCTGTGTGGGCATGACGCCAACGCCCACCTTCAGCCCCACGCCCACGCCTACCGCCACGCGGACCGCGACGCCGACTTCGCCTCCCTGCCAGCCCGACACCTATGAGCCGGATAACGGCTGCGCAACAGCCAAGACCATCACCACGGACGGCGTGCATCAGATGCACAACCTGTGTCCGGTGGGAGATGAAGACTGGGTCAAATTCACCGCCCGCGCCAACATCACCTACACACTGGCGACCACCAATGTCGCCGCCGACGCCGAAACGGTGTTCGCCCTCCACAACCGCTGTGACACGCCGCCGCTGGCATCCAGCGCGCCCGCCTTCGGCAATGCCGCCGAGATGATCTGGGAAGCGCCCGCCGACGGCGACTACTACCTCAAAGTCAGCCATCACCGCGCGACCTATGGGCAAAACACCGGCTACGAGTTGCTGATCATGGCCGCCACGACCTGCGAGGGCGATGCTTTCGAGAACGACGATAGCTGCGCGGCAGCGCGTGACATTGCGGTGGGCGGCGTGGCGCAACGGCGCCAGTTCTGCAAAACCGGCGACCAGGACTGGGCCAAGTTCACGGCCCTTGCTGGCGCCACCTACGTGATTTCGGCGACCGCCGCCGGCCCCGACGCCGCGCCGGTGCTGGGCCTCTACAACGGCTGCGCGTTCGGGCCGCCCGCGTCACAGGGACAGCAGCTCGAATGGACTGCGCCGACGGGCGGGGTGTTCTACATCAAGGCCCAGAACCATCAACCGAATCTCTACGGCGATACCACCCGCTACGATCTCGCGGTCGCCGTGACGGCCTGCGCGCCCGACAGCTTCGAGCCAGACAGCAGCCCGGCGCAGGCGGCCCAGGCGCTGCCGACCGGCGCCGAACAGACGCGTGACTTCTGTCCGGCCGATGATATGGATTGGGTGCGCTTTCCGGCGGTCCAGAACCAGCTTTACGTCATCGAAACCTTCGAGCTGGGCGCGGATGCGGATACTCTGCTGTGTCTTTTCGGCGTGAACGGCGCCACGCAAATCAGATGCGATGATGACGGCGGCGGCGGGCTGGCTTCGCGGCTGCGCTGGACCGCACCCACAAGCGGCGACTACTATCTGCGCGTGACGAACCAGAACGAAGGTTCAGGCGGTCCTACTTCCGTCTATCGCCTGGCGATCAGCCAAGGCGAGCCGTTGGATACCTACGAACCGGACAACTCGGCCGGCCAGGCGCGCACGATCCCGACAGATGGCGCGGCGCAACGCCACAACTTCACCCCCGCGGCCGACGAAGACTGGGTGCGCTTCGATGCGGTTGCGGGCGAGCCTTACGTGATCCAGACGTCGAACCTGGCGGGCGATTGCGACACGACTTTGCACCTGGTGGACAGCGACGGCAGCACCGAGCTGGCGCGCAACGACGACTACGGCGCGGGAACCCGCTCGCTGATCACCTACATTTTCTCGCGAGCTGGTACGTACTACGCCCGCGTCCATCATTACCGCACCAATCGGGCCGGACATGGCACGGCCTACGATCTGTCGGTCACGCGCGGAATCCAGCCGCCCACGCCATCGCCGACCCCCACAACGCTTCCCACGCCCGGCGCATCGCCGACGCCGCCAGCCTCTGGCGTGCTGACCTTGATCGTCACCAACCGCGAGCGGCTGGAGGCGCTGTACGGAGCGACCGCGGCGACCAACGTGATGAACCGGCTGGCGCTGCTCGCCGCAGATGCGCGCGTGCGCGGCCTGGTGCTGCGCGCCGAGAACGATGCTTCCGCGCTAACTGCCTACACGCTGTGGAACGCCACGCCGCTGAGCACGACCCTGACGAACAACGCCGCGGCCGCGGTGCGTAACCTGGTGTTGACGACGCTAGACACGAATCCGAGCGTCGAGTACATCGTGCTCGTGGGCAACGACCTGGTGATCCCCTACCGGCGCATCCCTGACCGCACTCGCTATCCAGAGAGAAACTACCAGGCGTTCGTCAGCGGCGGCACGACGATTTGGGCCGCATGCCGTGACAGCATGAGCCTGACCGATGACTTCTACGGCGACCGCCAGCCGCATGTCATCAACGGCCAGGAGGTCTACGTGCCCGATTACGCCATCGGCCGGCTGCCCGAGGGCGCGGACGAGATCGTCTCCTTCATAGATACCTTCCTGGCGCAAGGTCAGATCCAGCTCCAGAACGTCCTCGTCACCGGCTACGACTTCGTGATAGACGCAGGCCAGGCGATCTCACATACGATTGCGACAGACCTGGGGCCGGGCGGCATGGTCAACGGCACGCTGATGAGCGACTGGTGGCAGGCTTCCGCGTTGAGCGGCCTGCAGCTTGGCGCAAGCCCGCGTTTCGGCGTCCAGTTCATCAACGGCCATGCTTCGCACCATCTACAGGGCGCGCCGCTGGGGGGCGGCGTCGCCGATAGCGATATCGCAAACTCGACCACGGCGGACTTCACCCGGTCGCTGGTGGTCACTCTGGGCTGCCATTCGGGACTGAACGATGTGGGAGGATTGCCCGCCGGCCTGGATTTGGCGCAGGCTTTCTTCAGGCGCGGGGCGAACTATGTGGCCAACACCGGCTACGGTTGGGGGTCGAACGCCGGCCTGGGCTGGTCCGAGCGGCTAATCAACAACTACGTCAGTGCGCTGACTCAGGGCTCTTCGACCACGATCGGGAAGGCCCTGATGAGATCCAAACAGCGCTACTTCAGCGAATCCAGCGCCTTCGACGCTTACGACGAGAAGGCGATGCAAGAATGGACCCTCTACGGGCTGCCCCACTATCTGCTCGTCAGCGGCGGTCTGCTGGGGCCCGATGATCCATTTCCCAGTGTGAAGATCACGACGACGCTGCCGCTGGACGCCGGCCCGGTGCGCATCGGCGGGTTGAGCTTCAGCCTGAACGGCTCGTTCGGCGCGCTGGATCCACATCAGACGACCGATGGGACGTTCTACGGCATCAACCAGGGCGTGCAGGTCGTCGCGGGCCAGCCCGTGCAGCCGCAGTTCACCGCCAATGTGACAGCCCCTGGCACAGGTCGCGTCCACGGCGTCATTCTGAACAGCGCCCGTTACTCGGAGACCGCCAACCTGAATCCGCTAGTCTCTCAGCCGGTCAATGAATGGGTTCCGCCCGAGCAATGGGCCGAGCCGCCGGTCACGCGGGATGGCTGGCAGCCCGGCCGGCCGCTGGCCTTGCAGAACCTGACGACCCCGCGCGGCGCAACAGACACGCTGCTGACGCAGTTGGGGCAGTTCCACGGGCAGACCGGCGCTGAACGGCTCTATGACAGCATGGATCTGGCGCTGTTGTACTCCGATAGTCCTGACTGGACCCCGCCGCAGATCGCCTATGTGGGTGAGCGCGTCGAGGCCGCGAGTCGCGTGGCGACCGTCAAGGTGGAGGCGCACGACCTCTCGGGTATCCTGGGCGGGAAAGCCACATACACGATCGGGGATGGGCAGTGGCGGAGCGTTGACCTGGCCTATGATGCGACTCTGGCGAAGTGGACGGCCGGCATCCCCGCCGGTCCGGGCACGCGCTACTTCGTGCAGGTGATAGACATGGCCGGCAACGTCGCCATCGCCGACAACAAAGGCCGCTACTACGACACCCCTTCGCACTACACGCCGCAGTTTCTGCCGCTGATCCGGCGCTGATTGGCCGGGCGGTGGGTAGGGGCCACGTTATCACTCTGCCAGCCGCATCTGCAGGCTGCGCACCGAGGCGGGGGAGTGGCCTTGATAGTGGTTGTTGAAGTAGCCGTAGACGGTCACGCCTGCGCGCAGATAGCCGGCCACCTGCTCGGCCCACAGATCGAGCTGCGCATCGCGGTTGATGCGCACATGGCTGAAGTCATCGTCGGGGATGTCGGAGCGCCGGCCCAGCCAGCGGATGTAGACGAAGGCCGCGGTGACCGCGTCGAGCCGCGGCATCCATGCGTGTTGCACCAGGCACAGGGCAACGGCCTGCTGGCGCAAGAGATCGAGCAGCCTGGGGAAGGTCTCCTTCGCCAGCCACGAGCGGTGGCGCACCTCGAGCGCGTAGCGAAAGCCGGTCGGCAGCGCGGCGAGAAAGGCCGCCAGCGTGTCGGCCTGGTCGGCGGCCCACGACGGCGGCATCTGCAGGAGCAACGGGCCGAGCTTGCGATCGAGCTGCGTCATGGCAGCCAGAAACGCGGCCGTTTCATCGGCGCAATCGGCCAGCAGCTTCTCGTGGGTGATGCTTTTGGGAAACTTGGCCGCAAACTGGAAGCCTGCAGGCGTGCGTTCGCGCCAGCCTGCGACCGTGCTGGCCCGCGGGATGGCGTAGAAGGTGGTGTCCAGCTCGACGGTGTCGAACTGCGCCGCGTAATGCGCCAGGAACGCGCTCGACCGTGTCCCTGGCGCGTAGAACGGCCCGACCCACGAGGAGTAGGTGAAGCCCTGGGCGCCGAGGTGGAGACTCGACGGCGCGGATGCGTTGTCGCCGAACAGGCTGAGTTGGTTCACGTGACCGCCAATGCCGGGGACAGACGGCAGGAGACAGTCTGACCCCTGTCCCCTGACTCCTGTCAAAAGAACCCCAACTGATCTTTGGCTTCCTGCGATATCATGTCGGGGTTCCACATGGGGGTCCAGACGACGTGCACATTGATCGCATCCAGGTCAGGATAGGCCCGATTGACATAGGTCTGAACGCCGCCGATGAGCTGCGGGCCAATGGGACAGCCGGGACTCGTGAGGGTCATCTTGATGTCCACGTGCTTGCCACCCACGACCTGAATGTCGTAGACCAGCCCCAGGTCCACGATGTTGAAACCCAGTTCAGGATCGTAGACGTTCTTGCGGATGGCCTCGCGCACGCCCTCGACCGTAGGCTCTGCCGAGGCAGTCGGCCCGGCCCGAGCCGACGGGCCGGCATCGGCCTCTGGGGGCCTGGGCTCATCGTTCTTGCCTCTGAGCCGATTCAATAGCGACATCTTCTTCTCCGTTTTCTCGTTCTCTTGGGGCGCAGGAGGTCAGACTGCGACCAGGATGTCCTCGCCTGCGATCTTGACCTCAAACGTTGGCGCGGGGTCTACCGCGGGCATCCGCAGCGCCGCGCCGGTGCGCACGTCGAACCGCGCGCCGTGCCGCGGGCAGATCAACGCGTGGTTGTCCAATTGCCCCTCGCCAAGCGGCGCGCCGTCGTGCGTGCATACGTCTTCGATGGCGTAGAAGCGGCCATCGAGATTGACAACCACAACCTCGACGCCCTCCACTTCAACGATCTTCTTGGTTCCCGGCGGGATGTCATCCACGCAAGCAACTCTCACATAGCCGGTCATCATGCGCTCCCGGATAAAGGTGGCTCGCAAACTGAAAGCCCCGTCTCAAACCTATCACCAGTGTACCAGCCCACCAATCTACCAGCCTACCAGCTCACTCATCCTCTCCCAACCCCCACACCGCGGCCTTCAGCGCCTTCAGCGGCAGCAGCGCACACTTGATGCGCACGGGACCGACCTCGATGCCGAGAAGGTCCAGGATGCTCTCCTTGTTCCAATCTTTCAGCTCGTCCAGCGATTTGCCGATGATCTCCTCAGACATCATCGAGGCGGCCGCCCGGCTGATGGCGCAGCCGTGGCCGGTGAAAGCGACATCTGCGACCTTGTTGTCTGCGATCTTCAACTCTAGCGTGATCTCGTCGCCGCAGAGCGGGTTGCGATCGTGATAGGTCAACGATGGGTCGTCCAGGTGACCGAAATGGCGCGGGTGTTTGTAGTGATCGAGGATCTCCTCGGCGTACAGATCCATCATAGCGCAAATATCTCCACGACTTTGTGCAGCCCCTTCACCAGCATATCCACCTCTTCCTTCGTGTTGTACAGATAGAAGCTGGCGCGGGCGCTGGCCGCGATGCCATAGCGTTCGTGCAACGGCTGGGCGCAGTGATGTCCCGCTCGGATGGCGATGGCCATGCCGTCCAGCGCGGCGGCGATGTCGTGCGGGTGAACGTCGCCCAACACGAAGGACACGAGGCCGCCCCGTTGATCGGCGGCTGGCCCGAGGATTCTGAGACCTTCCACCTCCGACATTCTCTGCATCGCATAGGCGGTCAGGTCGCGCTCGGCCTGATGGATTGCCGCCAGGCCGGCCCGCTCCAGGTAGGCCACGGCTGCGCCGAGGCCGATGGCCTGCGCAATGGCCGGCGTGCCGGCCTCGAACTTCCAGGGCAGCTCGTTCCAGCGCGACTCGCGCAGGTGGACCTCGCGGATCATATCGCCGCCGCCCATGAACGGCGGCATGGCGTTCAGAATCTCGCGGCGGCCCCACAGCGCGCCGATGCCCGTCGGACCCAGCATCTTGTGACCCGAAAAGACCATGAAGTCCACATCCAGGTCTTGCACATCAACGGGCATGTGGGGCACGCTTTGGCAGGCATCCAGCAGCACCAGCGCGCCGGCCTTGTGGCCGGCGGCCGTCATCTCCTTCACCGGGTTGAGCGTGCCGACGACGTTCGACATGGCCGTGAAGCCGAAGAGCCTGGTGCGCGGGGTCAACAGCCTATCCAGATTATCCAACACCAGCGTGCCGTTATCGGCCACCGGGACGAAGTCCAGCTCGATGCCGCGCTCGGCCGCCAGGATCTGCCAGGGCACCAGGTTGGCGTGATGCTCCATCTCGGTGAGCAGGACACGGTCGCCCCGCTGCAGGTTGGCGCGACCCCAACTGTACGCCACCAGGTTGATCGCTTCGGTGGCGTTGCGCGTCCAGATCACTTCCTTGGGGCAGCACGCGCCGATGAACTCGGAGACGCGCGCACGCGCCGCCTCGTACTGGGCGGTCGCCTCTTCGCTCAAGGTGTGCACCCCGCGATGCACGTTGGCGTTGGTCTGCCGGTAGTAGCGGTCCAGCGTGTCCAGCACCGCCTGCGGCTTCTGTGAGCTGGCCGCGTTGTCCAGGTAGACCAATGGCCGTCCGCGCACCTGGCGCGCCAGAATCGGGAAATCCGCGCGGATCGCGCTGACGTCTAGCGCGGTAGATTGGGAATGGGTAGATTGGGTCATGGTTGCATCGTACTCTTCACCACACGCGCCCTTCATCGGCAGCCTCTTGCTCAATACAGCCAGATGCTCTGCGTCCGTGCGCGGCTCACGGGTTTGCCAGTCGCCGCGCCGCTTCTTTGGCCGTGTTCAGCCCCAGGGTCGCGCACTTGAGTCGCGTCGCGGCGATTTCGCGTCCCATCAGGTCCAGAATGGCCTCGGCCGGCGTCCCCTCCACAGCAGCCAGCGTCTTCCCTGCCAGCATCTCTGTGGCGATGGATGCGCCTGCCAGACTGATCGTGCAGCCATCCCCCTCGAACGAAATGTCGGTAATGCGACCGTCGCCCGCGACCTTCAGGTAGATCGTCACCACGTCGCCGCAGCCAGGGTTAGTCCCCTGCGCGCTGGCGTCGGCATCTGCCAACGCGCCATAGCAGCGCGGGTTTTCGTAGTGATCCAGGAGGAAGTCTATGTAGGCCTGGCGATCCATCTACAATCCCAACTTCCGCGCAATCTCCCCTTCCAGCTTACTCTTCACGCCCGCGACCGGAATGCGATTGAGCACTTCCTCTAAGAAGCCCTGGACGACCATCCGCTCGGCGTTGGCGCGATCAATGCCGCGGGCCATCAGATAGAAGATATACTCGTCTGGCACCTGGCCGGCGGTGGCGCCGTGGGTGCAGCGGACGTCGTCGGCCTCGATCTCCAGGCCGGGGATGCTGTCGGCGCGGGCCTGCTGGCTGAGCATCAGGTTGCGGTTAGCCTGGTACGCGTTGGTCTTCTGCGCTTGCGGATAGACCTTGATGAAGCCCTGGTACACCGATCGTGCGCGGTCTTTCAATGCGCCCTTGAAGAGCAGATCGCTGGTCGCGTGGTCCGCCTTGTGAAGCTGATTGGTATGGTGATCCAGGTGCTGCCGGTCGCTGGGGAAATAGAGGCCCAACAACTCGCCGCTGCTGCCGGCGCCCAATAGCTCCATGTTGAGCCAGTTCTTGCTGAGGCGGCTGCCCCACGAGCCGATGAAATGGCGCAGCGAGCTATCGCGCTGCAGACGCATCCGCTGCGTGCTGAAGTTCCAGGCGGTCTCGGCCAGGTTCTGCAGGTGCAGATAGTTCAACTGGCTGTTGGCGCCCGCGATGAGTTCCACGACGCTGTTCGTCAGGCCGCGGTCCCCGCCGATGAAATCCTCCACCAGGGTGATCGCCGCGCCCGGCTCTGTCACGACGAGAGTGTGGTGGTAGCCGGCGAACCTGCCCGCGCTCTGCTGGATGACGGCCTGCAGCGGCCGATCCACCACCACGTTACGCGGGGCATAGACGAACGCGCCGCTCGTCCACAAGGCGAAGTGCAACGCGCTGAACTTGTTCTCGTCGAGCGCGACGCTGCTGTTGAAATACTTCTGCACAAGCTCTGGGTGATCGCGCACGGCCGTGTCGAGATCGCAGAAAATGACGCCGCGGGACGCCAGGGCCGGCTCCAGTTCGTGCACACGCGTTGCGCCGTCCTGGAACGCCAGACTGCCGGCGCTCTCGACCTCGGCGAGCGCCTTGCGGACGTCCGCTGACAATTCATCGGCCGCGCCTGCGCCCGACACAGGCACATAGTCATCCAGCCTGAGGCCGGTCAACCGGGTCCGGCGCCACGTCTCCTCGCTGCCCGTGGGCCAGGGGATCTCCTCGAAGAAGCGCCAGGCCCGCAGCCGCAGATCCAGCATCCAGGCCGGTTCGCCCTTCGCCTGGGAAACGACCTCCACAGGGGACGTGGCCTCCATCGCCAATGTTTGTGTCGTCACTCTTGTCTCCGTTGCTGAGGGTAGACAAGGGCCTTGTCTACTTGTCTACTCATCCCTTGCCTACCCGATCGACCCTTCCATCTGCAACTGGATCAGCCGATTCATCTCCACCGCGTACTCCATCGGCAGCTCTTTGACCATCGGCTCGATGAACCCAGAGACGATCATGGCGCTGGCCTCGTCTTCGGCCAGGCCGCGGCTCTGGAGGTAGAAGAGCTGTTCCTCGCCGATCTTGCTGACCGACGCCTCGTGCCCGATGGTGACGTCGTCTTCGTCAATCTCGATGTACGGATAGGTGTCTGATCGGCTCTTCTCATCCAGCAGCAGTGCATCGCAGACCACGTTCGACCTGGCTCCGACGGCGCCCTTGCTGACCTTGAGCAGGCCGCGATAGGAGGCGCGGCCGCCGTTTTTGCTGATGGACTTGGAGATGAGCTGACTGGAGCAGTTCGGCGCGGCGTGCACCAGTTTGCCGCCGGTGTCGAGGTGCTGGCCGCGGCCGGCGAACGCCATGGAGAGGATCTGGCCGTGCGCGCCGTCGCCCAGCATGTAGACCGAGGGGTACTTCATGGTGGTCTTGCTGTTGTGCACGATGAAGCCTTGAGAGATGAAGTTGCCTGTTCCCTCAACCTCAATATCCCACGTCGGCACAGCCTCGGCCGATGGCTCTGACACTCCGACTTCGGCCACTTGAACCGCATCCGGCAGTTTGATGCTCGACCGACCGACCGCACGATGATGCTTATACTGCGCTGGGACACATTCCTCGGCCTTGCGCAGCAGGGCCGGACTGAGATGGGGCAACAGCCGCTCATCCCACGGGAAGGCAAGACGATGCGCGCTGTGCGCCACACACTCGACGCCCATAATGGTTACGGTCTTGGGTTGATCGAACTCAGTGTACAGGCGCGATGTGATGCCGAGGGTGACGAGCAGCGACGCCACATCTTCCAGCAACTCGCGACTGGCTGACTTCAAGCTGAAGCGGCGTTGCGCCAGCACGTATCCGTCCGCATCCAGGTAGCCCGCGATGAAGGCCAGGCGTTGCGATTCGGGCAGCGACCATACCCACCGCGGCACACGCTTCTCGCGCGCGCCGCCCACGAAACCGTTCAGGCGAAAGAACTCAGCTAACTCTTTGCTGCACCAGGCAACGTGTATGCCGTCCGCGCGCTCGACTGGCGGCGCATCAATGAGCATCGTCATCGTGTCCATCAAGCGGCCGCGCGCACGATCCGCGACCGGTGTCGAAAAGCCGATCGTGGCCCAGCGGATCATGTCTTCGGTCTTGCCGGCCTGAGTCCGGATGTCGCCATCGCCCAGCCAATAGCCAAACAGCCACATGATCTCATCGGTGGTGTATTCCACGTCAGCCATGCGCGACGGGCGTTCACGCGTCATCACTAGCCCATCTGCATATTGATTGCGTGAGTTGAATTGGGTCGTGAGCACCGGCTTCACCAGGCGATGTGGCTTACCGTACTCCACGGAGACACACGGCACGATCGCTTCCTTCAGATGATCCGCGCGCACGTACCCCAGGCGATAACGGCCCAGCTTCTTGGGCATCGCAGCATCGCAGGTGTATGAGTAGAACGGGTGATTGGCCGTGACTCGCAGCTTGCGCTCGCCGACCGAAACAGTATGCACAGGTTGATGGCCGGAGAAACGCTTGCCGAGCACGCGGCGGAAGCAGAGTCGCCCCGCAGCCTCGTCGTAGGACAGAACATGCTCGCCAACCTCAAGGTTCTCGATCGGCTTCACCCCCTCGGGCGTCGTGACCGTCGAACCTTCGGCCAGGCAGCCTAGATTCGCGTCTACCCACTCCATGGTCCCACCCTCGTAGACCAGCGACCGCTGCGTCACCAGGTTGTAGACATTGGTTGACCAGTTCTGGATGGTAGTATATCGGCAGCGGGCGTTCTTGCGCACGATGATCTCGATCACGCCGGAATGCAGCGAGTCGGTGGAGTAAGTAGGAGCAGTACAACCTTCAATATAGTGCGCGCTCGCCCCTTCATCCACGATGATCAGCGTGCGCTCGAACTGCCCCATGCTCTGCGCGTTGATGCGGAAATAGGCCTGGAGCGGGATGTCGAGATGGACCCCCTTCGGCACATAGACGAACGACCCGCCGGACCAACACGCGGTGTTCAGCGCCGCGTAGGTGTTATCGCTCGCGGGCACCACGGTGCCGAAGTATTCCTTGTAGATGTCGGAGTGCTCGCGCAGGCCGCCGTCGCTATCCAGGAAGATGACGCCCTGGCGCTCCCATTCCTGTTTCAGGGAATGATACACGGCTTCACTTTCGAACTGCGCCCCCGCGCCAGCCAGGAACTTGCGCTCCGCCTCTGGGATGCCCAGCCGGTCGAAGGTCTCCCGGATGTCGCTGGGCACATCATCCCAGCTCCGGCCCTGCGTCTCCACCGGCTTGATGTAGTAATAGATGTCCTGGTAGTCAATCCCACTCAGATCGGGGCCCCACGTCGGGATCGGCCGGGCGAAGAAGATGTCGAGCGCCTCGTGACGTAGCTGGCGCATCCAGTCCGGCTCGTTCTTCATCCGGCTGATCTGTTCGACGATCTCGTGGTCCAGCCCTTTCCGCGCCTTGAAGACGTAGTTCTCGGGCTGGCTCCATCCGTATTTGTAATCGTCCTTGACGCTATCAAGCGCCTGACGATCGGTGTCTGTTGCGGGCATGATTCCCCCGTAATGGGTAACCTGGTAGATTGGTACATGGTAGCCTGGTAACTTGGGACTCGCCTCGGTGCACGCCCAATCTACCAACCTACGCCTTCTCCTGTCCCACCATCGGTTCCCCGTATTTCTCGCGCACCCAGCCATAGCCTCTGGCCTCGAGCTCCAAGGCCAGGCCTGGCCCACCTGACTGGACGATGTGGCCGTTGTAGAAGACGTGTACGAACTGTGGTTTGATGTAGTTCAGCAATCGCTGGTAGTGGGTGATCATCAGCACGCCCAGGTGCGGCCCGATCAGGCTATTCACCCCTTCCGCCACCACGCGCAGGGCATCAATGTCCAGCCCAGAGTCGGTCTCGTCCAGCACTGCGATCTTGGGTTCGAGCATGGCCATCTGCAGGATTTCGGCGCGCTTCTTCTCGCCGCCAGAGAAGCCATCGTTCAGGTAGCGCCGGGCGAAGGCCGCGTCCATGTGCAGGCGCTCCATCTTCTCCGTCAACTCCTTGCGGAACTCGCGCATCGGCATCAACTCCGAGCCGATGGGTTTGGCGCCGCCCCCTGCGGTCACTGCCTGCTTGGCCCTGTCCGTGTAGCCGCGCACCGCACTGACGGCCTGGCGCAAGAAGTTCGCCATGCTGACGCCAGGGATGGCGGTCGGATACTGGAAGGCCAGGAAGAGGCCGGCCTTGGCCCGCTCGTCGGGCGCCAGCCCCAGGATGCTTTCACCATTCAGCAAGATGTCGCCCCCGGTCACCTCATAGTGCGGATGGCCAGCGATCGTGTAGGCCAGGGTGCTCTTGCCAGAGCCGTTCGGCCCCATCAAAGCGTGCACCTCGCCCTGGCTGATGGTCAGGCTAACGCCCTGCAGGATCGGCTTGCCCTGGACAGAGGCGTGCAGGTCTTTGATCACGAGTTCAGTTGGCATGAAGTTGACTCTCCTTGAAATAACGCTGTGCGTAACGTATTCCGTATTGCGTATTCCGTTCACCATCAATTGAGGCATTGTCCCAAATAACGGGGGACATCAATACGCACTACACACTACGCCTCGATCCTGAACTGGCACCCATGATGGCCGTCCAGTGTGCACGCCACCAGTTCCACCGGTTGCCTGACAGCATGGGTCAGCATCTCCTCCTCCATATCGCAAATCGCACGGTGGACGCGCGCCAGCTCGTAATAGGGGCAAGTGTACTCGTGGAACACGATGCCATCAGCATTGAATGTGACTTCGGCCAGGATGCCCTTGGCGTTGAGCAGTTCGGTCAGCTTGGCAGCGCGCTCGGCCGGCGATAGGCCGGCCAGGTGGCGTTCATACGGTTCTGCCAGACGACGGCTCATGCGGCCCAGGAGCTCTTGCACCTTCCCCGGCCCTTCACTGACGATGATCTCGCGCAACAACGAGTTGGTGAACTCATCGTAGTGGTGCGGGAAAAGCGCACGGCCCTTCGGCGTCAGCGAGTAGAGGTGTCGCGGCCGGCCGCGGCCCGCGCGCTCGATCTCCTGCTGGATGTAGCCATCGGCCAGCAGGCCGGCGACCTGCTGGCGGACGGCCGTGGCCGTCACGCCCAGGGCATCGCCCAGGTCCTTGACCGTGGCTGTGCCCTGGCGCTGCAGGATGCTCAACACCTGCTCGGCCGGGCTGCCGGCCAATTGAGACGGGATCATGGAACTAACCTCGCACGATACAACGCACTGAACCTGCGCCAGCCTATCACACTGCGGTAATATAGTCAAATTCCTATGTGTAAATTATCTATATTCGGGCGACGAGAGACAGTAGGGGGTGTTCCAATGTTGGGTTCCTGAACTGCCTACCTCTTCACCAACCTCACCAGCCGTCGCCAGCCGCCCCGCACATCCAGCCGCCGCATCTGCCAGGTGCCCACGATGCCGTAGGGGAAGAACAGCACCAGGAGGATGTAGCCGATGCCCAGGATCAGTTGCCACGTGGTGCGGAAGAGCGGCTGGTCGGCCAGGAAATTGCCCAGCAGCCGGTTGACGATGGCCCCGATCACAGGGCCGAGGAGCGTGCCGACGCCGCCGATGATCGTCATCAGGAGCGCCTCGATGGTGCGGCCGACGCCCAGCGTTGTCTCGGGCGTGATGTTGCGCAGATAGAGCGCGTGCAGCGCGCCTGCCAGACCCGCGATCATCCCCGCCACGACGATGCCGATCAGCTTGAACTGAAACGGGTTGTAGCCGATGGAAGCCGCCCGTTGCTCGTTCTCGCGGATCGCGATCAGCACGCGGCCCGTGGGCGAGTTGACGATCCGCCGCACCAACAGATACATCGAGACCAGGAACGCCAGGGCCAGATAATAGAAGAGCACACGCTGCGCGGTCGGGCTGATCCACGCGGGCACAGGAAGATCGTGCAGCCCCTCATCGCCGCCGGTGAAGGGCCGCAGCTCGCTCGAGGCGGCCAGGATCGCCAGCACCTCAGCGAACGCCAGCGTGACCATCGCAAAGTAGACCCCGCGCACCCGCAGCGTCACGATGCCGATCAGGACGCCCAGCAGCCCCGTGATGAGCAGCACGCCCAGCACGATCACCAGCAATGGGACCACGCTCATGAAGAGCTCCGGGCCGCGGGGCAGCGCCCAACTTTGCGTCAGGTTCTTCCAGGGGATCCTCACGAGGGTGAGGGCCGCGACATAGGCGCCCGCGCCGAAAAACATCGCGTGGCCGAATGAGATGATGCCGATATAGCCCAGGAGCAAATTGTAGCTGAGCGCGAAGACGGCCAGCACAAAGACCTCGACCAATAACCCCAGGTAGAACTTGTTGACCAGCACGGGCAGAAGCAAGGCCATCGCCAGCAAAGCCAGACTGAACCATTGCGCTGTCAGTTTCCGAACCAGCTTCTTCAGCGCCCCTGCCTCCTGACTCCTGACTCCTGCCCCCTGCCCCCTGACTCCTGCCCCCTGCACATCTTTCATGGCTCAATGTCCCCCTTCCTTCTTGGCCCCAAAGAGGCCGGCGGGCTTGATCAGCAGCACCAGCCCCATCAGGCCCACCAGGATCGCGTTGGCGACCAGGGGGCTGAGCCGGTACGCGGCGAACGCCTGCGCCAGCCCGACGAGCAAACTGCCCACCGCTGCGCCCGGAATGCTGCCCATGCCGCCGATCACCACGACGATGAAGGCGCTCAGTTGAAAGGACATTCCCATCAGCGGCGACACGCCGACGAACGGCGCGGCTGCTGCGCCGCCGAAAGCCGCCAGCCCTGCGCCCAGGGCAAAGACCACGGTGAAGACGCGGCGCACGTTGATTCCCAAAGCCTGCACCATCTCGCTGTTTTGCACGCCAGCGCGAATGATGATGCCGAGCCGCGTGCGCTGCAACAGCGCGTATACCACGATGAACAGGACGCAGCCCAGAGCGATCAGAAAGAACTTATAGTAAGGAACCATGCGCTCCACGACCTCGACCGACTGCGCCAGTGCGGCCGGCTTCTCGAGGTTGTAGGGATTGAAGCCCCAGATGTTGCGCACCAGTTCTGACAAGACATAGGCCAGGCCCAGGGTGAGGAGGATCTGAAAGATCGGGCGTTTGTAAAGCGGACGGATCATGCTCCATTCGATCAGCGCGCCCAGCCCCACGCCCACCAGCCCGCCGGCCAGCAGAGCGATGACGAAGCGCACGTTCGAGTCGGCGACAAGGGCCACGCCCCCCTTCAGACCGAGCTTGAGCAGCGTCGGCGCGAGCGGCGGCGGCAGGTAGGCGCCGAACTGCCCGCCTCCCAGGTCATAGTAGACCGTCGTGGCGACATATGCGCCGACCATGAAGATGGCGCCGTGCGCGAAGTTCAACACATCCATCAGGCCGAAAATCAACGACAGCCCCGCTGCGATCAGGAAGTAGAGCATTCCCAGGGTCAGGCCCTGGATGATGATGCTGACGATGGCTTCCAGGCTCATGACTCACCCTCCCGCGCCCAAATACCGCTGGATCAACCCCTCATCCGCGGCGATTTCCTTCATCGGGCCGCTGTGCACAACCTGGCCCGCATCCACGATATAGCAGTGGTCGCCGATCCCCCTGGCCACCGTGAAGTTCTGTTCCACCAGCAACACCGTGATGGCTGACTTCAGGTTGTGGAGGGCGGCCATCACCTGCTCGACCAGGATCGGGGCCAGCCCTTTTGTCGGCTCGTCAATCAGGATCAGGCGATTATCAGGCACGAGCACCCGGGCCAGGGCCAACATCTGCTGTTGGCCGCCCGAAAGCTGGCCGCCCTTCAGCCGGCTAAGCCGTTTCAGGTCCGGAAACAGCCCGAAGATGAAGTCGGCCTTGCCCGCCAGATCGCCTTGCCCCCGCTCAGAGATGACCAGGTTCTCCTCCACCGTCAGATCGGTGAAGACGCCTCGGTCTTCCGGCACATAGCCGATGCCGCGGCCAGCGATGGCATGGGTGGGCAGGCCAGCGATCGACTGCCCGCCGAGCATGACCTGGCCGGCGCGGGGCGGCGTCAGGCCGAGGATGGTGCGCAAGGTGGTCGTCTTCCCCGCGCCATTGCGGCCCAGCAGCACCGTCACCTGGCCCTGGTCCGCCCGCAGCGACATGCCTTGCAGGATGTGAAACTGGCCGATGTAGGTGTGGACGTCGCGGAGTTCGAGAAGTGCGGTCATGTCGCCTCGGATGCGTGTTGTGTGTTGCGTATTATGGTCTGCGCGGCTTGCTGATTCATCACGCCGCCAGCGCGCCGCCGCCCAGGTAAGCTTGCTGGACCGTGGGGTTGGCCGCGATCTCGGCTGGCGCGCCCTCCGCGATCACCTTGCCGTGCTGCATCACGGTGATCCGGTCCGACGCGTTCATCACGATTTCCATCTTGTGCTCGACCAGCATGATGGTCTTGCCGCCCGCGGCTTTGATCCGGCCGATCACCTCCATGATCGCCGGCACCTCCTCGCGCGAGATGCCGGCCGTCGGCTCGTCTAGCAGCAGCACCTCCGGCTCGGTCGCCAGCAGGATGCCGATCTCCAGCTTGCGCTTGTCGCCATGCGGCAGGCTGGCGGCCGGGAGGATAGCCTTGTCGCTCAACCCCACCAGCTCCAGGATCGCCGCAGCCCGATCGGTGTAGCGGCGAAATGCGCGATAGTCGTGCAAGAACCGGAAGCTATCGCGGCCGCGCGCCTGGGCCGCGATGCGCACGTTCTCCAGAACGGTCAGGTTCGGGAAGACGTTGGTAATCTGGAAGGAGCGGCCGATCCCCAGCCGCGAGCGCCGGTGCACCGGCAATGCGGTGATCTCCTTGCCCTTGAACATAATGCGGCCCGCGGTCGGCTTGTAGACGCCGGAAAGGAGATTGAACAACGTGGTCTTGCCTGCGCCGTTCGGGCCGATCACCGAATGGAACGCGCCCGCCCGCACCTGCAGGCTGACCCCATCTACCGCGCACAGCCCGCCGAAGCGCTTGCTCAGGTCATGGGCTTCCAGGATGATGTTGTCTGACATGCTTACTCCCGTTGCTATTCTCCATCATCAATCCCTCCTGCCATCACTTCTGCTGATTGAGGCGAGCGGGCCCTGGCCGAAGGATGCGGCTCCTCTTGTAACCAGGACCGCATCCTTCGACTACACTCCGCAGAAGACGCTTCGTTCCGCTCAGGATGCTATCGTGTTGGCGCGGTGCAGGAGCGTCTACTGCTTCGGCGCGGTGATCTCCGGCGCGCAGTCTTCGGGGCTGAGCTCCTTCACCAGCTTGACCGAAGGCTTGCCGTCCGGGCCCGCGATCACTTCCGCGGTGTACATCGGTTGCAGCGCGTGGTGATCTTCCTTGCGGAAGGTGAACTTGCCCTTCGGCGCATCCCAGCTCATCCCCTCCATCACCGGGATCAGCTTCTCCGGGTCCGTGTCGCCGTTGGTCTTCTCCAGCGCCATGACGATCGCCTGCGCCGCGGCGAAGGAGGTGTCGGTGAAGAGGTCAGGCGGCGCATTGAACTTCTTCTGATGCTCGGCCACCAGCCAGTCGTTCACCGGGTTCTTGGGGAAGGTGTAGTGATACTTGATCAGCCCCTTGTTGCCGATCAGACCGGGGGAGGCGGCCAGCGACAGATTGTCGGGCACGCCGGTGGTCAGTTTCATCTTCTTCAGGACGCCCTGCTCTTGCAGTTGGTTGAACAGGGGCGTGGCGCCGGCCCAGGCCACGAAGAGCACCTCGGCCTTGCTATCCATTGCCTTCTGGAAGTAGGGCGTAAAATCGGTCGTGGCGGCGGGCGCGAAGATCTCGGCCACGAACTTGCCGCCGTTCGCCTCGATGATCTGCTTCCACACCTTGATCTGATCCTGGCCCCACGAGTAGTCAGGCGCCAGGCCCGCGAAGGTCTTGCCCAGCTCGCGGACCGCGTACTTGGCGCCGGCCAGCGCGTCGTTGGATGCGCTGGAGCTGGTGCGGAAGATGTACTTGTTGAAGCTCGCGCCGGTGATCGCATCGGCGGCTGCGGGCGTGACCACGAAGATCTTCTTGTACTCCTTGGCGACGCCGGCCACCGCCAGCGCGACCGCGCTGCTGGGGGTGCCGACCAGGATCTCGACGCCGTCCTTCTCGATCAGCTCGCGCGCCCGCTGCGTGCCGACGTCAGGCTTGCTTTCGGTATCCTTGACGATGATCTGAATCTCGCGGCCCGCGACCTTGTTGCTGCCCTTGGTCTGATATGCCAGGCCCAGCTCGAACCCGCGCTGGAGCATCTGGCCATAGGCCGTGAGGCCCGCGCCCACGTCGGAGAGGACGCCGATCTTCAGCGGCTTGGCCGCGACCGGCGCCGGCGGCTGAGTGGGCGCGGGGGCCTTGGGCGGTTCCGGCGCCTTGGTTGGCTCCGGGGCTTTGGTCGGCTCAGGCGCTTTCGTGGCCGCGGGCGCGGCGGCCTTGGTCGGCTCGGGCGCCTTCGTCGGCGGAACCGGCGTCGGCGTCGGTTGCGCGCAAGACGTCAGCAGGACGCTCAGGATGAGCGTCAGGGATACGATCCAGTAGAGACGTTTCATGCTCTCGCTCCTTGTGTGAGATGGTGTGGTTGAGACTCAGGCCCTAAAGGTCTCCAAGACCTTTAGGGTCTATGCGCTGAACAGACCTTCGATCCCCGGACATCACCTCCTCTGCTCATCAGCCCATGGCCCGCCGGCCTCGATGCCGGGCCGGCCCTTCCGCCGTTGGCTCGGTCGGAGACCGGCCAAAGCAAGAAGTAGGTCTCCAAGACCTTTAGGGTCTATGCGCTGAACAGACCTTCGATCCCCGGACATCACCTCCTCTGCTCATCAGCCCATGGCCCGCCGGCCTCGATGCCGGGCCGGCCCTTCCGCCGTTGGCTCGGTCGGAGACCGGCCAAAGCAAGAAGTAGGTCTCCAAGACCTTTAGGGTCTATGCGCTGAACAGACCTTCGATCCCCGGACATCACCTCCTCTGCTCATCAGCCCATGGCCCGCCGGCCTCGATGCCGGGCCGGCCCTTCCGCCGTTGGCTCGGTCGGAGACCGGCCAAAGCAAGAAGTAATGCTTCTTGCCGACCCTAAGACTCCGCGAACATCGCGCGCAGCTCTCGCTTCAGAATCTTCCCGGCCGCCGAGATGGGCAGCGCAGGCAAGAATTCGACGCGCTTGGGTGTCTTGTAGCGCGCCAGATTATCGCGCAGGAAGGCCAGCAACTCCTCGGCCGTGGCCGACGCGCCAGCCGCGAGCACAACACACGCCAGGCCGACTTCACCCCACTTGGGATCAGGCAGACCGACGACCGCGCACATCTGCACGGCCGGATGCCGATAGAGCGCCGCCTCGATCTCGGCCGGGTAGACGTTTTCGCCGCCCGAAATGAACATATCCTTGAGCCGATCCACGATGAAGAAATACCAGTCCTCGTCATGGTAGGCCAGATCGCCGGTGTGGAACCAACCCTCGCGATCCACCGCGGACGCGGCGGCCTCTGAGTCGTCCCAATAGCCCGTGCAGTAGCTCGGCCCCTTCAACACCAACTCGCCCACCTCGCACGCTGGCAGGCCGCGATTGTGTTCATCCACGATGCGCGCATCCACGAAGAAGTTCGGCCGACCGATGGAGCCAGCCTTGCGCAGCGCATCTTCCGGCGCCAGCGCAAAGATCCCGGGGCCGAACTCCGTCATGCCGAAGCCCTGCTTGAACCGCACGCCCTTCTCCCGCGCATATTTCTCGACCAGCGGCGCCGGCAGGGGCGCGCCGCCCGATGTGCAGAAGCGCAGGCTGCTCAGATCGGCCGCGGCCCAGCCGCCGAACGCGCCGCGGCCTGCCCGAACCTGGGTCAACATCTGGTACATGGTCGGCACGCCAGCAAAGACCGTGACGCGATAGCGTGCGATCAGGTCGAGCGCCTGCGCCGGGTCGAATTGCCGGGTGAGAATCGTCGCACCGCCGAAGATCACCTGGGGCAGGGTGTAGACGAACAACCCGCCGGTGTGGAACATCGGAAAGACGTTGAGATAGACATCGTTGTGGGTGATGTCGTGGATGACGGTGTTCAGCGTGTTCCAGGCGATCTGGCGGTGGCTGATCTGCGCGGCCTTGGGCAGGCCGGTGGTGCCGCCGGTGAAGAGCAGCGCGGCGATGTCTTCCGCCTCCAGCGTTTCGCACGTCACCGGTTCGCCTGGGGCCGCGTCCCGCACCGCGTTGAGGTTCAGGCTGTCGGCCACGCCCGATCCCTCGATGTGCAGGTAATGGGTCACAGAGGCCGAGGCCGGGCTGGCCTGGAGCTGGGCGATCGTCAGCCGGAAGTCGTCAGAGTAGATGATCGCCGTGGGTCGGGTGAGCTCGACCAGCCGGCACAACTCCTGGGGGTGCAGCCGCCAGTTGAACGCAACGTGGATCGCGCCGAGCTTGCCGAGCGCAAAGAACAGGTCCAGGTGCTCGACGCCGTCGCGCGCAAAGATACCCACCCGATCAGCCTTGCCGACACCCACCTCGCGCTTCAGGAAGTTGGCCAGCCGGTTGGCGCGCTCATTGAGCTGGGCATAGGTGAAGTGCGGCTCGCCGGGCTTGCCCGCATCCACGATGGCCAGCCTGTCCGGCGAGTAGACTGCGCGGCGGCCCACGTAGTCACCGATATACATCGCGCCTCCTCAGTCCTGAAGATCACCGCGTCCAGCGCCACGCGTTGCACGCCATCGCCATCCCACCGCCCGTGGCGCAGAAGATCACGTTGTCCCCTCGTTTTGGCCCGCGGCCGCGCTCAAGCGCATCATCCAACGCGGCCGGAATGCACGCCGACCCAAGATAGCCCCATTTGTCCATGATCCAGTGCGTCTTGCGCAGCGGTTGGCCCAGGTTCGCCATCACGTATTCGATCGTGCGCAGGTTGAGCTGTGTGAACAGATAGAAGCCAATCTCGTCGAGCGTCAAACCGGCCTTCGCCGCCGCCTCTCTGACGAGGGGCGGCCAGTTGTCGCTGTTGAAGGTGGCGGGAAACTTGCGCACGAACTGGACGCATGGCTTCCCCAGTCGCTCGACGGTCTCGGCCGTGGCCGGCCGATACGCGCCGCCGGTGTAGATGCCGAGTGCGTCGTGATATTCTCCGCGCGCCGCCAGCTTACCTGCCAGAAAGCCCGGCCGGTCCCCTGCGGCCACGATCACCGCGGCCGCGCCGTCGGCGAAGAGGGTACACGTGTACTTGTCGGTCCAGTCCAGAAACCGGGTCATGGCATAGGCGCCGACGACCAGGATGTAGCGATACGCCTCATCCGTGGCGATGAAGCGAGCAGCCATGTCGAGACCCGTGACCCAGGCCGCGCACGCGCAGTTGATGTCGAACGCACCCGCGCGTCCTGCGGCCAATTTGGCCTGCACCGCCGAGGCAGTGGCCGGGCTGATGTAGTCCGGCGTGTCGGTGGCGACGATGATCAAATCGAGATCAGCCGGGGCCAGCCCTGCGCGTGCCAACGCCTGCCGGCCGGCCGCCGCCGCCATATCAGAAGTGGTCTCATCGTCGGCCATGACGTGGCGCTCATGGATGCCCACGTTCTGCACCAGCCAATCCCCGACGTTCTGGCCGAGCAGCCGGTCCAGGTCCGCGTTGGTGACGATCCTGGCCGGGATGTAGCGACCCGTGCTGACGATCTGCGCGTGGCGAATGGACATGGTGGGTCCTATCAGCCTCTAGCTCTTCAGGAACCGGACCACCGCCTCGACAGCCGCCCGAGGCGTCTCCAACGGGAAGAAGTGGCCGGCATTCCGCAGCATGTGGACCCGGCTGCCCTGTATCTGCCTGGCCAACAGCTCGGCGTTGCCCATCGGCACAACCTTGTCATGTTCTCCGAACAGGATCAGGGTCGGCGCACGCACTTCCTGGAGCCGACGCTCGAAAGACGCCGCCTCCGAGATCAGCCCCAAACCGATCATCATCTGCGCGTGATAGGCTGCGGGGTCAATCGGGTTGCGGAGCCGATAGTCCAGCCACTCGGCCACCGTCTCGGGTTGGGCCTCGCTGAAACCGGGCGCGCAGCTCACCAGGATGCCGCGCAGGAAACGCTCGACCGGGTCGCCTGTGACATCGGTCAGAACTGCCATCGCCTCGGCTGTGATGGGGATGTGGCGCGGCCCGCCGAAGTTGGTGGCCGCCAGGATCAACTGGCCGACGAGCTCTGGCCTGCTGAGCACGAGAGCCTGGGCCACGAACCCGCCCATCGAGTGCCCCATCACCGCGGCGCGCTCGACGCCCAGCGCCTGGAGCAAGCCAGCGGTATCGTCGGCGAGCATCTGCGCGGTGTACGGGCCGGCAGGCTTGTCGCTGCCGCCGACCCCGCGGTTGTCGAATGCGATGACCTGGAAGTGCTGCGTCAGGCCGGGGATCATCTTGCGCCACATCCAGCGGTCATAGCCGAGGCCGGCGATCAGCGCCAGCGGCGGCCCTGAACCTGCTGTCTCATACGCGATCTGAATGCCATTTGCCTGCACTACGGGCATACGATACCTCCTTGCACCATCACCCCCTGGCCTGCATGGCGCAGCCAGGGCAGGCTCGGCACGATTCCCAACCGTTCCGCCTCCTCCTGCAGCCAGCCGCGGAAATCGGGGTGGGCGATCGCGGTCAGCGCCTTCAGGCGCTCCCGAACCGAACGCCCTCTCAGCTCCGCTACGCCGTATTCGGTGACGATGGTATCCACATCCTGGCTAGGCACGGTCACCTCTGCGCCGGGTGTGAGCATGGGCACGATGGTGGAAATGGCGCCGTTCTTGGCGGTCGAGCGCAGCGCGATGATCCCGCGGCCGCCGGCCGAGAGCTGCGCGCCGCGATGGGTGTCGAGCTGGCCGCCGGTCCCGCTGAAGTGCCGCGGCCCGATGCTCTGCGAGCAGATCTGGCCATAGACATCCACCTGGAGCGCGGTGTTGACGCTCACCATCTTGTAGTTCTTGCCGATCACGTAGGGGTCGTTGGTCACGCGGCCCTGCTGAAACTCGACGGCCAGGTTGCGGTCAATGAAGTCGTAGAGCTTCTGCGTGCCCAGGGCGAACGCGCCGACCATCTTCCCCGGCCAAAGGGTCTTGCGGCGATTGGTGATGACGCCGGCCTCGTACAAGTCCACCATGCCCGTGGTGAACATCTCGGTGTGCACGCCCAGGTCGTGGCGCTCCATCAGAAACGCGGTAATGGCGTTGGGGATGCCGCCGATGCCGAGCTGAATGGTGGCGCCGTCTTCGATCAACTCTGCGATGTAGCCGCCGATCAGGCGATCGGTCTCGTCGGCCGCCGCGCTGGGCAGCTCATATGGCGGGATCGCGCTCTCGACGACGTGGCTTACCTCGGAGATGTGCACCTGGGTGTCGCCCAGTGTCCAGGGGATACGCTCGTTGACCTCCAGGATCACCAGGTCGGCCGCGGCCATCAACTGGCGCTCGATGACCAGCGAAAGGCCTAACGACATGTAGCCGTGTCTGTCGGGCGGGGTGACCGTGCCGAAGAAGATGTCCAGGTGGTTGCGCGTCGCGTGCAGCTTGGCGCTGGCGGCCTGGTGCAGATTGTTGGGGATGTAGGATACGCGGCCCTGCGGATGCACCTGCCGATCGGGCGCGCCGTAGAACCAGTTCTCGACATAGAAATGTCCCGCCATCTCTGGCTTGAGTATGAAATCGTACTGGCGCAGCGGCAGGCACACGCAGACCGTCACATCCTCCACACGCTCGGCCTGGGAATCAAGTGCGCTCAGCAGGCCGGTCGGTTCCGCCGCAGCCATGGCCGCGCCGATGATCTGCCGCGACTGCACCAGCGCGACGGCATCGGGGATGGAGAGCAATTTGCGGCGGTATAACGTCTTGGGATCCATGGGCTACCTCCGCCTGGCGGACGGCATGGCTCGTATTTCGTATTCCGTATCCCGTTTCACGGCACAATTACGCAATACGCACTACGCACTCCATCTCACGTCCCCACCACAATGCCCCCATCCACCCGCAGCACTGCGCCGGTGATGAAGCTCGCCTCGTCGGAAGCCAGGAACAGATAGGCGTTGGCGATGTCG
>VGOD01000071.1 GCA_016876015.1 Chloroflexota bacterium
TCGGCGATTTGGCGGTTACGCAGAGCGTACTCCTCGCCCAGGGTGTCCAGCGTCAACGGCGCAGGCAGGCGGCCAGGGCTTTGCACCTCAATCCGATCGCTGAAGACCGAAACTCGCACTTCCACGTCGGCGCGGTCGTAGTCACGATGGGCTACGGCGTTCGCGATCGCCTCGCGGACGGCAGGATAGGGGTACTCGGTGATCTCGCGGCGCTCGAAGCCGGTGATCTTGGCCGCAACGCGCGTATTGCGCTTGATGAACCGCTCCGCCTCGTCGATCATTTCCGGTAACGTGCCGAAGCAGTCGAGCCGGTCAATGAAGTTCAGCGGCGTTGTGCCCTGGAAGCGGGCGATTCGCACCATGGTGTAGGGCAGGAATCGCTGGGGCTGTTTGCCAAAGAGCAGGAGCGCCGCTGTAGTGAGCACGAGCCGGCCGTCGCGTTCCGCGGCCACGCCCAGCCGCTTGAGGTTTTCGGCCAGCGGCGCGGCCAGATCAGCAGGGATGCCGCGTTCCTGGGTCGCCCGCTGCAAATACCAGCGCAGTCTGGCCCCTTCCAGATCGGCCAGCGTCGCTTCGGGCAGCTCGCGGCCGTCGAAGGGCAGTTGGCGGCGAACTAACAGGAGTCGCTCGTACTCGGCGCGATCCATTTGCGCCGTGACCGCGCCGACCCGCTTGAAGGCGCGACCGAACGCCAATTGTCTTGATCTGCCGCTCATTCAACCCCTGTGTCCAGACCGGGGCCGGCGCTGCTGTCTGCATGAACTTCTCCCCCGGCCCTACCAGTGTCACCCGGAACTCGCCGCCCAACTCCTCGAACCGCGGGATCGGCAGCCCATGTTGCTCCATCGCCCGCGCCATGCGCTGGATGCCGGTACCCATTTTCTCGATGAAGCCGCCCAGATCGCGAAAGACCTCGACGATCACGGGGTTGCGCAGCTTTGACTGGCTCTCCAACCGCTGCATCTTCTCCACGGTCACGCCGGGAAGCAGGTCGCCGGGGCTGTAAAACTCGATGCGATCGTCGTCAGTGTGGTGATGTAGAGGGGATAGGCCAACTCAAGCAGTTCGGCGCGACATCGAACGGCCGAACGGTGATACTGGTCTTTAGGATCGGCGATCGCCTCCAGCGCACCGGTATCCAGCAAGATGGCCCGTTCGTAGATGGTGTTCGGCACGCGCGATACGACACCCATACCGATCTGCCCGCAGATAACCGATCAGGCCGCCGGCTCTGTCGGCGCAAGGGTGTCAGCGAACTCCAACAGGCGCGCGAAAAGCTGTGTTCCGGGCAAGCGCGCCCCGGGCGGAGCCTCATCTTTGACCAGGTATAGCTCGCCGTCAATCACCGTGAAAACTACCTGAGCCGTCTCGCCGAACAACTCGGGCGTGATCGAATCGGCGCGGAGGTGTTCCGCAGCAGCAAATCCAGCCGCGAATTCTGTTGCGCTATAGCCTGATGAGGAGGCCGAATACTGCGGTTGCAGATAGTTTGTACTGGTCCAATTCAAGACGTTCATGGCGCCTCAGACGCCTTTCTGGTTCTCTTCCCAACCGAGCGAGAGTACCTTTATGTCTATATTGACCGGCAGACCAGGTATCAAGGGTACTGGTTGACCCGCCGGAATCTGAAGTTGAAATCCTTGCGGCAATCTGGATGACAGGCCAATGAGACACTCCGAACGAAAAACCAGAGACCGGCATTCAGTTTCGATGAATGCACCGGCGATGGTGAATCGTTGTTGTGTCTGCCCGGAGACCACGAGACTATCTATGCAGAGAGTCTCTCGCAGTTGCAAAACCTGGGCATACTCCTCATAAAGCTGCCATAGAAGCTGTTGCTCTTCCTCCGTGGCGTCTATGACCAAATCATCGCCCAGTATCTCTTTGGCTTCACGTCTGTTGAGCGCGTGAGTGTGAGAGTATAATTTTTGGGTCAACTGATCGACAGCCTGTCCGATGCGAGCTTTATTCTCGTCGCCAGGCCAATGAAGCCGCAGTAGTTTATCGGCCAGGATCCGAATTTGGGTATGGGCACGGTTGACATTACCCAATGCGATCGGGTGTACTGCCTCAGATAGTCTCTTGAACACTTCCAGGATGTGGTCGCCATCCTGAAGCCCCACCTTAGCCTCGTCTCGCGCCAACTCCATGTAGGAGATCACGTCTTCCACGCTGATAGGTCTTCGGGTCTGCTTGTCAACCTCATCTATCGGGTTGAACTGATTCCCTGTGGTCGGATCAATCGGACTGAGTTCGGCAGCCTCTCCCATGACTACCTGATCGGCGCCCAGACAGAAGAGAGTGCCCGCGCTATGGCGCGAAAGGGGACCAGGACAGCAAAACGCCTCAGGGCATACTCCCGGAATATGCTGACCAACGGCCAGACCGAGTCCGTCTCACCGCCCCGGGTATAGAGGAATAGATCCAGATTGCCTGTCTTCCCCAGGGAGCGCAACTGATCGTATAGAAATATCTGCGCCTCTGTGGCGAGCTTGGTATTCAGCGCAGGAAAAAGCGGGAATCCGGGGGAAAGGTTCTTCGATCGCTGGTCACATAGGCCACAACCTTCGACCCCCGCAACTCCTGAATGCGTTTGATGAGCTCAAGGCGTTCTCGAAAAGCCATGTTCTCTTCTCCGTTCTACCATGACCAGGGACCTCCAAGGTTACCTGAACGGAGTATAGCAGAACGCGACACCGCTGTCAATGGCCGAGCTGAACGATCATGGTTGACCCTCAATCCTCAAAACGGTATCGCCAGCAGCGCCCCATACATTACCGCCTCCAGCCATCCGCTCAGCCACAGCCGCGCGGCGGGCGGAATCAGCCGGGCCAGTGCCAGGATGAAGTCGCGATGATGGCGTAAGCGGGCCAGCTCGTCCTGGTCGCGGGGGGCGGTCTCATCCAGCGCCTGGCAGATAGGGCCAATGCTCTGCTCCGGGTCGCTCAGCCAATCCAGGGCGACATTCTGATAGGGCCAGGCGTCAAGTTGCTTCATCAAGGCTGGCGCGTCAACGCCCTGGCCGTGCAAGCCGGCGATGAGGGACAGGGCCTCGTCGCGGGTCATCCGCCGATAGGGAGCGCGTTGCGCCGCGCGCGGCTGTGGCACGTCGCATCGCTCGGCCAACTGTTGCGCCGCGCGATGTAGCTCGGGGTCGAGCCACGGCCGGCGCAGAACCGAGAGGAACTCGTCTGGGGTCACACGGGGGCCGGACGGCGGAGGCGGGGTGTACTCCGGCGCGGGGCCGGCCGGCTCCTGCGTTGCTTGGGTCTCGTCCAGCCGCGCGAATTCCTTGCGCCAGCGTTCCTCGGCCCCCACAGGATCATACTGCTCCAGCAGGCAAGTGTCGGGGCAATAGCCCCAGAAGTGGCCATGCGCCTCATCGTCCTCGGCGTTTTCGAGCTCCTCGCGCATGGCCTGGCAAATCGGACAATCATCGCCGTACACCTCGGCCGCGTACTCCTTGGGCAATGGGTTCTGCTCGCCCAACTGTTCACGCCAGATCACGTCGCGCGGGGCCGAGCCGTAAAGCTCCTTCTGCGGCGTGAAGAACCACGCGCGGATGAAATCATCCAACCGGGCGCCGACGGCTGCCAGATCATGATCGCCCGTCGCAGCAGCCAATTGCTCGGCCGCATAGTCGCGCAGCGCCAACACCAGGTCGCCGTAGAGGGCCGCTTCTTGCACTGACATTAGAGCCTCTCCTTGGTTCTACTCTGTGGCCATCCAATCACGCATCATATACGCCCAAGTATATCACGCCTGCCCACGCCTCGCAATTGCTGTACACGCATTCGCGATGTTGACATACACCGCAGAAGGTCGTATAATCGGGGCATCGAGTGTCGGCAAGCAGGCTGATGTTCGGCTGCTCGGCAGTGTTGTCGCCGGGCGCGTGCTCTCTCAAAAGCGTCGTTCATGCAGGCCCAAGCCGGATGCTCGACAAGGGTCTGTTCCGCTGCGGACGCGTTTACTGCATCTTCACTCTAGTTTCACTCCTCGCCGGTTTCTGCTTGATAAGGAGTTCATACCAAAGGAGGTAACATCCATGGAGCAGAAGCTCTCCCGAAGGCAGTTTCTTCAAGGCACAGGCATCGCGGCGGGCGCACTACTGATGGCAGCTTGTACGGTGCCTGCAGCTCCAGCGCCTGCGGCGCCGGCCGGAGGCGCAGCGCCGGCCGCCCAACCAGCGGCTAAGGAAGTGAAAATCCTCGAGGCGTGGTCGCGCATGACCGATGTTGCCCAGCAGTCCATCAAGGGCATCATTGACAACTACAACGCCAAGAACACCAAGGGCGTCAAGGTCGAGTTCGACCTTCGAGTTCATCGCGCGTTGGCGTGACTACCTGGGCCCCCTGATCTACCTCAACAACCAGAAGCTCTACACTCTCTCGCTCGGCATCTATCAGTATCGCTCGCAATACGGTGCCGAATGGGGGCTGCTGATGGCCGCTTCGGTGCTGATCACGCTGCCCATCATCTTGCTCTTCTTCTTCCTGCAGAAGACCTTTGTGCAGGGCATCGCGCTCACCGGCATCAAAGGCTAGGAAACTGCTAGAGGTCCACCCACTCGGCGTTCGTGACGCGCGCCAGCTCGGCCGGCGCGATGCGCAGCAGGGTGCGATCGTCCCCGCCGCCGCCCCAGACCGCATCGTGCGCGGCCACCGCACGGTCGAGGAGCACCCGCACGGCTGAGGCGTGTCCAAAGGGCGGCACACCGCCCACCGCGTAGCCAGTGATCTGCAGCACCGTTTGGGCGTCGGCCAGCCTGACCTGCTTCTTGCCGACGCCGAAGCGTTCGGCCAGGACGCGGCGGTCCACGGGCGAGTCGCCGCTGGCGATCACCAGCACCGGCTCATCTCGCACCAGGAAGAGCAACGACTTGATGATCTGGCCCGGCGCCACCCCCAGCGCGGCGGCCGCGGCCGGCACGGTCGGGGTGTCACAGCGCATCGGCGTCAGCTCGGCGGCGATGCCGGACTCCGCGATGAAACGGCCGAGATCGGCGGGGGTGTGAATGACGGGAGTCATGCGGTCTCCTGGTGACGCGTCACAGGCGGCGATCACGGCGCGCTGCGCGGTTTCGCATCCAGTCGCATCTCCAGCGGCGTCTTCTCGCTCGTGTCCAGCCACCGGAGGTATTCTATGACCGGCTGGCGCCAGTCCACCGCAGTGAAGTAGGCGTTGGGGTCTTGTCTGGCGAGCTTGAAATTGTCGCCGCCGCCGTACATGAAGTCATTGACCAGGACGTGATAGGTCTTGCGCGAATCGAGGGGGTCGCCGTCCGGGGTCAGCAGCCGGCCTCCTGCATAGGTGAAACCTGCGATCACTCCACCGCAGCAGTCCAGGTTCGCTTTGAGCTGCGCGGCGGTGATGGCCACATCCACCAACTGGTTGTTGAACGGCAGCACGTTGACGATGTCGCCCAACGTGATCGGTCCGGGATCAATCCCTTGCCGGAAGCCCCCGCGATTGGTCACCGCGAAATCGGCCGTAGGATAGGCCCACAACCAGGCATCGGTGACGAGGTTGAACAGCGCATCGGAGCGGTGGGCCAACCCGGTGCGCGTGTAGCCGATGACATCGCCAAGCGCATCATCGGCTTTTCGCTGCCAGAACGCCACCCGGCTCGCGATGGTCGCGTCGGCCGCTGGCCCCTGGGCCGTCGCAGTGTTGTCCACCACTGCGGCCCGGCGGCCAATGACGCGGCGACCGGTGACATCCACCTCCAGCGTCAGCCGGGCATAGCTCTTCAGATAGTCGCCGCCGCCGATGATCGCCACGCCCCCGATCTCCTCGGCGATCCGTTCGTGGCAATGACCGGTGGTGAGGACGTCCACGCCCAACGCTTTGGCTCTCGGGGCCAGGCTGCGCACCTGGTCGCTGCAAACGTGCGCCAGGACGATCAGCACGTGAACGCCTGCAGCTCTGACCTGCGGCGCGTAGCGCGTCAGCGCATCCGCATAGGGCAAGAACTGGAAGTCGGCGACGTTCTTGGGAACGGTAACCTGCGGCGTGGTGGTTGTAGTCAAACCGATGAGGCCGATCTTCAGGCCGCCGGCCTCGACCACTACAAACGGCTTGACGAAGTCGGGGTGCTCGGTTGTGCCCTTGCGGACCAGGTTGGCCGAAAGAAGAGGAAACCCCATCGCCTGGGCCTGACGGCGCAGCACATCTACTCCGAAGTCGAATTCGTGGTTGCCGATGGCGGCCGCGCGATAGCCCATCTGGTTCATAATCTCCACGGTCGAATCGCCGCTGAACCAGGTGGAGATCGCGGGCCCGGTCCACATATCGCCGCCGCTGAGCACGAGGAATGGGCCGTCGGCCGTGTAGCCTTCGACCGCCTGCCAGCGCCCCAACAGCTCAGCCGCGCCGCCGACCGAGCTCCCATCCTTGTTCCGCTGCGCCGACAGCCAGCCGTGCTCGTCGTTGGTGTAGAGGATCGTCAAACGGCGCACGCTCGGCGCCGTCGTTGCGACCGGCGTCGCGGGCGGCGTGGCAGGGGACGTGAACGTGCAACTGGCGATCAGGACCGCCGCCAGGATTGAGACTATCAAGAGTGCGCGAACGCGCGGGTGATGCCAAAGCACAAGGAGCCTCCAGGCTGATATTCCCACGATTATATGCCCGGCAGCCAGGCCCCGTCAAACGACGAAGGATCTACAGAGCGGCCCCCATCTTGCAAACCCTCGACAATTGCTTTACAATACCTCTGTAGGCGTTGGTCAAGACGCAGAATATCACACACCAGGAGCCATTCATGCCAAAGATCGCCATCACCGGTAAGGGCGGCGTGGGCAAGACCACGCTGACTGCCCTGCTATCCTATGTCTATGCTCAACGCGGGCAGGACGTCATCGCGATTGACGCCGACCCCGCGGGCAATCTGGGACTGGCATTTGGGCTGACCGCACAAATGGACGCCGAGCTGAAGCCGATCGCCGAGATGGAGTCGCTGATCTACGAGCGCACCGGCGCGCAGCCCGGCACAATCGGCGGCTGGTTCAAGTTGAACCCCAAGGTGGACGACATCCCCGAGAGCTTCAGCCTCACCCATCGCGGTGTGCGGCTTCTGCGCCTCGGCACGGTGCGCGGGGGCGGCGCAGGTTGCCTCTGCCCGGAGAATGCACTGCTCAAGGCGTTGGTCACGCACCTGCTGCTGCGCAAACGCCAGACGCTCATCCTGGACATGGAAGCGGGAGTCGAACACCTGGGCCGCGGCACAGCCGGCGCGGTGGATGCATTCCTGATCGTTGTCGAGCCAGGTCTGCGCAGCCTGGGCACGGCCGGGCAAATCCGCGGCCTGGCCGCCGAGATCGGCGTCAAGCGCATCGTCCTGGTCGCCAACAAGGTGCGCAGCGCGCAAGATGAGGCGTTCGTGCGCGACCAGGCGGCCGGCCTGCCCCTGCTCGGCAGCCTGCCCTTCACGGCCGCAGCTGTGGCGGCCGACCAGGGCGGCCTGGCGGTCTTCGATCAGGCGCCCGAGATGCTGGCGGCTGCCGAACGCATCGCTGATGCGCTCGACACGATCAGCCCGTGAGATCGCGAGCGGCCAACATGACAGACGCCGGGCGTCTGAGCAGTTACGACGATGCGCCGATCTACACCATCAAGACGGTGGTGCAGCAGACCGGCCTCACCGCGGCCACGCTGCGCGCCTGGGAGCGGCGCTACGGCGTCCTTTCGCCAGGTCGCAGCGACGGCGGCTATCGGCTCTACTCGGAGCGCGACGTCGCTACGCTGCGCTGGCTGCAGAGCCAGATCGAGGCAGGTTTGAGCATCAGCCGCGCCGTGGCCCGGCTCGATCTTCTCCGGCAGGCCGGCGAAGCGCCTGAGCTGGCTTCCTCTCAGCAATCGAGTCGCAGGCCGCCGACTGGCGTGCGCGACCAGGGAACAATCTCGTCTGAGCTGCTGGAGGCGCTGCTGGCGTTTCGCGAAGAGGATGCAGAAGCGGTCCTCGGCGAAGCCTTTGCGCTCTATCCTGTCGAGGATGTCGCCGAGGCGATCATGACGCCGGTCCTGGTCGAGGTCGGTGAGCGATGGCTGCGCGACGAGGCCACGATCGTGCAGGAGCACTTCGCCGCCGGGTTCGTGCGCCGGCGGCTCACCGCGCTGTTCCAGGCGTATGCCCGCGCAGAGGCCGGCCAGAAAGTCGCCACCAGCCCGCTGGCGATCACTGGCTCGGCGCCGGGCGAATGGCATGATGTCGGCATCATGATCGTGTCGCTGGCTTTGCGCCGCCGCGGGTGGCGGGTGCTCTACCTGGGTCAAAACGTGCCGGCCGGCCACCTGGTGCAGGAAGCATCAAGGCTGCGGCCGGACCTGGTATGTCTATCGGCCACAATGCCCGACAGCGCGGCCAGCCTTCTGCTTTTGCCTGAGCCAGTTGCAGCTTTGCCCGAACCGCGGCCGCGGCTGGTCTTCGGCGGTCGCGCTTTCGCTCAGAACCTTGAGCTGCGCGAGCGCGCGGCCGGCGCTTACCTGGGCGACACGGCCCGCGATGTGATGGCCATGCTGGCGCCGCACGCGTCTCACTCCCCGGCAGATTGATCCCCCAGGCCGGCCGGAGACCGGCATATCGCTCTCCGACGCGTAAGCCCCGGCCGGGGCTTACGCGTCGGAGTCGGCGTCCTTTAGCTCCTGACGGGCTGCTTCACCCCGAAATAGTCTTCGTAACCTTCCCAGTGTATTAAAAGCTCATGAAAACAGCCGGTGGGCTATTGACAGCCAGTGGCTTTTGTGTTATATTCTTCATCGGAATTTACCAAAACAGAAGCAGTTCCGGGTCAAGATAGGCTGGTTACATTGGGGGGAGGATGCTATGCCATATCGAAGCAAACACAAGTCCATGCCTGAGGTATTGATCGAGTTACGGGAGGGCGACCAGGAATTCAAGCAGGCCATCACCGCACATTCGTTTCGCGTGGGTCAAACAGTGGCCGAACCTGACGTTCTGAATCACAACCTCTTCACGCTGATGAAGGGACGTGTGCAGTTGATTCGCGAGGGGCCGAATGGCCGACGGTTAGCCGTCGCCACGCTTGGCCCAGGCTCCATGTTCGGCGAGGGCGCTTTGTTGGGCGCAACTGACCCGACGGTCAAGGCGCTGGCGCTGACAGATTGCATCGTCTGGACGATGCCGGCCCCGCAAGCGCAGACCCTCGCTCTACGTTACCCGGTGGTCAACTGGGGTCTGCTGCAGACGGTAGGGCAGCGGCTGGCGCAGGTAGAGAATCGCATGGAAGAGGTTGCTTACAAGCGACTGCCGGAGCGATTGGCCGGGCTGTTACTGGAACTGGCCAGCGGCGGGGCAGCGATTCGCGGCACCAGCCACCAGGCACTGGCCGATATGTTGGGAACCTATCGCGAGACGATCAGCGCCATCCTGCGCGGCTTCAAGGATGCGGGGCTGGTGAATCTGGGCTACCGCAAAATCGAGTTGCGCGACGTGCCCGGACTGAGGATGGCGGCCGGCGCCATCGAGTAGTTGGGCGATTGGCCTGCTGCTCGCGGGCGCTGAGCTACAAACCCAACAGCAGTGATTTCCACGAGGGAGCGCCTTCACCATGAAGGCGCTCCCTTCCTTTTCTACTGGCCGAAACCGCTGACTTGATGTAGAATGACGCTGATGGAGGTCGCCATGTTTGGGCTTACTGACGCCTTCGAACTATCCCTGTTCCCACTCAATACCGTGCTGTTCCCGGGACAATTGCTGCCGCTGCACATCTTCGAGGATCGCTACCGGCTGATGGTTCGGCGCTGTCTGGCGGAAGACAAGCCATTCGGCGTCGTGCTGATCCGCCGTGGGCGTGAGGTGGGCGGGACGGCTGAGCCGCACCAGGTCGGCACGGTGGCGCGCATCATCGAAAGCGCCCATCTGTCGGACGGCGCCATGGATATCGTGACGGTCGGCGCTGAACGCTTTCGCATCCGCCGGCTGTTACAGGATCAACCCTATCTGCGCGGCGAGGTGGAGTTTTGCCCTTTGCCTGAACCGGCCGATGCGGATCACGTGGCCCAGTTGACCGCGCGAGTGCGCAGCCAGGTCGCGCGCTACATCGAGTTGATCGCCAAAGCGGCCGGCCTGGGCATCCAGATCGCCGAAATGCCGCAAGCTCCGATTCAGGTCAGCTATCTGGCAGCCGTGGCCATGCAGATTGATCCTGCGGAAAAGCAGACGCTCCTCAGCAGCGACTCGGTGGCGCAACTGCTCGCGACCGAGATCGCGTTGCTGAGCCGCGAGAACGCGCTCTTGACCTGGATGGCGGGCCACCGAGACTGGCCTGAACACGCCAGGAGGGGGCCGAGCGGCACGCTGCTGCCAAACTGACAGCCCGCCGGAGGCTGGAAGCCCCTGGCCGGCGGACTGGCCGGCTGGCTACAGGCCGGCCGGGCGCAACACGTAGTGGGCCCTGGGGGGCGGGCCTGCCTCGTACACGAAATCGCTGACCAGATAGCCCCGATCGAACAGCTCCTCGAATACCGCACGCGTGCTCAAACGCCACTTCAGCGCCAACGTCAAATCGCGCGCCCTCAGATCCTGGAAGTCGGCGGGGATTTGGAGCGCCAGCGCCGGCCCCTCGGGCCAGTCGGCCGGCCGAACAGATGGCGGACTGGCCGGCTCATCAGCGAAGGACGGGTTGATCTTCGCGGCGCCTGCGGTCAGGTGATCGGCGAGACCACGTCGCGGGCGCGGCCTCTCTGTCATGCGTGCAGTCACGCGTTCGCTGTTCACCCACCAATCCACCTGGAAGCGGTCGGAGGGCAGGCCAGCGTTCAAGCCGTCGCGCATGTCTCCGTAGAGGTTGCGCAGGTAGGTGTTGCAGACCGCGCCCAGCTTACAGATGTTGAGCTGCGCGTTGCGCGCGAGCAGCGGGTCATAGGTCCACGTGACGCGCTCGATGCCCTGCTGGCGCACGTGTTGCCACTGAAAACACTTCAGCGCGTGGCCCATGCCTGAGCCGCGGAAGTCGGAATGGACCCCCAGCATGTGCGAACAGTGTTTCAGACGGGGCGGTGAGACGGTCGTGTCCAGGCCCGGAAAGCCGAACACGAAGCCGACCAAGCGGTCATCTACGAAGGCGCCCGCGGCCAGGCCGCCGTTGTGGGCTGCGGTCAGCAGCAGGTGCACCGGCACGATGTCCGCCTCGCTGCCCGGCCACACCATGCGCTGCAGATCCTCGGCCGCCGCGAGTTCTTCCGCGGTCCCAAGCACGCGAATATCCCACTCTGTCATGGTCAATGCTTTTCCCACGTCTCGGCGACGCGCTCTGGATCCCAGTCGCCCCATTTCACGTCCACGGTCAACGCCAGGCGCACCATGTCTTCCCGATCCGACCGGCTGATCGCCTCCTGGATGGCGGCCTGCCGGCCCGCCGAATGGTCAGGGCTCGCCGGCCTGACGCTGGGCGCAACAGACACGATCCTGGCCTGGACGACATCGGCGAGCCGATACTGCACGACTTCGCCGGCGCGCCGGCCCAACAGCGCGCGCACCAGGGTCGCGCCGACTCCCAGGAACCCGGCCGCGAAATCGGCCTGCGCGTCCGGCACGATGTCGAAAGCCAACCTCTCGACGCCGCCGTGCTCGTCGAGCAGCTCGACCTCCACGCGCGTGCCGAGGGTCACACCGAAGATCAGGTCATCCGAGAGGCGGGTCCCCGATGTCGAATCGGTCATGACCAGCACCTTTAGCGGGCCTCACTTGCCGAGGCCCAACCATTTTCTAACGAACCGGCGCACGGACCTGGCGATCTCGACCGCCTGACGCGCCTCGTCGGGGGTGGGGTCATCGCCTCTTCCTCGGCGCGTTCAACCCACGACAGGGGATCATGGATACCGCTCATACAGCACCTTGCCTTGGGAGGTGATCTCTCGGATGAAGAAATCGCCCTTGTCCAGCGCGTGCGCGAGCTCTTGCGGCGTGCGCACCAGGATATCCACGGGAAAAGGCCGCGGCCGTAACAGGCGACAGACGGCGAGGTAACGCTCCTTGTCGGGGGCGGAGGTCTCCATCACAACCAGCAAGTCTACGTCGCTGTCTGGTGTGGACTTACCATAGGCATACGAACCGAAGAGGATGATCTTCTCTGGCTGCAACGCCGCGACAAGGCGCCGCACGACCTCCGGCAACGCATCGGACACCGGAATACGGAACCCAGTGGAAGTCACGGAAACGGCGCTCATTTCACCACGGCTCTTCGCTGATCACTTGTCGCGTCAATTGTATCACGGCTCGGATGTCGGCGCAAACGTTTCTTCCATCTGCCGGAGTTAAAATCTGACCGTGTTACGGGGATATGGTCCGTTTAGAAACTCGATTCGCTCACGATCCAGAAGATGGCCGCGCCGAGCTGAACCGCCACGATCAGCCAGAAGATGGCCTGGAACAGCGGCTTGCCGGTCTTGTGCCGCGTGGGCCAGCGCATCCCGGCAAACGCGCCCGGCGATCCGCCCAACGCGCTGAGCAGATGCAACACGGCTTCGGGCACGCGCGCCTTGCGGGCCTCAGCCATGGCCTTGTCATAGCGATAGATGCCATAGGTCGCCGCGCTCATGGCCACTACCCACATCGCCAGCCAGAGCGCCAGCGACGTCGGCCGATCCAATGCGGCAGCCAGGCCGAACAACAGCAGGAGCGCCGACCCCAGGCCGATCAGGATGAAGCGCGCGTACAACGAACGCGCCAGACCGGACAGCAGGCCCGTCTCGACCTGCACGTTGACGGCTGCCAGCCCGCGGTCGGTGCGTGCCAGGTGATAGGCCACGCGTTGGCCCGGATGCAAGGCGCGGCGGCCGGGGACGTTGCGCACATGGACGAACACGTCACGATCGGCGGCGCCGGCCGCCTCGTCGGGCCGGATGAACCCAAAGCCGCGCTCCGCGTCGAATTTGACGACCACCCCGCGCTGCTGGGCGCTGGAGATCTTGAGCGGGAACTCTCTTGTCATTCCGTCACCTGCCTTACTGATCGCTACGCGATTGCTGATCAATGTATCGCCACATCCGCACGGCCGGGGCCGGATTCAGCCGCGCCAGACGCAACAGGCTCTTTTCGATGGCGACCGGATTCCGATCCACCAACACCGAGTTCCGGCCGAGCCGCGCGGCGACCACGCCTGTCGTGCCTGAACCGGCGAAGAGATCACCCACCAGGTCGGCCGGCCGGCTGGATGCCTTGACGATCCGCTCCAGCAGCGCCTCCGGCTTTTGCGTGTCATAACCGACCCGTTCAGAGTGCACGCGCGCTACGACGGGGAAGTACCACCAATCCTCCGGCACCTTGCCGCGCTCCAGATCGGGCGTCTTGCCAAAGCCGGCCTTGGAGCTGCTGGCAAACGTCTTCACCGTGGAGGCGTCATACGGCACGCGCACGGCATCGGCGTCGAAGAAATAGCGTTTCGAGCGGGTGTAGACCAGGATGTTATCGTGCTTGCGCTTGAACGCCGTGCGGATGGGCGACGGCCCATGATAGCACCAGATGATCTCGTTCAGAAAGCGGTCACGGCCGAAGATGCGATCTAGCTCCACCTTGACGTAGTGCACCGCGTGCCAATCCAGATGAACATAGAGAGACCCGGACTCGGTCAACAGATCACGCGCCGCGGCCAGCCGCGCGGCCAGCCATGCCAGATACGCGTCGAAGCCCTGGTCGTCGCGATAGGCGTCCACTGCCTGGGCCTGCCGGCCGCGTTCGCCTGCCACGCGCGCGGCGTACACCTTCCCGCTGCCGAACGGCGGATCCAGGTAGAGAAGCTGAAAGCGGCCGGACCACCGGCCGGCGGCCGCCTCTAGCAGAGCCAGGTTGTCCGCACAATAGATCTCTGCTGTGATCGGCCCTGAGCCGGCCAGCGCGGGCGGCAACGCGATCTCAACCGGCGCGGCGTCTACCCCTGCGCGAGTCAGTTCGGGTAGGTTGAGTTGGGTGTAATTGTGCTCGTATGCGCCGCGGCCCATGTAGAAATAACCTGGAAGTATGGTGAGTCAGAGTATAACGCAGAGTTGGCTAAATTGCCAGACGTCCGAGTCGGCCATGGTGGGCGTGTATCTTCTCAATAATCCGGGGTAGGGGCACGGCCTTGCGCCTGCCCATCGGGGCGACCGCGAGGGTGCGCCCCTACAAATTGAGAAGATACGTGGGCGTGCACAACGCACGTATTGACGCGAGTCGCGCTCAGAGGTATAATGCCGTCTTAGGCGCCCAGGGGCCGTGGATCGGCCTGGCGACTGGAGGGCGCTCGTGATTCCCTATGGATCGGATAGCTCTGTGTTAGTCCTGCACAGCCATTACCAGCCACCGGACGCAGCAGGCGACCCCGGCGGCGTTCTGTTTTGGGTCGAGACTTCGGACGTCTCCCGGCCGGCGGGCCGCCGCGGGCGCGTTGCGAGCAAACCGCAACCCCACCCCTTCTGCGGCGGGCCAGAAGGAGCGCGGCAGGCGCTGGATGCCTTGAGGCTCTCGGCCGCGGGCGGCCGTCTCGGCCAGGCGACCCTGCTATTGCCTGCTCAGCGCGACGGTCCGCAGCCCTCGCCGCAACTGCTGCACAACTGGTCGCTGGCAGACCAAGACCCGCCGGCGCTCGCGGCCTGGCAGATCGAGGGCCTCTGGCTTGAGGCGAGCCAGGCGTTCGCAGTCTTGCTGAACCTGCCCGCGGCCGAAGAGATGCCGGCTGGGGTGGCTGCGGCCGCGGATGCGCGCTATTGGCGGCTTGTCACCAGTCTGACGCTGGAAGCTTTGGCTCAACAGAAGGTGGCGCCCACCCTGGCGCGGGGCGACGGCAAGCGAGGCGGTTATCAGGCTCGTTGGCTGCCGGTGCTCGATGGGCCGCAAGACGCCGGCCGGCTGGCGCGTCTGCGAGCGGCCATGCCGCCGATCTGCCGGTCGGGACGGCGCATGGACGACCCAGAACTGTCGCCGGCCGGCCTGCTGGATAGTTTCATCAGGATCATGGCCGATGCGCAAGCCCGCCAATGGGGGAGCAACGGCTCGCCCGGCGCGCTGCGCACCCGCGATCCGGCTGCAAGCCGCTGGATTCGCGCGCTGTTCGACAACAACGCCGCGGTCGAGGCGTCGCCGGCCCAGCTTGCGGCGTTGGAACGCAGCATGCGCATCTGGATGCGCAACCTGCACGTCGCGGGGACTGGCGACTTCCGCGTCACCTTTCGCCTGGCGCCGCCTCCGTCGGCCGCGCCCGCGTCGGAAGCATCCGCGACAGCCGCGCCTGGCGGTCAGCCAGGGGCAGCGCCGGCGTGGCAGGTCGGCTTTTTGCTGCAGGCGCGCGACGATCCCAGTCTGCTCGTGCCCGCGGCCGAAATCTGGCAGACGCGCGGAGAGGTGCTGCAGCGCGTGGGCCGGCAGTTCGACCGGCCACAGGAGCGGTTGCTGGCCGCGCTCGGTTACGCCACACGCCTCTTTCCGCCCATCGGTCGCAGTCTGCGCGGGGCGCACCCCGAGGATTTGGCGCTCAGCACCGACGAAGCCTTCAACTTCATGCGCGAGGCCGCGCCCCTGCTGGAACAGAGCGGATTCGGCGTCCTGGTCCCGCGCTGGTGGAATCAACGCGGCGCACGCCTGGGGCTGAAGCTCAAGCTCAAGTCGAAGGGCGGACAGGCCGCAGCCGCCAGCGGCAAGCTCAGCTTCGAACAGTTGATCAACTTCCAATGGTCTCTTTCGGTCGGCGATACGGCGCTCACCGAAGAGGAGTTCCAGGCGCTCGTGGCGCTCAAATCGCCGCTGGTGCAGGTGCGCGGCCAGTGGGTGCAGTTGGATCCCGATCAGATCGAGGCTGCGCTCAAGTTCTGGCAGTCCAGACAGGCGCAGGGCGAGATCGGCTTGTTGGAGGCCCTGCAGATGGGCCTCGGCGCCGAGGAGACAGTGGCGGGGTTGCCGGTCGAAGACGTGGCCTACGAGGGGTGGCTCGAGGAGTGGCTCCAGCGGTTGACCGGCCGCGAGAAACTGGCCGAGCTCCCCCAGCCCGCGAGTTTGCGCGGCCAGTTGCGACCCTATCAGCGATACGGCTTCTCGTGGCTCGAGTTCCTGCGGCGCTGGGGACTGGGGACCTGCCTGGCCGACGACATGGGCCTGGGAAAGTCCATTCAGACGTTGGCTCTGCTGCTGCACGACAAGGAGCACGCCGCGGTTTCCGGGCCGGTTCTGCTGATCTGTCCCACCTCGGTCGTGGGCAATTGGGTGCGCGAAGCCAGCCGCTTCGCGCCTGATCTTTCGACCTGGGTCCATCGCGGCCTCGACCGGCTGCACGGAGAGGAGTTCAGCGCCGAGGCCGCCCGACATGACCTGGTGCTCACCAGCTATGCCCTCGCCCGCCGAGACGCCGAGACCCTCCAGGCTGTCGAATGGCGCGGGGTTGTCCTGGACGAGGCGCAGAACATCAAAAACCCTGGCGCAAAACAGACGCAGGCGATCCGCAAGCTGGCTGGAGGGTTTCGCATGGCGCTCACCGGCACGCCCGTAGAGAATCGCCTGTCGGAGCTGTGGTCAATCATGCACTTCCTGAACCCTGGCTATCTCGGCTCGCAGGATCGCTTCCGCAAGACCTTCGCACTGCCCGTTGAGCGGTATGGCGACGAAGACACGGCGCAGCGTCTGAAGGGGCTGGTGAGTCCGTTCATCCTGCGTCGCGTCAAGACCGATCCGCGCGTGATCCAGGATCTGCCCGAAAAGCTCGAGATGAAGGTCTACTGCAACCTGACCGAAGAGCAGGCCAGCCTGTACGAGGCCGTGGTGGCCGAGTCGTTAGCCGCGGTAGAGGAGGCCGAAGGGATTGATCGTCGCGGCCAGGTGTTGGCGATGTTGATGAAGCTCAAGCAGGTGTGCGATCATCCTGCGCTCTTCTTGCATCAGGCCGGCGCGGGCGATCTGACCGGCCGCAGCGGCAAACTGGATCGTTTGGCCGAGATGCTGGAAGAAGCCGTGGCGGCCGGCGATCGGTCGCTGGTCTTCACGCAGTTCGCCGAGATGGGCCAAATCCTGCACGGCTATCTGCAGAACGCGTTGGGTGTTCCCGCGCTCTTCCTGCACGGCGGCACGCCGGCCCCGCAGCGCGACCAGATGATCGCGCGCTTCCAGGGGCAGGACGGACCGCCGATCTTCGTCCTCTCGCTGAAAGCAGGCGGCGTCGGCCTGAACCTGATGGCAGCCAATCACGTTTTCCATTTCGACCGCTGGTGGAATCCGGCCGTAGAGGATCAAGCCACCGATCGCGCCTTTCGCATCGGCCAGACGCGCAATGTCCAGGTGCACAAGTACATCAGCAGCGGCACCATGGAAGAGATGATTGACGACCTGATCGAGAGCAAACGCAGCCTGGCCCAGGCGATCATCGGCGGCGGCGAAAACTGGCTGACGGAATTGTCCACGGACGACCTGCGCAGACTGGTGACGCTGCGGCGAGAGAGCGTGACGGGGTGACAAGGTGACGGGGTGACAAGGTGATGGGGTGACAAGGTGATGGAGTGACAAGGTGACACACTGCGTCACAAAACCAACCCACCAATCTACCAACCCACCAACCTACCAACCCACCAATCTACCAATCTACCAATCTACCAACCCACCAATCTACCAACCTACCAACCCATGTCACGTTACTCCTACTACTTCAAACCCACCCGCCCGATCGAGACCGATAAGGGGCTGAAGGCGCGCAGCCAGACGGGCAAGTTCGGGCAGAGCTGGTGGGCGGCGCGGTGGATCGCGGCGCTGGAACGGCTGTTGGATGCCGGCCGGCTGCGCCGCGGCAGCGGCTATGCGCGCTCCGGCCAGGTGCTCTCCATCGAAGAAACCCCGACCGGCGTGCTCGCCAGAGTGCAGGGTTCGCGGCCGCAGCCCTACAAGGTTGCGATCGAGCTGAAGCGCCTGACCGACGACCAATGGGCGAAGGTGCTTGATCAGATGGCCGCGCAGGCCGGCTTCAGCGCGCAACTGCTGGCCGGCGAAATGCCCCAGGACATCGAGGAGGCGTTCAAGGCGGTCGGCATCAGCCTCTTCCCCGATCGGGCGGACGATCTGATGACCGATTGTTCCTGTCCTGACTGGGCGAATCCGTGCAAGCACGTCGCCGCCACGCACTTCATCCTGGGCGAGCAATTCGATGAGGATCCCTTCCTGATCTTCCGTCTGCGCGGCCGCACCCAAGAGGAGATCATGCAGGCGCTCCGCAGCCGGCGCGGCAGCGCGGAAGAGGAGGAGGCCGAGTCGGTCGCGGCCTCGGCTGAGCCGGTCGCGGCGCTGGCGGAGCTGCTGGATCGCTTCTGGCAGCCTTTGGAGCGCCTCGATGCCTTCGCGGCGGCCGTCAAGCCGCCGGCGGTCAAATTCCCGCTGCTCAAGCGCCTGGGCCAGCCCGCGTTTCTGCCCGATGACGACCTGGTGCAGACCCTGGGATCGAGTTACGAGGCGATCACCGCCGCGGCGCTGCAGGCCGCGTTCGAGGGCGGCTCGCCCCGGCCAGGAGACCGGGTCGAGCAGGATGCACACGAAACCGGGCCGCGTGGGATGCCCGTAAACCGATGAATCTGATCGACATCCTCAACCGCTATCAGCCCAACGCGCTCCAGGCGCTGGCGCGCCTCTGCGGTCAGTCGCCGACGACCGCAACCGACGCAGCCGATCTGGTGCGGCGCATCGCGGGGGTGATGACCTCGCCCGCCGGCCTTCAGCGCCAGTGGAGCCAGTTGGACGATCTCTCGCTCAAGGCTGTTTCACTGGCGGCCCACAACAGCGGCGAGTTCGATGCCCAGGTTTTCGTCGCCCGCTATGGCCGGTTGCCGGAGCGCCCGCCGGCGAAATACGCCTGGCAACATGTGGCCATCGGCCTTGATCTCTTCTTGCACTACAACCGCATCCCGGATGATCTGCTGCCGCTTCTGGAGGCGTGGGTCCCGCGGCCCGAGCCGTTCCAGATCACAGGCGTCACTCGTGCGCCTGAGATGACGATAGTCAAGGGTCGGCCATTGGCGCTCCGCCGCGCGGACACCGAGCAGGCCGGCCTGCATGACCTGGCGACCCTGTTGCGCCTGGCCGAGGAAGGCGCATTCCTCGTCAGCGTGAACACCCACATGCCGACCCGCGGCGCCGTCAAGCAACTCATGCCGCTGCTCCACGATGGCGATTTCCTGGAGCTACCTGCCGACTTCAAGGCGGCCGACACCATCCGGCCGGTCGGGTTGACTGCGTTTGCCATCGGGGGCGGACTGGCGGAAATCAGCGGCGGCAGCCATGACAGCCTGTCGGCCACAGAGGCCGGCCGGGCCTGGCTCCGCTCGCAGGATCCCGCGCTGTTGTTGGAAGCATTCGAACGCTGGACCACATCAGCCGGCTTCGATGAGCTGGCGCGCGTGCGGGCCATTCGCGGCCAACGCGCCAGCGGGGCATCCCTCAGCCAGCCCGGCAGCCGCCGCGAGAAGATCATCGAGGCGCTCTCGTGGTGTCCGGTGGGCGTCTGGATAGATGTGGAAGATTTCTTTCGGGCGGTATTAGTCTGGCACTTCAACTTCGACGTCCACGAAGCCAATTTCACCTGGCGCAACACCTTGAGCATCGGCCGCGAGCCGGTCAGCTCGACGACCCACTGGCGCGCGGTGAATGGCCTGAACATCCTGGCCGTGCTGTGGGATCGTCTGGCGAGCATCGGTGCGCTCGACATCTTGTATCTGCCGCCGGAGGCCGCCGGGTATGACGCGCACCTGTACTATCCCGATGCGCCGTATTTCAGCCTGTGCGATGGCCTGAAGTACTTCCGCATCAACGGGTTGGGCGCCTATCTGTTGGGCCAACATGCCGAGTTCGGCCCGCCGCGCACCACCGGCCCCTATCTCGTGATCGAGCGACTGGTCGGCTACAGCCCGGGAACGCCGGCTGGCGAGACGTTCGTGCTGGAGATCCCTGCGAGCGTGCAAGTCTCGGCCGCCGATCAGTTGGCGTTGGGACAGGTGGCCAAAGCCCAGGGCGAGCTGCGCTTTCAGATCAGCCTCGAATCGCTCCTTGCTGCGCTGGAGCGCGGACACGATCTGGAGGCGAGTCTGGCCTTCCTGGCCGAGAAATCCACGCGGCCGCTCCCGCCGGAGCTCGCTCTGCTCTTCGCCGACGCGGTTGGCCGCAGCAAAGCCTTTACGACCCCGGAGCCGGCCCTGTTTGTCGAGGCGCGCACCGCAGAGATCGCGCAGCTCGTGATGCAGGACCCCAAGCTCAAACGCATCTGCAAGCTGGTGGGCGACCGCACGATTGCGTTGCCTGCCAGCCGGCGCACGACGCTGCGCACGCGGCTGCGCGAGCTGGGCTATCTGTTGCCCTAGTACTACAACCGCACTTCATACCGCCGGGCGGTTGAAACCGCTGCAACAGCGGCGAAGCCTGCCGACGCAGGCTCAATTCAGTCGCCGGAGGGCGACTTCGCGAAGGTTGCAGCGACCTCTGTCGCCGGGTCTGAGAAACTGCGGTTGTAGTCCTGGCCGAAAGGGAAAGCCATGCCAAACCGTGTGCGTCGGTCATGGATCCTGCTGATGCTGGCCGGCCTGTTGATCGCAGCGGCCGCGCCGACTGCGGCCCAGCCAACCGGCCGCCAGGAGACGCCGGTCGCCTGGCAGCCGCTCGGCGGGCCAGGGGGACGCATCACGCACCTGGTCGCAGCCAGGGCGACGGAGCTGTACGCGGTCAGCGTCGGCGGCGTGAACCGTCGCGATGACCAGACGCAATGGCAGACCAGCGGACGCATCGCACACAGCGCCGCGCTCTATCGCAGCGCCGACGGGGGCGCGACGTGGCGTCCGCTCACCAACGACCTGATCCCCGGCGCGATCACCGCACTGTACGCGGACCCGGTCACCGGCGACCTCTTCGTGGGCGTGGAAGGCGCGGGCGACTATTTCACGCGGCGCTATGGGTTGTGGCGGAGCCGCGATCGCGGCGCGCATTGGGAAGAGGCGCGGTTCGGCCGCAACGATCTGAGCATCCGGCGCATCGTGCGCAGCGCCGATGGCCGCCGCCTGTACCTGGGCGTGACCGAAGCCCAGAAGTATCCCGGCAGCTACATCTACCGCAGCGCGGACAACGGCAAGAGCTGGACCAGGTTCGAGGCGCTGCGCTTCGGCCAGCGGCCCGGTAACGTGCTGGTGGATCTTGTGGCGCATCCCACCGATGTGGACCGGCTGTTTCTCACGACTTACGGCGGCGAGGTTTTCGTCAGTCAGGATGCCGGCGAGACGTGGTCTCTGGCCGGCGAGACAGCCGAGCCGCCGGTCGCGCTGTGGGCTGGCTCGCCGCGGCTGGCGATCGTGGCTGAGGGAACGGCGGGAGAAGCGGTCTGGCTCGTGGCTCGCACGCGCAGCGGCGCAGCGGCCGGCGACCTGGTGATCGAGCGCAGAACGGACAACGGCGCCGCCTGGCTACCCGTGGCGGCTGAAGGCCTGCCCGCGAAAGGCCAGCCGACTGCGCTGGCCGCCCTACCCGGCGGCGTGCTCTTGTTGGGGCTGGAAGCAGGCGCTTACCGCAGCGTGGATGGCGGCCGCACCTGGCAGGGGCTCGAAGGGCCGCTCAGCGCGGGCGAAGTCGCTGAGTTCCTCGTGGCGTCGGGTCCATACCCTGCGCCGGCCGGCGCCTCCACAGCCGTGTTCGGGGCCAGCGGCTACGGGCTTTTCGTGAGTCGCGACGGCGGCGCGCTGTGGCAGCCGGCCGGCGCAGGGCTGCCGTTCAACAGCCGGGTGGCTGCCCTGCTGACCGATGCTCGACAGCCGAATCGGGTCATCGCGCTGACCGACAGCAGCGTGCTGGGCGGATACGCCAAACCGCCGCTGGTGTTGCGCAGCTCGGATGGCGGCCGCGGGTGGCTGCCTGCCAGCCAGGGGCTGCCGAACGTCGCCGCGACCGCCTGGGCTCTCGACCCGACCGATCCCGACACGCTGTTCGTTGGGTCATACGAGTACATCTTTCGCAGCACCGACGGCGGGTTGCGCTGGCAAGGGGTCCGCCTGCCCTTCGACAGCCGCGTCGCGATAGCCGTGGCGCCGTCCGATCGCAACGTGATCTACCTGGGCGGCCAGCCCATGCTGCGCAGCACCGATCGCGGCGCGACGTGGCAGGAAGCGCCGATCGTCGTCACAAACCGGCCGGCAGGCGAACAGCGGTCGCCACAAGAGGTCGCAGGACTGGTGGTGGATCCGACCGATGCCCGCCATGTGTGGGCCGGCCTGCGGGACGGCGTCTACGAGACACACGACGGCGGCGCAACGTGGCGGCTGGTTGGCCTGGAGGGACAGAACGTACAGTGGCTGGCCGACGCCCTGGCGGATGGCGGCCGGATGTACGCGGGCGTAGCGGAGGCCGGCGTCTTGCGCTGGGACGGCGCGACCTGGTCCGCAGCCTCCGCAGGTCTGCCGCCGCGCAGCACGATCATCGCGTTTCTCAGCGATCCCCGGGCGCCAGGCACGCTTTGGGCTGCGCGGGATGGCGGCGGCCTCTATCGGAGCACAGATCGGGGCCTGGCCTGGAGCAACGCAGCGAACGGCCTGGGCGACAACCTGGTTCAGGCTTTGGCCGTGGACTATGCCGCGCCTGGCGGCATCCTGCTGGGGACTGCGACGGCTGGCGTGTGGGCGCTGCGCTCGAACGTCCAACCGGCGCCGACACCAAAAGCCGCGGATGCGCGTATTGAAATCGTGTGGCCGCACGACGGCGTGGCCGTGGGAGAAGCTGGGCTGGCTAACATCGGGCTGCGCCTGTTTGCAAGCGGCAGCCTGGCGCCGTCGCCGTGCGGTTGGACACCAAGAGTGACCGCGTGGCAGGCGACAGACGCCAACCCGGCCGAGCCCCTCGGCGACGCGACGCAGCGCACCGTGGACAGCCAGCCGTTTCCATTTTGGGACTTGAACGACGTGGACGTGAGCCGGGCCAGACAGCCGGAGCGCAAGCTCTATTTCATGGTGCGCGTCGCCGGCATCGAGACTGCCACCAACGTGTGGGCGCACGCTGCGGACCCGCGCACCTATTTCCCGCAGCAAGATATTCCGAGCGGCGTCGCTTCTGGACCGCTGGATGCGATTGATGCGCGCATCCAGATCGTCTGGCCGCATGACGAGCGGGGCGAGGGTCGCCCCGTGGCCGATGCAGTCCTGGCCAATGTCGCGGTGGCGCTCTTCAAGCGCGGCACGCGGCTCTCGGTCCCCATCGGCTGGCAGCCGGCCGGACTGACCTTGTACGGCGCCTGGAATCAAGAGGTTGGCCGGTCGCTGGCAACCGAGGCGGTCGTGCAGACGCGCCAGGCAGGCGCAATCACCTACCCGATCTGGGAGTTCAACAACGTGCCGGTGGCGCGCGCGGCCGATCCAGACAACAAGCTCTATTTGTGGGTGATGGTCGGCGGCGTCGAGACCTATCCCACGATCTGGACGCATGGCGCCGATGCGCGGACCTTCTTCCCGGTGAAGGACGAACCGATCCAGGGATGCGTGCCGTGAGGGCCAGGGCCTTATGTTCTCCCTGACATACCTATCCGCGGCCTTCTTGGGCTTGCTGTGCGCCATCGTCTCCCTGCTGCTGACGATCTGGTGGCGCCAACAGAGCTTTCGCTGGCCGTTCGTGTTGCTGGCCTGCCTGGTAGCGTCGCCGCTGCTGAGCTGGTGGTCGGGGCTGGTTTTCGAGGTGGCCGACTATCGCGCGGGCTGCGATGGGCTGTGTCCTGGCTATCGCGGCGCGCCGGTGTCGTTTTTCCACGGCCAGACGGCCGGCGGTGATTTCCTGCCGGCCTTCTTTGCGGTCAACTGCCTGGTCTACTTGCTGTTGCTGCTGGCCTGGAGCGCCATGGCCCGCAGCCTGATGCGCCGGGTCGGCGCTAATGCTCAGAACTCGTTCTGGTCTCGGGCGCTCCTGGGGCTGCTGCTGGTGGTGAGCCCATTGGCGCTGTCGCCGTTCTACCTGCCGCCGCCCCAGGCGCACGTGCGCGGCGACCCACAGCGCATCGCCATCAACGCGCAGCGCGAGGTGTATCTCTATCACCACTTGGCTGCGGCGCCGATCGCTCGCGTGGGGCTGGTGGACGTGCGGCCACGCCGCGATGGGCAGCCTGGTATGCGCGTCTGCCTGCGCCTCTACACCTATTTCTACCTGCCAGTGGGGTACATGTACCTGGATATGACGCCGGAGGGCGTACACAGCAATGCCGGCGGTGTGCTGCCCAGAGATGGCTCGTGTTGGGAGTGAAAAGAGAGGGATGAGATTGATGGTCGTGAAGGAGCCGCAGTCGTGAAAACTCAAAGTCGCAACCTCCTATTCGTCGTGATCGCCGCGGCTCTGCTGCTTTGCTGTTGCGGCGCAATCGTCTTTGGCGCCGCGGCGGTCTACTTCATGTGGGTTGACTCGCCCTCGTCGCCGATCACCTCAGGAGGGC
>VGOD01000072.1 GCA_016876015.1 Chloroflexota bacterium
CCTTGTCCATGCGACGATAACCCAACTCCTGACACACGAGATCGGCGATCCGATCTCCCTCGCTGCCGAGCTCGCGCGAGATTGTGATCACAGCCATGCGGCGCCTCCTCGATCTGAATCAGCCCAACGATACCTCCAGGCCCTGGTCATCCGCGGTCATCATATTGGCGCTTTGCCGGAAATGCGTGGGGCTACGCACATGGGCGGTAGCTCTCTACTTCAGCGGCGAATAGTCGGTGGGCTGCAAGGCGACGCTGGCGACCCTGGCCGTCAGCACGCCGTTCACCTCGCTGGCCGCCCGACCCGCGATCCAGTCAGGATCTGCGCGGAAGGCTTCCCAGCCGCGCGTCATAGCCGCGCGGTCCTCGAACGCCATGATATAGACCAGATCGCCGGTCTCCGCGGTGATGGGATCGGGGACCCAGAAGCCGACCAACTGCATCCCATGTTTGGCGAAAACGCCGAGGGTCAGCGTGCGAAAGCGGTTGTGCAGCGCCTCGGCCTTGCCTGGCGCGGCCCAATAGGTGCGCAGTTCGTAGATCATGGGCAAATTCCTTTCTGAGCGTATTATACACCCGCGCGCAAGTTCTTGACCGCGCGCGACTGGACCGTGAAGCTGAGAAAGTCAACAGTGGTTCCAGGGCCGACCGGACACTGCGCCACCAGCCCGACCCGCACCGTAGGCGGCAGGGGCAGGCGGAACAAGCGCACCATGCGCCAGCTCTGGCCATCCAGGGCATAGTACATGCCAAACACATCGCCTGCTCGCAGGAGTTGCAACCACAGGTCAGGAACAGTCAGGTCAACGCCGTTGGCGTCGTCCGAGTACTCACGCGTGACCACACTGACGGCTGCGGTGGCGCCGAAGTCGGTGCGCTCATAGCACAGTTTGGCCCATTGCCGGGCGTCATGGCGCACCATCAGCGCGGCGGCGTCATATTGGGTCCCCCAGGTGGGCCGCACGTGCGCCTGGGCCACGAAGTCGCCAGTGACGTCCAGCCACAAGAAGGGTGCGTTGTCGGCCGCGGGCGTCCCAGCCGGCGACCGGAAGTAATCCACCTTCGCCGGCACATACACGCGCATACCACTGCCGGGCAGCGGCTCCCAGCGCAGCGGCGGATGCTCCCAACTCAACAGCCGTGAGGCCAGCGCCTCGGACGAGAGATCTTTCAACAAGTTCATGGGGTAATCCTCCTTGATAGGTCAAGCCACCCGGCCGCCGATATGCCGCAGGGGCTGAAGAGATGGCGCCATGTGTTGGCCGCCTGTGGGTAGCTGGAGGCCATCAGACCAGCGAGCGATTCAGTTCTTCCACCAGCAGATGAACCGCTGTAGACGGGTTATCCATCGCAGGATTGGGTGGGTCATATTGCGCCAATAAGCGTCGGGCGTTGGCGATGGCGGTCGGCTGGCGGCTTTCCAACTCACGACCGATGTCTGCGCTATTCTTCCGGTACGGGTGTCCCAGCAGTTGGCTCAACTTGGTGACGTACTCATGGCGCGAGATTCCCGTGTCCACGTAGTGGAAATGCAGCAGATACCATAGCTCGAACGCCTGGTTGGAATAGGCGGCTCCCAGGCCCTCATTTCTCGCAAGCCTGATGGCCCGGTTGAAGTCTTCGGCGGGCACGTCATCACGGTCGAAAACACACCACACGCGGTCGAGCAGCGGATCACGATAGTCTCCCTCATCGCGCAGGCGAATGGCGGTAACAACGACCTCGAGAGCGCCACGGCCGACCGATTCTACCTGAATGTTTGCGCGGAAACCGGCGCAGTACCGGGGTTCTGTCTTCGTGCCCTCGCATACGATGATAAAGCGCGGACGCTGTTCTCGCACTTCGAATGGGCGACGTCGAAAACCCCTGCCGGTGCGCCCATCAATTCGTCGTCTGGCCATCACCGTTTCCTGTCAGCCGGCCTGGATCACCAAGGAAAGGAATCGCACCGTAACGACCACGCACATAGTCTCTTTCGAACGAAGCGTCATTGCGCACGCCGCGAAACTCCGCCAATGAATAGAGATGAGTTGCACCGAACCGATCCTTCTCGGTGAACCAGATCTGATCACGGCGAAATAACCGATTGTCCAAGAGATTAGTGTCCTGTGTTGTGATCACGAGTTGTGCGCGCCGTGGATTATGCTCGCGCGAGTTGAACAACTCGATCAGACGTCTGGTAATCAGCGGATGCAGTCGCGCATCGAATTCATCCGCGATCAACTCCGTGCCGCAGGCTAACGATGTTAGCAACATGCCCGACAGTGCAAATAGCTTGCGTGTCCCTTCAGACTCATGATTGTCCAGATCGAATAACTCGATCCCTTGCAGATTGCCAGTTGCATCGAACCTGCGGTGCATGGTCTTGATACGATAAGCGCCGGGCATCTTCCAGTCTCTATCGGGCGCAAACAAATCAGGGAACTCCGCCCGATATTGCTCGATGAGTCGCTGATCTTGCTCCAGTTTCAGGTCTTCGATGCTGAGATCGAGGCCTTTGACAAAACGAGCAACTTGCGCGAAGCCATCAGGATCATCCCAGAGGGTCAACGTCGTGTCGCGCGACCACGTATCATCCAGGCCCGAGATGACATCCATGTCCAGGAACCAGTTCGTGATTGTTCTTGCGGTGTCGCCGTTGAATTGCGCTGCCACGGATAGAAACAAGGCGTTGGGACGGGTCTTTTCCTCAAGTCCCCGACCTTCTCTGAACACGCTGCTCAGGCTAATGCGCTCACCCTCGCGCTCGAAGAGCCGGGCTTCTCGAGCCGAGGGCACATAGTACAGCCATTCTCGATGAACGCGATCGCGGCTTGCCTCGAACCCATAGCGATATTGTCGGTCCGATGCCACAAACACGATCTCGAAATGGGAGGGGCGGTTGATCGTTTCGGTGCTCAATCGAAAGGGCTCGACCCGGATGCCGCCCGTGGCTCGCGTCCCTTCGGCCGAACCGAGGACGAACGAACGCATGAAGTTCAGCGCCTCCACGAGATTGCTCTTTCCGCTGGCGTTGGCCCCGTATACCGCTGCGCTCGTCAACAGATCAGGTCCTCCCGGAACTTCGATCACATTCTCCTGGTCCAGCCGCTTGTCTTGGGAAACGATTTTGGTCGCTACCATGCTGAGCGTGGCAGGATCCTTGAAGGATCGGTAGTTGCCGACCGTGAATTCGATCAACATAGACGCCTCTCTTCTGGTCATAAATCAGCAATCTGTGGACATTTCTCAGATCACCCATTTTAGACCTCGATCCAGCAAGTGTCAAGATCCCGAAGTAGGTCTCGTCTCCTCCTTCTGGCGATCGGTGGCGGCGGCCCGCAGCCGCCAGGCCGCAACCCCAAGCGCCGCCAGCGCCGCGCCGATCGGGAGCGCGATGGCCCATGCCGGCCATGACCGCGATGGTCTGATCTTCACCGCTCCCGGATCGCCCGTCACGGTGAACGCGGCCCAGTAGTAGGGGTGCGCCCACTCCGGGTGAGCCTTATCACCCCGCACCGCGGCCTGGGCCGCGCGGAGCGCCTCGGCCTTGCCCAGGCCATCGCGCAGCCCCGCGTAGAACGCTTGCATGAACGCCGCGGTCGCCTCGTCGTCCACGCTCCACAAGCTCGCTGCGACCGTCGCCGCACCCGCATACAAGAAGGCGCGACTCAACCCCACGATCTCGTCGCCGCCGCTGTGCGCGCCGAGCTGAGTCTGGCATGCGCTCAGGGTCGCCAGGTCCGCCCCGCGCAGGTCCAGGCCGTATACCTCGCGCACCTCCAACGCGCCGTCGTGCGCGGAATCGGGGGCGAGCAGCAGCCGCGAAAAGAGCGGGTTGGCCGTGTTGAGTTGGCCATGCGCAGCCACATGGATCACCTGCGCGCCAATCGCCCGCTCGCGGAAGGCAGACTCGGTCGCCGTCGCGCCGACGAGCGGCTCCTGGCCGTAGAACCCAGCGACGGTTCGAGCCTCCTGGTCCACGTGGTGCAGCGCCGGCAATCCCTCTGGCCGGCCAAAGGCGACGACCAATCGCGTCACGCTCGCGCTGGACATCTCGACGGCCGTCCGGGCCTGGATGTGCGGCAGGGCGCTGACGCTCGGCAGCGTGAACAGGATGCGCTCCTGTCCGAGATAGCGCTGGCTGTGGCCCCCGCCCCCTCCCTTCAGGAAGAGGGGGGCCCGGGGGATGGGCAGGGCGGCAAAGGGAAGGTAGTGCAGCGCATCGTGCGGGACGATGCCGACCAGCGGCGTGGTCAGGCGGCTGCGCAGCGGCGCGATGAGCCAGGCATACAGATCGGCCAGCCCCTGGGGCGGGATGGCGTCCTGGGCCAACAGACTTTGGCGGCTCGCGGCCACCGCGGCGCGCAGTTGGGCCGGGGTCGCGGGCAGCGTCACGGACTCGAACTGCTCCCGCCCGATGACGAAGGCAAACGCCCGCTCGCCAGTCAGATAGTAGACCACCAGGGTCATGTCGGGGGTCAAGAGTCGCTGCGCCTCCGGCAGGGTCAACGGCGTCGCGCTGACCAGTCCGGCGTAGTCGGGGCGGCTGAGCTTGAGGCGCACCAGCAGCTCATCGTACTCTCGCCGCCGGCGGCTGAGCTGATCGGCCAGGGTGCGGGCCTGCTCGACGCTGCGCTGGGCGCTCGGCCGGGCGCGTTCCTGGCGCAGCGACCGGTCCAGCCGCGCCAGCTCCGCGGCCAGGGCTGCTTCCTGGGTCAGCAGCTCGGCGTCGGCGCCCTGGCGCAGATCCAGATGGCCGCGGGCGAGCTGGTCCAGGAACGCGCGGCCGCGGCCGGCCTCGGCCACGGCGAAAGCCTCGGCGGGCTGGCCCAACTCCAGCAGGATTTCGGCCGCCGCTGCGTAGATCGCCTCGCGTTCGGCCGCCAGGCTGGCCCTGAACTCCTCCACGGCGACCGCGGCGGCCACGCGCTCGCCGATGGCGATGGCCTGTCTGTAGGCGTCGAGTGCGAGCTGAAGCCGCCCCAACGACCGCTGGACGTAGCCGATGTTCGAGAGTGTGACCGCCTCGCCCGTCGCGTCGCCGATCTCGCGCTGAATGGCCAGGGCCGCGTCGAGCGCCTCGAGCGCCGGCTGGTATTGTCCTTGATAGATGTGGACCACCGCGATGTTGTTGAGCGAAAGCGCCTCGTCAACGCGCGCGCCCAACTCGCGGCGGATGGCCAGCGCGGTCTGATGGGCGGCCAGGCGTCAGCGTGACGGCCCAGCTCCGCATACGCCGCGGCCAGGTTGGCGAGGATGCTGGCCTCGGCCAGCCGATCGCCGACCTCTTGCGCTACCTTCAGGGCCTGTTGATAGGCCGCCAATGCCTCGGCATGGCGGCCCAGGCGGGCCTGGATGCCGGCGATGTTGTTGAGCGCGACCGCCTGGCCTGGCCGCTCACCCAGCCGCTCGCGGATCGCCAACATCTGCGCGTAGTAGCGCAACGCCTGTTCAGGCTGACCCAACCGCTCATAGACCCCGCCGATGTTGCCCAGGACCGCGCTTTGCTCGCTCTGCACGGCCAGCGTCTGAAAGACCGCCAGCGCCTGCTGGTAGAGCTTCAACGCATCGGTGTAGCGACCGTAGAAATCGGCCAGCCCGCCCAGATTGTTCAGGCTGCGCGCCTCGCCGAGCCGATCGCCCAGCTCCTGGTGGATCGCCAACGCCTGTTGGTAGAACCCCCTGGCCCGGTCGTACAGGCCGCGGCGATCATAGGTCAGGCCGAGGTTGTTCAGGATCGTCGCTTCGTTGGCCCGGTCGCCCAGCTCGCGGGCGATGGCCAGCGCCTGCTGTTGCGCCGCCTCGGCCCGATCATATTCGCCCCGGCTGCTGTAGATCGAACCCGCGTTGCTGAGCGCCACAGCCTCGCCTCGTCGAACGCCGGCCTGGCGCGCCAGCGCCAACGCGTCTGCCAGCAGATCTTCGGCCTCGCGATAGCGGCCCAGGGTCGTGTAGAGCTGGCCCAGGTTGTTCAGACTGCCGGCCTCGCCCGCGGGATCGCCCGCCTCGCGGAACGCAGCGATCGCCGAACGATACGCCTGGGCCGCGTCTTCGTTGCGTCCCAACCCTTGCAGCGCCGAGCCGATGTCGCGCAGCGCCAGCGCCTCGCGATCGGCTTGACCCAGGCCGCGCTCGATGGCCAACGCCTCTTCCAGGAGTTGCAGCGCGTCGCGGTAGCGCCCCATCTGCTCGTGGATGCCGGCCATGCTCTGCAGGATGTGAGCTTCATCGGCAGACGCCCTCAGCTCGCGCGTCAGGGCCAACGCCTGGGCGTAGTAGTCCAGGCCGGCATCGAGCCGCCACTGGAGACCGGCCACGAAACCCAATTGGCTCAGCGCCAGCGCCTCCGCACGCCGATCTCCGCGGCCGCGCGCCACGTGCAGCGCCTGGCTGTAGACGGTGAACGCCCGGTCGTATTGGCGCAGCGCGCCATACGCGGGGCCGAGCGCGAACAGCGCGGCCAGCTCGTTGCCCTCATCGCGCAGCTCGCGGGCGATCGCCAACGCCTGCTCGTAGTGCGTGACCGCATCGGCGTACTCGCCGAGCGCATAGTGGACGCTGGCCAGCCCTGCCAACGCCTGGCGTTCTTCCGATGGCAGCCCCGCCTGGCGCAGGATAGCGCGGCTGTTCGAGAAGGCTTCTTTGGAGCGGTCGAGATCGCCCAGGCGATAGTAGCTCCAGCCGAGGCTGTTGAGCGTGCGGCCCTCCATAGGCCGCTCGCCCAACGATCGCCAGAGCGCCAATGCCTCGGCGTATGCGAGCAGCGCGGCGTCGTGCTGGCCTTGCAGCGTGTGGATGACCCCCAGGGCGACCAGCGCGCCCGCCTCATTCGGCCGATCGCCGATCTGACGATAGAGGGCCAACGCCTGGATGAAGGCTTGCCGTGCGGCCGCATAGTCGCCGATCGTGACAAGCCGCGACCCTTCGGCCGCCAGCTCGTCTGCGTGCGTGGCTGGGGATGCGAGAGGAGCGGCGGGCGTTGGAGTGAGAGACGCGGTCGTTGCCGGATGGCCTGCAGCCTCTGGCGGGCTTAGCTTGATGCGCATGGACGGTTGCGCAGCCCGCGGCTGCGCAACCGCGGGCAGACACGCCGCCAGCGCACACACGGCCGCCAGCAGGACGCAGACATAATTCATGGAGGCAACCGGTCAGGGTTTGGGGGGCGCGTCGGGCTGCGTCCCCTCGACTGCGCTCAGGATACGCTTCACCTCGGCCGCCTGGCTCGCATCGCCCAGGCGCTCATACCGCGCCAGCGCATCGGTCAGGCTGCGGCGGGCTGCGGCCCGATCGCCCAGCGCGTCGTAGATGCGGCCCAGCGCATGGTGCGCCTGGGCCTGCCCCTCCAGGTCGGCTGCCAAAGCAGAACCGGCGAGGGCGGCCAGGTAGCGCTCCTCGGCCTGGCGGTTCAGGCCGACGCTCAGATACAGATCGCCCAACAGACGCAGCACAGCCGGCTCCTGGGCCTCGCGCAGCCGTTCCAGCCCCTCGATGGCTTCGGCGTACAGCCCGTGCGTCGCATAGACGTTGGCGATCAACAGAGCGGTCGGCGTCTCGGTCAGGCCGAGGCCGCGTATCCTGGCTTCGGCGTCGCGCACGGCCCTGGCTTCATCGGCGGGGATGATCGAGAAACCCAGGCCGGATCCCTCCTCTTCGTTGGAGGAACGGTCGCCGGCCGTCACGACGAGCCTGTAGGCGACGCCTGGCTGCAACGCCGGCGCGTTGTCAGGATAGGCCAACGCGTCGCCGGCCGCCTCGGCAGTCCAGGAGGCGCCCTGGAGGCGCACCTTGTAGGACTTCGCGGCCGCCACAGGTTGCCAGCGGAACAGCGGCCGCGGGTTCAGCAGCCTGGTCTTGCGCGGAGAGATGACGCGCGGGAACTCATCGCCTGCGCCGTCCCCACGGGTCGGGTTGAGCAGCGCGCCCTCGAAGACGATGGCCGGTCGCTGCGACGCCTGGCAGGGGAACCCGCTGACGCCGGCCTCCACGGTCGCCAGCCTCAGATCGGCGCACGCCACTACCGCCCTGCCCGCGGTCAGGCGCAACAGATCGCCGCGGCGAAAGGCCGCGCCGAACATGGCTGGCGCATAGTCGCGCCAGCCAGCGCGCTTCATGGCCGCCTCGCCCTGCAAGCCGACGATGATCCCGCTCTCGACCTTGCCGGCGGGGTTTTCGCCGCGGCCTGGCGGTTGCTGGCCAGAGCCGCAGCCGAGCGCAAACAGGACGATCAGAATGAACAGCCAGCTCCGGCGGATCATCGCGCCCCTCCTCCAGCGGCCGGCGGGCCGGCCGTCAGCCGCTCCTGGGCGACCGCGCGCCAATCGGCCTCGACCCCCTCGCCTGGCCCATCGAAAGCCAGGCAGCCGTCCCACGCGGCCAGCGCATCGGCGGTCTGCCCTTTGGCCTCCAACGTCTGCGCAAGCAGACAGTGCGCGGCCGCAGCGTCGGGCCGCAGGGCGATGGCCCTGCGCAGATCGTCCTCGGCCAGCTTCAGAAGCCTCAGCCCCAGGTGCGCCCAACCCCGGTTCTTGTAGAGCGAGTACTGCGTGTCGGCCGCGGCCGGGTTCAGCTTCAACGCGTTGTCGAGCAGGCCCAGGGCGCTGGCGTAGTCGCGCTTGCGCAGGTTGTAGAGCCGGGCAAGATTGATGTGCGCGGGATACAGCTTCGGGTTGGCGCGGATGGCCTTTTGATACTCAGTCAGCGCGGCATCGTAATCCAGGATGTCTTCGTAGGCCGTAGCCAGGTTGTAGCGCGTCCCCGCGGAATCGGGGTTGAGGTTGAGGCCGCGCACGTAGCTCTCGATGGCGCTGGTGGTCAATCCTGCGGCCTGCCACTGCACTCCCCGGTCATTGTAGAGCCGGCCGATCGCCGGCAGCGACAAGCGCAGGGCGAGGATCAATCCGAGCACCGCCAGGGCCAGCCCGGTCTTCCAGATGTGCTGGCGCTGCGGAGGCACACCCAGGTCAGAGAGGGTCCGCTCGATCCACCCGCGACCGGCCTGGATCACCGCGCTGCCGGCCAACAGAGCCAGAAGGCCTTGCGAGACGGTGCTGAAGACCCCGATGAAATCCGGGCCGCCGGTCAGGAACCGCCGCGAGATGTCGGCCGCCAGGCTGATGCTGAGGGTGAGAAAGAAGCCGGCCAGGATGGCCCACAGGACCGAGGGACGCCGGACGGTCTCGGGCGCCAACTGATCGAGCGACCACCACCACCCTGCCCCCTGCCCGCCGGCCGATAGCGACGCGCTGATCGTCTGCCGCCATGAGGACAGGGCGGCGCGACCGGCCGAAGCAACTATCGCGGCCGCGGCTGCGGTCAAGCGGCCGTCCAGTTCGCTCAGCGCGATGAGCGTTTCGGCCGCGGGCGGGTTCTCGGCTGACAGAGCGCGCGCCGCCGCATCGCGGGCCAACAGCACGCGGAGCGCGGCGACGCCTGGCTGATCCATGCCTGGCGCGTGCAGGCTATCCAGTGCACAGCGATAGTCTGCGATGGCGATCTCGAGGGCTGACATCGGCGATTCCCCGCACTCTCATCAGCATGATCTATGAGCCATCTGCCGCAGGCGACGAAGTCGGCAATCGCCTGATGGGGATGCGATGCTCCTCCACAACAGCGAAGTTGCCAGACCAATCAGACCGGCTCTCTAGGGCTGCCACGGCTGTTTTCGCAACGTAAGCAGCTGACGGCGCAGGTATCCTAAACAACATGATGCCACAGGCAGCAGGCAGTTTCGAGCGAAACGCGAGTTCGCCGAAGTCCTTGTCGAAGGTAACAATCAGGCGCTTCTCGATGCGCGCGCGCTCAATCACGTCGCGATCGCTGACGCCTGGCGTCTCAGTGCGGATCCAAACCACATCATGACTCCGCCGTCGCAAAGCCGCGACCGCTTCAGCGGGGAAATTCTCGTTTGCAGGGATGCGCATGGACTAGGCCGGCTCGAGAGACAGAGGGCACACCCGTTCTGAGTGCAAAGACGCGCTGGCATAGGCCAGACAGGCGCGAATATCATCGTGCGTCAGTCCAGGGTAGTTCCGCACAATCTCCTTTTCAGACCATCCCTGCGCCAGTAGATCCACGATGAATTCCACCGCCAGCCGCGTGCCTCTGATGACGGGCTTCCCAGTCAGAATATCGGGATCCACGGTGATGCGTTCATGCCAGACCATTTGATCCTCTCAACTTCCAGGCTCGCAGGGGCATTATACCTCCTGAGGCCGACTCAGGTCAAAGCCCGCGGCGCGTGTCTACCGAATCTCAGTAGATCACAATTTCAAGCTCAGAGGAGGTCTGCGACCTCCGACCGCCGGTCACAGACCGGCTGGGAGCGCAGCCCGCGGCGCGTGTCTACCGAGTCTACCCGAGCAGGCGGTACACACGCGCCGCGGTGTCGTGAAACAGGGCGGCGCGCTCCCCGGCCGAGAAGCCGACCGTGATCCGCTTGAACGCGTTCCACATGACGCTATACGAGTAGGATACCTTGTCAACGGGGAAGTTGCTCTCGAACATGCAGCGTTCGACGCCAAACCGTTCGATGCAGAAGAGGTAGTACGGCGCACAGGCCCGGGCCAGCTCGACCGAGGAGGGCGGCCGGTCACGCTCGCGCCAGCCGAAGCCGCAGACGGTCATTCCCAATCCGCCCAGCTTCACGACGACGTTCGGGCAGGCGGCCAGCTCCACGATGCCGGCCTGCCAATCGCGAAACACCTCGTCACGCCTCCCGGCATAGGGGCCGATGCCCAACGGGCCGCCGATGTGATCGAGAACGATGGTCATCTGGGGGAAGGCGCGCGCCAGGCTGGCCAGCTCGGCCAACTGCGGATGATATAGCCAGGCGTCGAAGCTCAACCCATGCTTTTGCAATTGCGCGAACCCGGCTCGGAACCTGTCATCCGACAGCAACCCCTTGGGCGGGCTGCGATAGGAGGAAATCTGGGGGCTCGGATCGTACGCGGACGCGTGCCGGATTCCAGCCAGACGATGCGCGCCCGCTGCCGCGTGGGCCTCCAGCACCGGGGCCACGGCGTCGCCCAGGGTAAGGTCGGCGAAGCTGACGATGCCGGCCGCGACCGCGGTCGTCCCGTATTGGCCGCTGGCGCTTTGCGCGGCGATGCCCTGCACGAACTCTGTTTCGCCCACCGGCTGCATTTCGGGAGGCCCGTCGCGGCGGTACATCGCGTGGCACTCCACGAACACGGTGCGGACGATGTTGTGGCCTGAACCGGCGTCGCGCAACAGCTCCTCCAGGAAGTAGCGCGGCTGGATAACAAATCCAGGCCGATCCCACAGGTGATGGTGCGGATCGCAGATCGGCAGCGCCGGATCAATGGCTTCTTCGCTGGTCAGCGCCAGCCATGCTTCATGTGCGCTTGTCATTAGAATCAGACCCTTTCTGAATGAACTCCGGCCAGGCGAGCTGCATCGCAACTACGCGGGGGTTACCCGCACCGTCTTGATCTCGAACGGCCGGAAGTCCAGCGTCACGCCATTCACCCGCACGCTCAGCGACGCCGACGCTTCCTCCATCAGGTTCACCTCGCCGGCCGCCGCGATGGGGAAGCCGAAGCGCAGACAGGCACGGGCGGCCTTGTGCTCCGATTCGTAGAGGCGAACGATGATGTCGTCGCCATCTTCGGTTTTCTTCACCGCCTCGATGATCACATTCGGGGCATCCACCTCCACGAACGAGGCCGAAATCGGCCCCTCGCCGCCGCCCACCCCTTCGGCAAGGACGCGCAACGGTACGTTCAGCTCGTAGCCGGCCCGAATCACGCCGCCCGCGATGTGGTCGCCCTGGTGGGGCAAAAGCGCGTAGGTGAAGTGGTGATCGGCCTGATCGGTGTACGCGTGGTGCGGCTCGCCGGCCGTCACGTCGGCATCCTGGACGTGCCGCGGACCAGGATACGGCACGCTGCGCAGCAGGTTCAGGTCGAGCACGTTGCCCTTGACCTTGTGACCGTACTTCGAGTCGTTCAGCAGCGCGCAGCCATAGTCCCCCTGCGACAGATCGGCCCATTTGTGCGCGGCCACCTCGTCGCGCGCCAGGTCCCAGGTCGTGTTGCGATGCGTGGGCCGGCGGATGTGACCGAACTGGATGTCGAAGGTCGCCTCGTCCGCGTGGATCGCGACCGGAAAGCTCGTGCGCAGCATGGTCCGCGGCTCTCGCCAGCACAGCTTGCTCACAAAATCCAGCCGGCTGCTGCCAGCGGTCAGGACGATCTCCTGGATCAGCTCCGAATGGCCCAGGAGATAGACCTGCTCCACTATCGCCCGCGGGCCGGCGAGCCGCGGGGTCGCGGCCACGAGCTTCATGAAGCGCGGGGTCTGCTCGGCGTAGTCCATCGGGAAGTCCCACGCATCCCCCAGATCAGCGTAGACCGCCAGGCGGTTCGCGTGTTCGCCTTCGGCGATGACCTCGCGGCGCGCCCGCTTGTCGTAGACCGAGGCGATGCTGCCGTCAGAGTCAAACGTCACCCGTAAGACGTCATTTTCCAGAGTGGATTCGGTCGCGGCCAGGCCCGGCATGGCGTCATTGCGAGGAGCGTCTTTGACATACGGCGCGGTCGCCGCATCCACCAGAAGATACCCCATCGGCGGAACCGTCGCCTTCACCCACCGGCCGCGGGCCTGCACCCATTCCGTCCGCTCCCACGACAACGAATTGCGCACCAGCACGGGCTGCGCCATGCGTCCGGTGTTGACCGTCGCGGCCAGCCCCGCGTCATTCGCCGCGATGCCTTCCGTCGCCTCGCGGTGCATCTCCGCGTAGCGCGCCAGGCTCTCGTCATACACGCGCTTGATGGATGAGCCGGGCAGAATGTCGTGAAACTGATAGAGGAGGACTTCCTGCCAGAGCTTTTCGAGTCGCTCGCCAGGATAGTCCGTGTTGGTGGTCAATCCCGCCACGACCGCCGTCCATTCCAGCTCGCGCAGCGCCAGCTCCAGCTTTCGGTTATACCATTTGTTGCGCGCCTGGGTGGTAAGGGTACCTTCGTGCCGCTCCAGATAGAGCTCACCTGACCAGGTCGCGAATCGGCCGGCGTCGGCCTGCCATTCTTCCAGGAAATGGGCCACCCACTGCTGTTTCACGGGGCTGAGGCCGGCCAGGTCTCGCAGTCGCGCCAGGCGCTCCAGGTGCTCTTCGCCCGGCCCGCCGCCGCCGTCGCCGATGCCGAAAACCATCAGCGCGTGGCCCGACACGCCGCTATCCTTGTAGTTTTGCTCGATCTTGCGCACCGAGCGCGGGGCAGCCGGACTGTTATACGTCTCCTCCGGTAGCATGTGCGTCAGCACGGTCGCGCCGTCCAGCCCGCGCCAGTGGAAAGACTGATGCGGGAAGGTGTTGATGAGACTCCAGGACAGCTTCTGCGTGGAGAAGTAGTCCACGCCGCTCTTCTTGAGGAGTTGGGGCAGCGCGGCGCTGTAGCCGAAGACATCCGGCAGCCACAGGTAGCGCACATCCACGCCGAACTCCGCGCGGAAGAACCGTTTGCCCAAGAGGATCTGGCGCACCAGCGCCTCGCCGCCGGATACGTTCGTATCGGCCTCCACCCACATACAGCCTTGCGGTTCGATGCGCCCTTTGCTGACCAGGTCCTTGATTCTGGCGTACAGGGCCGGGTAATGCTGCTTCATCCAGAGGAAGTATTGCGGCTGGCTGGCGCCGAAGATGTAATCGGGGTACTTCTCGATGTTGGCGATGGCTGTCGAGAAGGTGCGCGCGCCCTTGCGGATCGTCTCGCGGATGGGCCACAACCAGCCCAGGTCCATGTGCGCGTGGCCCACCGCGGCGACGCGCAAGCTCGGATCGCCCCCGCGTTGAGCCAACAAGCCCGCCAGGATCGCGCGCGCCGGGCCGGCGCCCTGGCAAATCCCGCCGTATAGGACGTGAACGGCATCGGTCAACCCGGTGAGGATCTGCTGGTAGCGCGGGGAATCGGTCGGCAGAACGCCCAGGAAATCCCATAGCACCTCGAAATCATAGAAGAGGCCGCGCACCTGCTCATCGCAGATCGCGACCGCCGCCTCTTTGACCGCGCCATTGCCCTGCAGATTGCCGAACAGATCGTTGCAGCCCGCATCGGCCCAGATGTCAACCGGCTCTCCTCCACGTGCGCGCGCAGTGAGCGGCAACACCCGTTTGCCAGGCCGTCCCAGGCGATAGTCGAAGGCGGAAATCACCGAGGTGAGTCCGCGCACGGGGACCCCCTGGTCATCGTAGACGCACATCTCGCCGTTGACGTCGAGCAGCGCCACGACTGGCTGCCCGGCCGCGGCCTCCGGAATCCGGCCGGTGAAGTGGAACCACGCGCAGTCGAACAGCCCGCCCCACTTATCGCCGACCGCCAGGCTACGCTCGGTCCCGCTGAACCGCTCGCGGAACGGCGTCGGCTCGGCCGTGCACCAGGCGCGCATCTCCAGCGCGCCGACTACGGTGTAGATCGCCGCCTCGATCTCCTTGAGCGCATGTTCAAGATGGCGTTTGGTATAGTGTTTGAACTCAGGCATGGGGTCTCCTCAGATGTCGCCGCAGCCGATGATGCCGACACACAACCGGCGTCCCTCTCGGAACGCCGGTTGTCTTGGGCCGTTCATTATCGGTTCTCCGATCCCAGCTATTGATTTACTTCGCCACCCTCACCAGCCCGCTTTCCTCGATTGCGGGATCGCTGGTCAGCAGCGGCAGCTTCAATGCGCGCGCCGTGGCCGCGACGATGCGATCGGCCAGTTCAGGCACGGCAGATGGACCGAAGTCGCTCACGGCGCGCGCCACAGCAAGATCAAGCGGTACAACACGCATACTCGCTGTTGTCGCCTCGGATAGCGCCATCAGCTCGGTCAGGGTCGTCTGCGGCACGCGTTGACGCTCCGCAAGGAACACCGCTTCCACCAGGACAATACTGGGGACCAACACTTGCGCCGAACCCTCTTTGGCCTGCTGAAAGGCCGCCTGCGCCACTCTGGGTAAACGCCGATCGTTTGTCAGATACCAGAGCAAGCACTGCGTGTCGGTGACATAGCGTTTCATTCTGCCTCTACATAGAACTTACGCCACATCTCTCGCCTGGCCTCCTTGAGCAATTCGGGCGAGAAGTCATAACCCTGAAGGAGACCCCCAAGTCGCACAGCATGGGTGGCGTCAAGCGCTGGTTTCGCGGTCGCTTTCGGCTTTCGCGGCTGAAACTTGAAGCGCAGGAATTCGATGAACTTCTCCAGATCGGGCAGGCTCTCCGGCGGCAACTCCAGCACTTGTTGTTGCAGCTTTTGGGTCAGTGCGCTGCTGTCGCTCATGGAACACCTCCATCGGCCTCAATAGATGCTTGGGTTACGGCGTGTGCGATCCCGGCAACCTCAATGGATCGCATCTGCTATTGATGGGATTCTATCACGGCAGAGCCGCGATGACAAGGCGCCAACCAGACCGTGAACGTGCTCCCCTCGCCAACCGCGCTCTGCACGCTGATCCGGCCGCCGTGCCGCGCGATGATCTCCTGGCAGATAGAGAGCCCCAGCCCTGTGCCTGCAACCCCCGTCTGCCGCGCAGCCTCCCCACGGTAGAATCGCTCGAAGATGTGCGCCTGGTCCTCGGCCGTCAGCCCCAACCCGCTATCGCTCACTGCCAACGTCACCCACGCCTGCCCGTCCCCCTCCTGCAAGTCGCTGCGCAGCATGATGCGGCCGCCCGCCGGGGTGTAGTTCAACGCATTGGCCAGCAGGTTGGTCAACACCTGCATCAGCATGTGCGCGTCCGCCAGCACGTGCGGCAGCCCCGACGTCGCCTGAACCTCCAACGCCAGACCCCGCTGCGACGCCAGCAGCCCTCGCGCATCCACCAGCATCGCCAACACCTGGTTGACGTCCACCGCGGTGCGGTCGAAGCGCGCCCGCCCCTGATCCAGTTGCGACAGGTCGAGCAGGTCCTCGATGAGGCGTTGCAGCAAGACCGTTTCTTTGTGCAAGACGGTCATGTAGAACGCTGCGCCTGTCAGCAGCCGAATCAGGGGATAATGGTCCCATTCTCACGGCCGCAAGCTCTAACAAAACGTTAATAGCGCGTTTGGCCGAATTTGAGTATAATGACCACCGATCTACCAATGTACCAATCCACCAACTCCCAACCCAGAGGCAACCCGCATGATTGATGTCAGCGACCTATCCAAATCCTACGGCCGGATCGAGGCGTTGCGCGGCGTGACGTTTCACATCCGGCCCGGCGAGATCGTCGGCCTGCTCGGACCGAACGCCGCGGGCAAGACCACGATCCTCAAAATCCTCACGGGCTACTTGCAGCCCGATCGGGGCGCGGTGACCGTGGACGGCCTGGATGTGTTGACCAACACGCGCGCGGTGCAGGCGCGCATCGGCTACCTGCCGGAGAACGCGCCGCTCTACCCAGAGCTGTCGGTGCAGGCCTATCTCATGATGATCGCCGAGCTGCGCCAGATTCCCGAAACCGAGCGCGGCAACCGCATCTCCGAGGCGGTCTACGCCGCCGGCCTGACCGAGCACCTGGCGCGGCCCATCGGCCAACTGAGCAAGGGTTTCCGCCAGCGCGTCGGACTGGCCCAGGCGATCCTGCACAAGCCCAAGCTGCTGATCCTCGACGAGCCGACCGTGGGGCTGGACCCCACGCAGATCGTGGAGGTGCGGGGGCTGATCCGCCGGCTGGCCGAACACAGCACGGTGCTCTTCTCGTCGCACATCCTATCGGAGGTGGAGGCGCTGTGCCACCGCGCGATCATCCTCATCAACGGCGAAGTCAAGGCCGATGCGCGGTTGGCCGATCTGGAGCAGACGGCCAACGCCGTGCTCGTCTTGCAGGCGCGAACCGATGGGGTCGAGAAGGCGCTGCGCGGCTTACGCGGCGCGCGCGGCATCGAGGCGACGCGCACATCCGACGGCTACCCGGCCTATCGCGTCCTGGGCCAGATCAACAGCGATCTCTGTCCTGCGATCTTCGATCTGGCCCGGCAATCTCAGTGGCCCGTGCGCGAACTGCGCCGTGACGTCAAGACCCTGGAGGCGGTTTTTAACCAGTTGGCGACCACAGCCTGACGTTTGACGCCTGACGTTTGCCGTTTGCCGTTTGCCGTTTCACGCTTGACCAAGGACGTACTATGAAACAAACCCTCTCCATCACGCGCAAGGAGCTCTCCGCCTACTTCGGCTCGCCGATGGCGTTGATCTTCGGGTTCGCGTTCCTGGCGGCGACTCTGATCGCTTTCTTCTGGGCCGACACATTCTTCGCCCGCGGCATCGCGGACGTGCGACCGCTCTTCCGCCGGATGCCGGTGTTGATGATCTTCCTGGTGGCCGCGCTCACCATGCGCCAGTGGAGCGAAGAGCAACGTTCTGGCACGTTGGAGATCCTACTGACGCTGCCGGTGAGCAAGTTGCAGTTGACGCTGGGCAAGTTCCTGGCGGTGCTGGCGTTGGCGGCCCTGGCCCTGGCGCTGACGTTGTTCCTGCCCATCACCGTTGCGCTGATCGGCAACCTGGACTGGGGCCCGGTGATCGGCGGCTACCTGGCCGCGCTGCTGATGACCGCCGCGTATGCGGCCATCGGTCTGTTCATCTCCTCGCGCACCGACAACCAGATCGTCGCGCTCATCCTCACCGTGCTGCTGTGCGGGTTGTTCTACGTGGTCGGGTCGAGCGTCGTCACCGATGTGGCGCGGGGCGGCGTCGCCGAGGCGCTGCGGGCCATCGGCGCGGGTGCGCGCTTCGAGAGCATCGAACGCGGGGTCGTAGACCTGCGCGACCTGGCCTACTATCTGACGCTGGCCGGCATCTTCCTGGCCCTGAACGTGCTGTCGCTGGATCGCAAGCGGTGGGGCGCGGGCGAAACGACGGCGCGCTATCGGTTCGGGGTCACGTTGACCTCATCGCTGGTGGTCGCCAACCTGGCCCTGGCCAACGTCTGGCTCTACCCACTCAGCGGCCTGCGCCTGGATTTGACCCAACAGCGCGAGTACAGCCTCTCCAAGACGACGAAAGACCTGTTGGCCGGCCTGCAAGAGCCGCTGCTGATCCGCGCCTACGTCAGCGAAAAGACCCATCCACTCCTGGCGCCGCTCATCCCGCGGTTGCGCGATACGCTGCGCGAATATGAGATCGCGGGCTGGGGCAAGGTGACAGCCGAGATGGTTGATCCGATCCGCAATCCCGAAAAGGAGGAGGAGGCCAGCCAGACCTACGGCATCCAGCCGACGCCGTTCCAGGTGTCGGGCCGCTACGAGGCCGCGGTGATCAACGCCTACTTCGACGTGTTGCTGCGCTATGGCGATCAGAATACCGTGCTGAGCTTTCGCGATCTGATCGAGGTCGAGTCGCAGCGCGACGCCGCGCCCCTGGTGCGTTTCCGCAACCTGGAATACGACCTGACGCGCGCGGCCAAGAAGGTCGCCTATGGCTTCCAGAGCGTGGATGCCGTGCTGGCCTCGATGCAGGAGCCGGTCAAACTGACCCTCTTCGTCACGCCGGATACCTTGCCGCAATCGCTGGCGGCCGCGCCTGCCACGATCCAGAAGGTCGCCAGCGAGATACAGGCCAAGTCGGCGGGCAAGCTCGCGTTCGAGATGGTCAATCCCGACGCGCCGAACGCCACGGTCAATCGGCAGAAGCTGTTGGACACCTACAAGCTGCGGCCCATCCAGGTCTCCCTCTTCTCGGCCGAAACGTACTACCTGGACATGATCTTGCAGATCGGCCCCGCGGCTGGTTCGCCAGGCGTATCAGGCGGCGCAGGACAGGCGCGGTGGCAAATCCTCTCGCCCGAGGGCGAGCTCAACGAGGCGAACGTGCGCACGGCCATCGAGTCGGCGCTGAAGCGCCTCTCGACCGGCTTCCTGAAGGTCGTTGGCTTCTGGACGCCGCCTCAGCAGCCCACGCAAGATATGTTCGGCCGCACACAGCAGCCACTACAGAGCTGGCAGCGCGCCCGGCAGCAGTTGGCCCAAGATTACACCGTGCGCAGCGTGGACCTGACGAGCGGCCAGGCGCCGGCCGATATAGATGTGCTGGTGGTGATCGCGCCGCAGAACCTGGATGATCGGGCGCGTTACGCCATTGACCAATACCTGATGCGCGGGGGCGCGGTGATCGTGGCCGCGGGCAACTACACCCTCGCGCTCGATCCGTTCATGGGCGATCTGGCCCTGAAGCCGATCGAGAACGGTCTGCGCGAGATGCTGGCCTTCTATGGCGTCAACGTCGCGCAATCGCTGGTCATGGATCCGCAGAACGAACCGTTCCCCGTGCAGGTGGATCGCAAGGTGGGGCAGTTCACGGTGCGCGAGATTCAGTCCATCAGCTACCCGTTCTTCGTGGATGTGCGGCCCAACGCGATGGATCGCAATAGCCCGATCGTGGGCAAGCTCTCGGCGCTGACCGTCAACTGGGCGTCCCCGATCACTGTTGACCAGGAGAAGAACAAGAACCGTCAGACGTCGGCGCTGCTCAAGTCCAGCCCCAACTCATGGCTGCGCGCCAACCCCGACATCCGGCCCGACGCCGCCAAGCCGAACATGGGCTTTTCGCCTGAAGGGGACAAGGCTGCCCAGACCCTCGCCGTGGCCGTCGCTGGCGTGTTCGAGAGCTACTTCAAGGGCAAACCGGCGCCAACCGCGCAACAGCCGCCAGCCGCCGCGGGCCAACAGTCGCCCACGCCGACACCCGCGGCGCAGGCCGGCGCGACCGTCGAGGCCTCGCCTGCTACGGCGCGGCTGGTGGTCATCGGCAGCGCCGAGTTCCTGACCGACATCGTGTTCCAGATTTCGGCCAGCCTGACCCAAGATCGCTATCTGAACAGCTTGCAGTTCCTCCAGAATGCCGTGGATTGGTCGGTGGAGGACCTGGAGTTGCTCGGCATTCGCGCGCGCGGATCTTATGCGCGCGTCCTCGCACCTATGGCTCCCGGCGACCAGACCTTCTGGGAGGTTCTGAACTACGCGGTTGCGCTGCTCGGCCTGGCCGCCATCGGCATCGTCGGCTATCTGCGCAGGCGGAACGAGAAGCCAATGGCGCTGACCGTGCTGACTCAGGAGAAGAACGACCTATGACCCGATCACATCAGATTCTCATCGGCGCCCTCGTGTTGCAGCTCATCCTGGCTGTGGCGGCGTTCTGGCCACGCACGCCCCCGGCGACGGCCGGCGCGCCGCTGCTGGGTCCCATCAAGCCAGAGGAGATCACCAGCCTGACGATCTACGACGACAAGGGCGCCAGCGTCAGGCTGGCGAAACCAAACGACAAGTGGGTCCTGCCAGAAGCCGATGACTTCCCAGCCGATGCGGCCAAGATCACGCCCATCCTGACAAAGCTGGTGGGCATCAAGAACAGCCGGCTGATCGCCAAGACCGCCAACAGCCACGGCCGCCTGCAAGTCGCGGATAACGCGTTCGTCCGCCGCGTGGAGGTGCGGACGTCCGGCGGCCTGAATCAGACGCTCTACCTGGGCTCGTCCTCCGGCGGCAGCGTCCACGTGCGACTGGGCAGCCAGAGTGATGTCTACCTGGCGAGTGGCCTGAGCACGTGGGAGATCAACGCGGACGCGGGATCGTGGATTGACACCGCGTACCTGACGATCCCGCTGGACGACGTCGTCGCGCTGACCCTCAGCAACGCCAACGGCCAGTTCAACTTCACCAGGGACGCCCAAGGGGCCTGGACGACCGAGGCGCTGGCGGCCGGCGAGACGTTCGATCCCGGCCAGGTCACCTCGTTGCTGAGCTCGGTCGCAGCGCTGCGGATGACGCGCCCGCTGGGCAGGAGTGTTCAGCCGGCCTATGGCATGGCCCAGCCGAACGCGGTGGTGACGCTGCGCGCCAGGAAGGACAACCAGGAAAAGACCTACACGCTGACGATCGGCGCGAAGGACGCGCAGGAAAGCGCGTACACTGCGAAGTCATCCGATTCGCCCTACTACGTCCGGGTGGCGGAGTGGGCGGTGCGTGAGCTGGTCGAGAAGACCCGCGAGGGCTTTCTGAAGCTGCCGCCGACGCCGCCCCTGCCAGCGCCGCCGGTCCCGACGCCGAAATCGTGATGGGCCAGACGTGCGAGGTGCAACATGCCTACAACTTCGTTGAATCGTCGCGAGTTCCTTCAGGTAGCAGGCACGGCAGCCTCCGCCGCCGTTGTCAGCGCGTGCGCGGCCGTGCCGCCCCCGCCGACCGAGCCAGCCTACAAGCTGCCGCGGCGCTCCCTGGGCAAGACCGGCGTGCGGCTGTCGGTCGTGGGCTTCGGCGGGATCGTCGTGATGAACGAGACGCCCGAATCGGCAAGTCAGCTCGTCGCCAGGGCCATCGAGCGCGACATCAACTACTTCGATGTGGCGCCCAGCTACGGCAACGCAGAAGAGCGGCTTGGCCCGGCGCTGGAACCTTATCGCAAGACCGTCTTCCTGGCCTGCAAGACACAGCAACGCACCAGGGCCGGCGCAGAGACGGAACTCAAGCGATCGCTGGAGCGACTGCGCACCGACCACTTCGACCTCTACCAGTTTCACGCGGTGACGAGCATGTCGGATGTCGAAACAATCTGCGGGCCGGCCGGCGCGCTGGAGGCGTTCCGCGAGGCGCGCGAGAAGGGGCTGATCCGTCACATCGGCTTCTCGGCGCACTCTGAGCCGGCGGCCCTGGCGATGCTGGATCGCTTCGCATTCGATACAATCCTCTATCCGGTGAATTGGGTCTGCTGGTATGGCGGGAACTTCGGTCCGCGGGTCGTCGCCAAGGCGGCAGAACAAGGGCTGGGCATCCTGGCCCTCAAATCGCTGGCCAGGCAGAGGTGGCCGGCCGGGGTCGCCAGGCAGTGGCCCAAGTGCTGGTATCAGCCCGTGGACACGGCCGAGGAGGCGGCGCTGGGGCTGCGCTTCACCCTCGCCCAGCCCGTGACCGCGGCTGTTTGCCCCAGCCACGCGGAACTGCTGTGGATGCAGTGCGACGCCGCGGAGCAGCTCGCGGCGCTGACTCCAGAGGAAGAGGCGCGGCTCCGAGAACGCAGCGCGCAGCTCAGCCCGATCTTCACGGCCTGAGATTTCGGGACAGTTGCTTATGCCGCGGCCGGCGCCAGTGCACAGCCTCCCTGTGGGACGGCGGATGAAAACGTTCGTAGTAACGACTTCAGTCGTTCGGCGCGGGCCACGGCGACTAAAGTTGCTACTACGAACCCGCCCATTTTCGGGACAGTCGCTCATGCCGCGGCCGGCGCCAGTGCGAAGCCTCCCTATGGGACGACGGATGAAAAGCTCACGCCAAGACGCAGAGGCGGTCAGAAGAACTCGACTGCCCTTGGCGCCCTTTGCGCCTTTGCGTGAGGCCAGCCGGGCGATGTCCAATACAGCGAGCTTCGCGGCTCGCTGCCCCAACAACGCACCCCCGTTTACCCCCAACGCATACAGATCTCTAACATTCATCCAATGCCTGTCTAACACACCTCGCGTACAATGCCTTGCGTAAGGCTGAAAGCAGCCAACAATCAACAGCTCATAATCACAGTAGCAAGATTGAAGTAGGAGGTGTACCATGGCTGACATCGTACGTTGGGAACCTGCGCGAGAGATGTTGAGCCTGCGCGAGGCGATGAATCGGATGTTCGAGGATGCGTTCCTGCGTCCCGGCTGGTTCGGCGTCAGCGACACAGCCGCCAACCTGGTGGCTGTGGATCTGTACGAGACGAACGATCATCTGGTCGTGAAGGCGTCCGTGCCAGGCATCAAGGCCGAGGACATTGACGTGAAAGTCACCGGCGATCTGCTGACGATCAAAGGCGAGTTCAAGAGCGAAGAGAAGACCGAGAAGCGCAACTATCTGCACCAGGAGCGCCGCTACGGCAGCTTCTGCCGCCAGATCAGCCTCCCGACCGGTGTGGATTCCAGCAAGGCGAAGGCGACCTTCGAGAACGGCGTCCTGACCCTCGAGTTGCCCAAGGCCGAACTGGCGAAGGCGAAGAGCATCAAGGTTGTGGCGAAGTGAGAAAGGAGATACACATGGCAAACCATTTGACCCGTTGGGACCCGTTTCGCGAGGCTGTGACTCTGCGCGAGGCAATGGATCGGTTGTTCGAAGACACGTTCGTGCCAGCCCGCCGCCGGGCTGAACCCCGCGAGCCGGTGTTCCGGCTGCCGCTGGATGCCTACACGACGCCGGAAGAGATCGTGATCCTGTCCAACATGCCGGGCGTCAACCCGGAGGGCGTCGAGATCACCATCGAAGGCGACACGCTGACGATCAAGGGCGAGCGACCGGTTCCGCTGTCGAACGTGGACTACGCGTTGCAGGAGCGCGCCTATGGCAAGTTCCAGCGCACCTTGAACATCAACATCCCGGTAGACGCCGACAAGGCTGAGGCCAAATTCGAGCACGGCCTGCTGACGCTAACCATCCCCAAGGCCGAGGCTGCCAGGCCGAAGACCATCCAGGTCGTGAGCAAGTAGAGCGTGTGATTTTGGATTGCAGATTGACGTCTGACGATCACGTTTCACGTTTCACGTTTGACGTTTGACGTTTGACGATTTGGGACAAACGACCAGTGACAATCCCGTAAGTGGGAGTCTGTCGCTGGTCGTTTGGTTTTGATGGAGTCCAAGTGGAACACAAGTCTGCACCTTCTTACCTCTGCCCTCGTAAATCGCTACTTGCGCGTCTCCGGATTATCCCTGTCGCCTGCGTGCCAATTGGTG
>VGOD01000073.1 GCA_016876015.1 Chloroflexota bacterium
CACACCCCTGCCGCGCTGGTTGAAATGGTTAAACGATCGGGACTGCGCGGGCGCGGGGGGGCGGGCTTTCCGGCGGGCGTCAAGTGGGGCTTCATGTCGCTCGATCCGGCGGTCCCCAGTGCGACTTTCACGATTCAGTTGCCGGTTAGACTGCCGACGACCGGCGGACCGCTGGAGCAGCCCGCGACGGCCGGCCGTTCGGAGAAGTCGAGCGGTCTGATCGGGTGAGGCGTCAGGCTGTGATAGGACGGCTGGTCTTTTCATAAAGTCGCATACCGAGTGCAACAACCTGTCATGACTGCACGCGCCAGAATCCTGGTCATTGATGACGAGCCCGGCATCCGCGAGGGCTGTCGCCGTGCGTTGACGCCCCAGGGCTACGCGGTGGACATCGCCGCGGATGGCAGTGAGGGTCTGGAGTGGGTCAAGGCGAACGGTTATGACCTCGTGCTGCTCGATGTGATGATGCCCGGCATCAGCGGCATTGACTTGATCGGCTCGATTCACGCGCACGACCCGGAAACTATCTGCATCGTCATTACTGGCTATGCCACAGTTGAGTTAGCGGTCAGAGCCATTAAGCAAGGCGCCTACGATTTCCTCACCAAGCCGTTCACTGCGGACGACTTACTGCTGGCGGTCAATCAAGGGTTGGAACGGCGACGGCTATCGCTGGAGGCCAAACGGCTCCAGGCGATCGAAGCCCAGGCGCAGCGACTGGCCGAAGAGAAGGCCCGGCTGGAAGAGCTTGACAAGGCCAAGGTGGCGTTCATTCGGTTGGCAACTCACGAACTGCAAGCGCCGATAGCCGCCATTCATAGTTACCTGGAGCTCATGCTTAGCGGCTATGTGCCGCCCATGCTGGCGGGGAAGCAACGCGAGATACTCGAAAAGGCTATGGCTCGGGCGCAAGAGCAACTAGCTCTGTTGGCCGATTTGCTGCAATTCGGCCGGCTGCGAGAAGTTAAGACCCTTGTTCAGCCAACGTCAGTGAGCCTGGCCGCGGGAGCACGTTTACCTTCAGCCTGCCCGCGGGCGCGGACCAGGCAGCTACAGACACTGCGACGATTGCCCCCGCGGACAACACGCAGTTATCATTTCCCAAGGGAGGTCGGATGACATTGAAGATCATAGACAAGGGAGCGATGGCAGGCTTTGTGTCCAGCCTGGCGCAGCAGTATGAGGTAGTCGGCCCGCGCGCGAAGCAGGGGCAGTTCGTCTTCGACTCGATCACCGACTACACTCAGTTGCGTCTGGACTACACCACCACCATCCTTCCGCCCAAGAAGTACCTGCTGCCGCAGGAAGAGGTCCTCTTCACCTTTGGCCGCCGATCAGCCAGCGAGTCCGAAGGCCTGTCGGCGACGCCCGCCTTTGACACACGCGCGCGCGTGATCTTGGGCGCGCACACGTGCGACATCCATGCCATGAGCCTGCTGGATGCGGTGTTCGCCACGGGACAGCGCGACGAGCACTACCTGAAGCGTCGCGCCGCCACGGTGATCATCGGTATCGAGTGCCTGCAGCCGTGCGACGAGCACAGCTTTTGCAAGAGCATGGGCACGCTGACCGCCGAGAAGGGCTTCGACCTGCACTTGATTGACCTGGGCGAGGCATACGCGGTGGAGACGGCCACGGCGGCCGGTGAGACGCTGCTCAGCGTCCACAGCGCAGCCCGGCCTGCAGACCAGGCTGACGTCGCGCTCTTGAACCAGGTGCTATCAGAGAAGTGGCCGCGCTTTCCGTACAAGCTGGACTTCGACGGCGCCGAGCTGCCCAACTTGATGGCGCTCAGCTACAAAGACCCCCTCTGGGATGAATTGGGGCAGCGCTGTCTGGCGTGTAGCTCGTGCAACCTGGTGTGTCCCACCTGCTACTGTTTCAATGTGGCAGATCGCATCGCATTGGATGGGAAGACCGGCGAGCGCATCCGCCTTTGGGACAGTTGCCAGCTCGACGAGTTTGCACGCGTGGCGACCGGCGAGAACTTCCGGCACAAGCGTTCCCAGCGCCAGCGCCATCGCTTTTTCCGCAAGGGCAAGTATATCCCTGACATGCACAGCGAGTTGGGCTGCGTGGGTTGCGGTCGCTGCGCGCGCGCCTGTCTGGTGGATATCACGCCTGTCGGCGTCTGGAACGCGCTCTATAAGGCGCACGCGAGCTAGTCTGTTCTGGCCACCGATTACACGAATCGCACGCAGAAGGAGATTGCGCGTAGTTCGTGGCCGATAGGGAGATACAAGTATGGCAATACCAACCATCGGTTCGATATACATTCCCAGCCCCGCGAAGATCGCCAGGGTTGAGTCGTTGACCGCCCTGGAGAAGCTGTTTACAGTCGAGCTCCCGTGGGGTCAATCGCTCGGCCATGAGCCGGGGCAGTTCGTAGAGGTGAGCATTCTGGGCGTCGGCGAGGCGCCGATCTCGATCAGCTCGTCTCCCAGTCGTAGCAACGGGACCTTCGAGCTGTGCGTGCGCAAGGTGGGCGATGTCACGAAGGCGCTGCACGGCCTGTCCGCTGGCGCGACGATTGGGGTGCGCGGGCCGTTCGGGCATGGCTTCCCGGTAGACAAGATGCGCGGCAAGGATATGCTCTTTGCGCCCGGCGGCCTGGGTCTGGCGCCCGCGCGCAGCCTGATCAACCAGGTGCTGGACGAGCGCGGCGCCTTTGGCCGCGTGATCATCCTCTATGGCGCGCGCAATCCCAATGAGTTGCTCTTCAAGGACGAGCTGCAGGCGTGGAGTACGCGCGGGGATATCGAGTTCCACGTCACGGTGGATCGTCCCGACCCGCTGTGGACCGGCAACGTGGGCGTCATCACGACCCTGTTCAAGAAGATCACGGTCAACCCGCGCAACACTGTGGCGGTGACCATCGGCCCGCCGATCATGTACCGGTTCGTGTTGATGGAACTTCTGGGCAAGGGCATTCCCGAGTCGCAGATCTGGATGTCGCTGGAGCGCCGCATGAAGTGCGGCGTGGGCAAGTGCGGCCATTGCCAGATCAACAACCTGTACTGCTGCCAACAAGGGCCAGCCTTCACCTACGCCCAGATCAAGGGCGTCGAGGAGGCCATCTGATGAAGCCGAAAGTCGCGTTTTTCGATTTTACCTCGTGCGAAGGCTGCCAGCTTACCGTCGTGGACAGCTTGCAAACGCACGTTGACCTGCTCGACGCGGTCGAGATCGTCCAGTTCCGTGAAGCGATGACCGAGAAGGGCGAGGATTACGCGGTGGCCTTTGTCGAGGGCTCGATCAGCCGGCAGAGCGATGAGGCCCGCCTGAAGCAGATTCGCGAACAGGCCGCTGTGTTGGTGGCCTTGGGCGCGTGCGCACACCTGGGCGGCGTCAATGCCATGAAGAACGCCATGCCGCTTGATGATGTGCGCCGCTACGTCTACGGCGACAAGGCTGAGTGGTATGAGACCTATGCCGCTCGGCCGATCAGCGCGGTGGTGAAGGTTGATGCGTTCATCCCAGGCTGTCCGATTGAGCGCGAGGAGTTCATCGAGGTCGTCAAGGCGCTGTTGATGGGGCGCAAGCCGCCCATTCCCGATTGGCCGATGTGCGTGGAGTGCAAACGCAAAGAAAACGTCTGTCTGTTCCACCAAGGCGGCTATTGCCTGGGGCCAGTCACGCGGGCCGGTTGCGGCGCGATCTGCCCGACCTATGGCGACGGCTGCGAGGGTTGCCGCGGCTTGATTCCCGATCCCAACAGCAACTCGATGAGCGATGTGTTGGTCAAGTACGGCCTGACTGTGGATGACATGCTGGCGCGTTGGACGATGTTCGGGACGTATCAGCAGATGGAGTTGCAGAAGTGACCAACATCAACATCGAAGTCCACCATATCACCCGTGTCGAGGGACACGGGAACATCGTGGTGAATGCCAAGAACGGTGTGCTGGAGGAATGCCGGCTCGATATCGTCGAGACCCCGCGCTTTTTCGAGGCGATGCTGCGCGGCCGGCCTTACACGCAATCCAGCCACATCACCAGCCGCATCTGCGGCATCTGCGCGGTGGGCCACGCGACGGCCAGCCTGCGCGCTACCGAGAACGCGCTGGGCATCGAGTTGTCGGAGCAGACGGCGCTGTTGCGCAAGCTGATCTTCCACGGTGAGATGCTCGACAGCCACGTGCTGCACGTCTACATGCTCGTCGCGCCCGATATGCTGGGCGTCGGCTCGGTGATCCCACTGGTCAAGATCGCGCCGGATGCGGTGCTGCGCGCGCTGCGCATCAAGAAGCTGGCCGGCGATCTGTGCGCGGCGATCGGCGGCCGCCACACGCACCCCATCGCCATGGCGGTGGGCGGCTTCACCCACTTCCCGTCGGTCGCCGAGCTGAAGGCGCTGCGCGGCCGGCTGGTAGATGCGCGCGCGGATATGGCTGAGACGATCAAGCTGGCCAAGACGCTGCCCTGGCCGCAATTCAACCGCGAGACCGAGTATGTGGCGCTGCGCAAGGAAGATGAGTACGCGTTCATTGATGGTGTGATCACCACGACCGATGGCGGCAAGTATGAGCTGTCGGACTACCGCCGTGTCACCAATGAGCGCATGATGCCGCACTCATCGGCCAAGCACTGCGCCCACAAGCGCGAGTCGTACATGGTGGGCGCGCTGGCGCGGTTCAACGTCAACTATGATAAGCTGCACCCGCGCGCGGTGGCCGCGGCCCAAGAGTTGGGGCTAAAGCCCATCTGCACCAATCCGTTCTTGAACACCGCCGCGCAAGTGGTGGAAATGGTGCACAGCGTCGAGGATGCCATCGGCATCATTGACGAGTTGGTTGGGCGCGGCGTGCATTCAGAGCCGCTGCCGCCGTTCCCCGGCAAGGGCGGCGAGGGGGTGGGCTCGTGCGAGGTGCCGCGCGGCATCCTCTTCCACGACTATCAGATCGGCGACGACGGCCGTGTGATCGGCGCGAACTGCATCATTCCTACCGGCCAGAACCTGGCCAACGTCGAGGCCGATATGCGGAAGCTGGTGCCCGAGATCATTGATCGGCCCCAGGACGAAATTCGCCAAATGCTGGAGATGCTCGTCCGCGCCTATGATCCGTGTATCTCGTGCTCGGTGCACTTCCTGGATGTGAAGTTTGTGTGATCCGATTCTCGTCCTCGGCCTCGGCAACTCGTTGCAAGCGGATGATGGGGTTGGCTGCCGGGTGATCGAGGCGCTGATGGGACGTGAGTTGCCGTCTGGCGTCGAGGCGCTGGACGGCGGCACGCCAGGCGTCGGATTGCTTCATCTGCTGGAAGGCCGAAGCCGCGTGATCATCGTGGACGCAGCCGAGATGGGCCGGCATCCCGGCGAGTTCGTCCGCTTCCGACCCGCAGAAGTGACGCTGACCGGGTCAGCCGAGCGTTTCTCGCTCCACCGTACCGCGGTCGCCGACGCGCTGGCCCTGGCCCGTGAGTTGGCCCTGCCGATGCCAGAGATCGTCTTTTACGGTGTGCAACCCGGCCGCATCGGTTGGAGCGACGAGCTCAGCCCGGAGGTCGCGGCGGCCGTGCCGGAGCTGGTTGACGCGGTTCTTGAGGAAGCGCGGCGTGAGGCGTAGTGCGTATTGCGTATCAGCCTTCACGCTTCACGTTTGACGTATGGGAGGAACCCAATGACAGAACTCAAAGGTCATATCCTGGTCATTGATGACGACCCTGACATGGTCGAGGCGCTGCGCATGCCGCTGGAGGCGAACGGCTATCAGGTATCGCACGCGGCCAACGGCGCGCTGGGCCTGAAGATGGTCAGGCAGCTCGTTCCCGATGCCATCATCCTCGACGTGATGATGGATACGGCCACCGAAGGCTTCCAGGTTTCGTTGGTCCTGCGCAGCCCTGACCCCAAGTCGGAGTACGCGGCGTTTCGGCGGATTCCGATTCTGATGTTGACATCCATCCACTCGACCACGCCGCTCCGCTTCGGGCCGGATCAGGACTATCTGCCGGTGGATGCATTCATTGACAAACCGATTGATCCTGATCGGTTGGTGGCCAAAGTGGGTGAGCTGCTGGCGAAGAAGTGACGGCCGGCGATCGGGCGCGCGGCGGGGCCAGATCCCTGCTGGGCGCCCGACCGACCTGCGCCAGTTACGCGAACCTGGCCGGATGCCCGAGGCCGATTTCTCGATATGACAGGCATCATTGCCCGCACACAGCCGGTGCGATTAAAGTTCAGCATACTACACCTTCCCGGCGATCCGGTCTTGAGGATCAAGCATGGCTGAAAACACGACCACCTTCGATCTGGCGCCGCTTCGACAGGTTCTCGACCAATATGGCGGCCAGAAGGGTGCTGTGATTCCGATTCTGCAGCACATCCAGGACGCCTACGGCTATCTGCCCAAAGAGATCCTGACAGAGGTGTCTCGGCGCACAGGCATCCCCGTCACGCGTTTGATCGGCGTGGCGACCTTCTATGCTCAGTTTCGCTTATCGCGGCGCGGCAAACACCTGATCCGTATCTGCGACGGAACAGCATGCCACGTGCGCGGCGCGCCCAAGAACGTCGCGGCGGTCGAGAAAGCGTTCGAGTTGGGCGATGATGGCACGTCGCCCGACTACAAGTATACCCTGGAGATCGTCTACTGCGTCGGTTCGTGCGGCCTGGCGCCGGTGGCGGTAGTGGACGACAGGGTCTACGGCCGCGTGGAGCCGGAAGATCTGGTTGAGAGGTTGCGCGAAGTCGCGCCAGAGGAGCACTGAAGATGGCGAAACTACAGAGCGTCGAGGAACTGGCGCATGTGAGCAACGCGGCGCGAAACGCGCTCGCGGCGCAGCGCGGGACCAGCACAACGATCTACGTTGGCATGGGGACCTGCGGCATTGCAGCCGGAGCACGCGACACTCTGCGCGCCATCACTGCCGAGCTGGCCCGCCTTCAGATCGAGGCGGACGTCGAGGGGGTTGGCTGCATCGGCATCTGCGTCAAGGAGCCGTTGGTTGACATCCAACAGGCGGGCCAACCGCGCATCAGCTATGGCAATGTCACGCTCGAAATGGCGACGCGCATCATCGAGGAGCACCTGGTCAAGGGCCAGCCGGTGACGAAGTGGATCGTGGGACGTGTACCGACGCACTATTGAGGGCGCGTCAGGAGTCTCGAGGGCATATGGACCGAGCCAACATGAATGACGCAACGACTCTGGTCAGCGAGATACTGGTGTCTGGCGGCGCGGGGAACGGCCTGCTGGAGGCGTTCACCGGGGAATTGACGCGCCGCGGGCTGACCGACCACGTGCGAGTCGCGTCGGCCAGCAGTCGCGGCTTCGGCGCATCGGAGCCGGCCGTGATCGCCCAGCCGGCCGGCATCCTGTATTGCCGCGTCGCAGCCGCCGATGTGGCCGAGATCGTTGAAGAGACAGTGCTCAACGGCCGCGTGATCGAGCGGCTTCGCTATTCAGAGCCAGAGATCCATCGGGCCTTGCCGTTTTATGATAGCCTGCCGTTTTACAGCAAGCAGGTCCGCATCGCTTTGCGGAATTGCGGTATCATTGACCCTGAGCGCATCGAGGCCTATTTCGCTCGCGATGGCTATCAGGGGCTTGGCAAGGCGTTGGCGATGTCGGCCGATGATGTGATCGGGATCATGAAGGATTCCGGCTTGCGCGGCCGCGGCGGCGCTGGCTTCAGCACAGGGCTCAAGTGGGAATTCGCCCGGCGGTCCAGAGCCATGCCCAAGTATGTGATCTGTAACGCCGACGAAGGGGACCCTGGCGCGTTCATGGACCGCTCGATCTTGGAAGGAGATCCGCACAGCGTCATCGAGGGGATGGCGATCGCAGGGTATGCGATCGGTGCGTCCGAGGGCTTCATCTACTGTCGTGCTGAGTATCCGCTGGCCATCGCCCGTCTCAAGTCTGCGATGGCCCAGGCGCGTGAGTATGGGCTGTTGGGCGAGAACATCCTGAACAGCGGATTCACCTTCGATCTGGCTCTCAAAGAAGGAGCGGGCGCGTTTGTCTGCGGTGAAGAGATGGCCCTGATCGCTTCGGTGGAGGGTCGCCGCGGCGAGCCGCGGCCAAAGCCGCCCTTCCCCGCGGTCGCCGGCCTGTGGCAGAAGCCCACGGTGGTCAACAACGTCAAGAGCTACGGCATGACGCCGCAGATCATCCTGAAGGGGCCTGAATGGTTTCGGGCCATCGGCACGCGTGGCTCGCCTGGTACGGCGGTCTTCGCGCTCACCGGCAAGATCAAGAACACCGGCTTGATCGAGGTGCCGATGGGCATCACCTTGCGCGAGATCATCTTCGACATCGGCGGGGGCATCCCGAAGAAGAAACGCTTCAAGGCGGTGCAGACCGGCGGGCCGTTGGGCGGCTGTTTGCCGGCGTCCGCGCTCGATACGCCGGTGGACTTCGATTCGCTCACCGCGGCCGGCGCGACGATGGGCTCCGGCGGCATGATCGTGGTGGATCAAGACACCTGCATGGTCGAATTTGCCAAGTATTTCCTCACCTTCGCCACAGCCGAATCTTGCGGTAAGTGTGTGCCGTGTCGGATCGGCGGGCAGCGTCTGCTAGAGGTGCTGACGCGCATTACCGAAGGGGTCAGTTCGCCGGCGGATTTGGATGAGATCGAGCGCATCTCGCGCAACATGCGCGAGGCGTCGTTGTGCGCGCTGGGCCAGCTCACGCCTGGCCCGGTGATGTCGGCGTTGCGTTTCTTCCGCCAGGAGTACGAGGCGCACATCCACGACAAGTTCTGTCCGGCCGGGGTCTGCAAGGGGCTGTTCGACTACTTCATCCTGGAGGACAAATGCAAAGGCTGTGGTCTGTGCAAGAAGGCCTGTCCCCAGGATGCCATCAGCGGCGAACGCAAGGGCTTGCATGTGATTGACCTGCTCAAGTGTATCCAATGCGACGCGTGCGTCGAAGCGTGCAACCTGGATGCCGTCATCGCGCAGCCGCGGTCGAAGGGCGTGCACGCGATTCCGGTGGCATGATCCGAAAGTCAGACCCATGACCATCGAAGATGAGATCCGCACCCTGGCGGCCCGACAGGCTCAGTTGTTGAAGCAACGCGTTGATACGCGGGTCGCAGAGATGCAGAGCGACGACCGTTCGCATTATCTGATTTACCAGGTACTCGGTATCACGGATGCCGAAGGGGAACTGATTGACGTTTACGAGAACAAGGGTCGCTTTCTCTACAAGTATGCGGGCGCCTTCCTGGAGGAGGCCGCTTTTTTGTGTTTCAAGGCCAGATTTCCTGATGCGAAGCCTGCGCAGATCGAGAACACCTCAGGACAGCGGCCGCGGCAATTCGGCATTGACTGTCTGATCGGCAACGATGCCATCGAAATCAAATGGCGCGATGCCACAACGGACGGCGATCATATCACCAAAGAACATACGCGGATCAGGGTCATCAAAGACCACGGACTGAACCCGGTTCGGGTAATGTTCTACTACCCCAATCGTGGGTGGGCGATGCGTATCCAGGAGACGATCAAAACGGTCTACCGAGGCATCGGCGGAGAGTGCTACATGGGGGATGATGCCTGGAGCTACGTTCACGAACGAACGGGCGTTGATCTCAAGGCCATCCTGACCGAAATCGCCGAGGAGAACCGGCGTGGGGGATAGCAATGGGAGTCTTGCAGGGGGATTGCAGGGAAGTCCTGAAATCGCTAGGCGCTGCCAGCGTTGATTTGGCCTACCTGGATCCGCCCTTTTTCACGCAGAAAACCCATTCGTTGAGCACCCGCGATAACAGCGCCGAGTATTCCTTCGAGGACCGCTGGGCTTCGCTCGATGACTATCTCGCCTTCATGCGCGAGGTGCTCCAGGCCTGCCATCGGGTGCTGAAGGAGACCGGCAGCATCTTTTTGCATTGTGACAGGTCGGCCGCGCACCACCTGCGGCTCCTGCTTGACCAGGTGTTCGGAGCGGACAACTTTCAGAGCGAGATCATCTGGGCGTACCGGCGGTGGTCGAGCGCCAAAAAGGGGCTGCTCAACGTCCACCAGACGATCTATTTCTACAGCAAGACCGACGACTATAAGTTCAAGACGCTTTATACAGACTACTCACCGACGACCAACGTTGACCAGATCTTGCAGGCGAGAGTTCGCAACGAGCTAGGGAAGGCCACGTATCGCCGCGACGAGAGCGGCGATGTAGTGATAGGCAAGGAAAAGCGGGGCGTGCCGTTGGCCGACGTCTGGAACATCCCGTTCCTGAATCCGAAGGCCAAGGAACGAGTGGGTTATCCGACGCAGAAGCCTATTCTCCTGATGGAGCGGATCATTGCCATCGCGACCGACGCGGGCGATTGCGTTTTGGATCCATTTTGCGGTAGTGGGACCACCCTCGTTGCCGCCAAGCTATTGGGCCGAAGCTACATCGGCATAGATAGCTCGCTCGATGCGGTGCGATTGGCGGAAGAACGGTTGCGCCAACCCATCAGAAGCGAATCGCAGCTCTTGACGGACGGCGAAGAGGGCTTTCTGGAGAAGAGCGACGCCGAGCGGCGCATCTTGCGGGCGCTCGACGCCGTGCCGGTGGAGAGGAACAGCGGCATTGATGGCTTCCTGCGACACTATGTTGACGGACGCCCGGTCGCGGTGCGGATTCAGAAGGCAGACGAGAACATCGAGACCGTCAAGCGCAAGCTCATCGCTGCCAGCAAGACCAAGCAGTGCGCGTTCATGATTCTGGTCAGGACAACGCAGAATGAAGGGCACGCGCTTTTTGATTGGATGGATGAAAATCTGTTGGTGATTGATTCCTATGATGTGGTGATTGCTGAGTGGCTAGAAGGCCATGGTCAGATCAACCACTCGATAGCTGGAGTCGCGTCGGCCCAAGAGAAGCCAGGTAATATACCCAAATCACGTAAGTCACTTCGCAGGGCCCTTGCGGACTTGGGGCCAGGCCCATCGGCTGAGGAGATTGATGACATCCAGCGCGAGATATGGTCCGCCTTCAAGTAGGTAGTACTATGGTGGGCCAGTATCTTTTCAATAAGTGGGGGCCGACGGGGGTCGCAGACCCCCTGAAAGCAGGCTCGTAGGCGGTCTGTGACCGCCGTTTCCCCGGATTATTGAGAAGATACGTCGTCGCGAGCTCATCATGCGTGCAACTGCTCTTGATGATGAAGCAGTGGTGGGTGAGGAATGCCATACACCTATGATGTCGGCGCTCTCAAGGCCATAAAGGCGAATCATGAGACCTGGGTGCGCGAAAAACTGAGTCCCGAACCAATAGGTCAGATCACTCCAGTGCTTTTTTCGTCATGCGACTGGGTTCGGGCAAGCAAGTTCTTGATGTGATCGGCGGGAGTGATGCTTACCACTTTATGGGTGTCAGCGAAAATGGAAGAAACGGAGTGGCGATCGTAGCTTAGGCTGGATAGTTGCTTGTGTCCGCATCTTTAGAAAAACCAATCCGATCGTTCGGTGCGGAGAAGATTTTGTCGAAAGTATACCTGATGTGAATCAGAGCGAACTCCTCTAGCTTTCTTGTGCTCAGCTATCGTCGTGGTTGCATCTAAACACACATCCATTGGTGGATAGTTCGGAACGCGAACTGAGGTAATGACTGTATGCCTAAAGTAGACATCACCATTGACGGCAAGAAACTCAAAGCCGAAGCCATGCAGACCGTCTACGAAGTCGCGACGGCCAACGGGATCTACATCCCGGCGCTGTGCCATCATCCGGCGCTGCCGCCGGAGGGCGCGTGCCGCGTCTGCCTGGTGGAGATCGAGCGCCAGCGCGCGCTGCAGCCGGCCTGCACCTTCCCCGTCACCGAGGGGTTGGTCATCCACACGAACTCCCCGAAGGTGCGCGAGGCGCGCAAGTTCGTGCTGGAGCTGATCATCTCGGACCACCCGCTGGACTGCATGACGTGTGAGGCGACGGGGGATTGCCGGCTGCAAGACCTGGCCTATGAGTACAATGTCAAGGGCAATGAGTACGCTGGCGGCGTGCAGCACGATTACCCGATTGACGACCCGAATCCGTTCATCCAGGTGGATCGCAACAAGTGTATCCTCTGCCGGCGGTGCGTCCGCGCGTGCAATCATGTGAACGGCGTCGAGGCGATCGGCATCGTCTACCGCGGGTTCAAGGCGCGTATAGCGTTCGGTATGGATTCGACGATGGCAGACAGCCCATGCGAGTTCTGCGGGAGCTGCGTCGAGGTGTGCCCCACCGCGGCGCTCTGGCCCAAGATGAGCCTGGGCAAGGGCCGCGCCTGGCAGCTTGATAAGGTCGAGACGACCTGTTCCTATTGCGGCGTCGGCTGTAGGATCAACCTGCACGTTCGCGACAATCATATCGTCAAGGTGACGGGAGCGAATGGCCCGGCCAACCATGGCTTCACCTGCGTCAAGGGTCGTTTCGGCTACGACTACGTCAATCACCCCGATCGGTTGAGCCGGCCCCTGGTGCGCCGGTATCTGCTGGAGGGCGGGACGAAACCGATTTTGGATTTTGGATTTCGGTTTTCGGATTTCGATGGCGGGAATGGTCACGGATTACACAATACGCAATACGATTTCGTCGAAACCGACTGGGACACCGCGCTCGACCTGGTCGCCAGGAAGTTCGCGGAAGTCAAGCAAATCCATGGCGGGGATGCGTTTGCGGCGTTGGCTTCGGCGCGCTGCACCAATGAGGAAAACTATCTGATCATGAAGCTGGCGCGTCAGGTGATGCAGACGCATAACATAGACCACTGTGCGCGGCTCTGACACAGCGCAACCGTCACCGGTCTGGTGACATCGTTCGGCTCCGGTGCTATGACCAACCCGTTCGAGGACATCGCCAGGCACGCGCAGTGTCTCTTCATCATCGGCTCGAACACCACCGAGCAGCACCCGGTCTTCGGGATGCAGTTACGCCAGGCGGTCAAACAGCGCGGCATTCCGCTGATCGTGGCTGACCCGCGGCGCATTCCGATTGCTGATTATGCGACGCTCTATTTGCGCCATAAACCGGGCACCGACACGGCTTTGCTCAACGGCTTGATGCATGTCCTGATCGCCGAGGATCTCTACGATCACGAGTTCGTGGCGAGTCGCACCGAGGGCTTCGAGGACCTGAAAGCCAAGATCGCCGAATATCCGCCAGAACGCGTGGCCGAGATTTGCGGCGTGGATGCCGAGGAGATTCGCCGCGCGGCGCGCATCATGGCCGCCAACCGACCCGGCGCAATGATGTACGCAATGGGCATCACCCAACACACCAGCGGACACGGCAATGTCGTGGCGTGCGCCAACCTGCAAATGCTGTTGGGCAACGTCGGCGTGCCGGGCGGCGGCGTCAACCCGTTGCGCGGCCAGTCCAACGTCCAGGGTGCATGTGATATGGGCGGCCTGCCCAACTACTACACCGGGTATCAGAATGTAGCGTTGGAGCCCAGCCACAGGAAGTTCGAGGCAGCCTGGGGCGCGGTCCCGCCGGCCGATAGGCCCGGACTGACGCTGGTGGAGATGATGAACGCTGCCGGGCGCGGGCAAGTCAGGGCCATGTACGTGCTGGGCGAGAACCCCGCGCTCTCTGACCCCGACAGCAACCATGTGCGGCATTGCCTGGCGACGCTGGACTTCCTGGTCGTGCAAGACCTGTTCCTCACCGAGACGGCGCAGTTGGCCGATGTCGTGCTGCCCGGCGGCTCTTTCGCCGAGAAAGACGGCACTTTCACCAACAGCGAGCGGCGGGTGCAGTTGGTGCGGCGGGCCCTCCATCCGATTGGCGAGAACCGGCCCGATTGGGAAATCATCGCCGAATTGGGTCAGCGCACGCTGATGGCCGTGTGGCCTGAGTTACCCGCTGCCATGGTCGAGGCGCCCCAGGCCGCATGGGACTATATGAATCCGGCTGAGGTGCTGGATGAAATCGCGGCGTTGACGCCGAGTTACGGCGGCATTCGGCATCATCGGCTGGAACACGGCGGCTTGCAGTGGCCCTGCCCCGATGAAAAGCACGCCGGCACGCCGATCCTACACGTCGGCAAGTTTGCACGCGGGTTGGGCCGCTTGCAGCCGGTAGACTACCTGCCGCCGGCCGAGCTGCCGGATGAGACGTACCCCTTGCTGCTGACGACCGGCCGCGTTTTGTGGCACTATCATACCGGCTCGTTGACCCGCCGTTCGCAAGGTCTGGCCGCCATCTATCCAGACGGTCGCGTGGAAATGCACCCAGAGGATGCCACGCGCATTGGCGTGGCAGATGGCGAGCTGGTAGAGGTTGCCAGCCGGCGGGGCGCGGTGCGGGCCAAAGCCGAGGTCACCGAGAAGATTCAGCCCGGCGTCGTGTTTATGACCTTTCACTTCCCCGACAGCGCGGCCAACTTCTTGACTAACCCGGCGCTCGATCCGGTCGCCAAGATCCCCGAATTCAAGGCGTGCGCGGTCAAGGTGAACAGGGCAAGATGATATGCGTTGCTTTCGATATCGTCGTTTCGAGCTTTGAGTCAGGCGTGATATCTCACAGGAGATGCTGAGGAGGCGTAAAGGATGAGATTGCGTGATGTGCTGGAAGCTATCGAAGGGAAACCGGTATCCCAGCAGATAGACTTGGAGACGGAGGTGCAGATGGGTTGCGGCGCCGACCTGATGAGCGACGTGTTGGCGTTCACACATGCCGATACACTGCTCATGACCGGCCTGACCAATCCCCAGGTGGTGCGCACGGCCGACATGGCAGGCATCCGCGCGATCGTCTTCGTGCGTGGCAAGCTACCGCCGGCCGAAACGATCGCTCTGGCTGCGGAGAAAGGGATTCCACTGCTCGCTTCGAAATACACGCTGTTCGAAACATGTGGCCGGCTCTTCCAAAGAGGGTTGCCCAGTTGCGGTCTGTTCGAGAGCAGTTTGCATCGCTGGGAGGAGTATTTTCAGCGATAGGCTTCGCATTGCGGCGAAGTCCCGCGTGCGATGAGTTGTGAGGGATATTTTGTGCCTGCGGCCAAGATTCTGATCATCGAGGATAACCCGGATATGGCTTTGGCCTTGTGCATGACGCTCGAGGCCGAGGGCTACCAGGTCAATGTCGCCTCTTCGGGAGAGGAAGGTCTCGCCAGAATCCACCAGATCAACCCCGATCTGATCATTCTGGATGTGATGATGGAGACGAGCACGGCTGGCTTTCAGGTCTCGCTGCAACTGCGCAGTCCGGATCCCAAGTCCCAGTATGCTCCCTATCGTCACGTACCGATCCTCATGTTGACCGCCATCCACACGACCACCTCACTGCGCTTCGGCCCGGATGAAGTCTACCTGCCAGTGGACGACTTTGTTGACAAGCCGGTGGACCCAGACGTTCTGCTCGACAAGGTGCGTGGTCTATTAGGGAGTGGCGAAGGATGACGCCTGGCAAGAATCGGTATCCGGTATGAAGTTACAGACGAAATTCAATCTCGGCATTGTCGCGACCTTCGTGATCCTCGCTGTCTGTATGACGGCGTTGAGCATTAACTATGTCAATACGAACACGATTCGTGAGGCGGAGAACCGGGTTCGTACCTATGCGCGCGCCGCCTGGGAGATCCACGACGCAAAGATCAGCCGGGTCTGCACGGCCCTGCAAATCCTATCTCAGGACACCGTAGTCGGCGACTTTCTGGTGAACCCCCAGGGTGAGCGGTTGTTGGCTGTCCGGCGCTTGCTCGAAGACATTCGGCAGGAGCAAGAGATGGATGTGCTCAACCTGACTGGGCCGGACGGCAGAGTGCTGCTCAGGACCCGCGCCCCGTACAACGTCGGCGACAACCTGGCCGGAGAAAGGCGAACTCCAGGTCCACAAGCGCCAGGTTGCTCTTCAGACGGACGTAATCGGACCGGCGCTCGACTCACTAGAGCGTGAAATTCAGGAGCGGCGTATGACGGTAGACAATCGTCTTCCCGCAGGCCTGGTCTTCAACGCAGACGGCAACCTGATGCGGATCGTGTACGACAACCTGCGAGTATTTCCCACTTGACGTGGGTGAAACCGATAGGACGCAGATGCACGCAGATAAACGCTGATTTTGGGCTCCGAATCTGTGAAAATCTACGTGCATCTGCGTCCAAGTCGAAAGGTTGGTACGCCTACCCACGCTATGTGGGAGATACTCGCCCGGCCCCGATGGCATCGAGCTGTCGCGGCAGTTCAGCAAGGATCCGGACCTCAAAGGCCTGCCGCTGATCATCCTATCGGGAATCAAGACCGTCTTGGGTATCAATTACGAGATCGGCCCGGACGAAACCTGGATGCCGGTCAAGGCGTTTCTGGAGAAGCCGGTCAAGCCCGACAAGCTACTGAGCGAGATCGAGAAGATCCTCGGGCCGCGGTCGTAGGCCGGCGCCCCAACTGGGGGTAGGACGTGGATCTAGATCAAGTGCTGGACCGCCTGGCGGCGGCGGCGATGCGAGTTCCCGTGGCCGATGCGGCCGCTGTCTTGCTGTTCGATGAGACCGGGGACTACTTAACTGTCGCTGCCGGGCAGGGGTTTTCAGCCGGCTTTCTGGAGGTCAAACCTCTTCCGCTAAGTGAGAGCACGTTGGACCGTGAAGCGCGATCCAAAGGGGTGGCTCTCGCAGACATAGGGGCGGCGGATCCTTTTGGTTTGGACCGGGCGACCGGTCTGACTGGTGCGTTGGCGGTTCGTCTGGGTCCAGCCGCCCGGCCGCTGGGCGTGCTGCATGTGTACAGCGCGACCGGCCGGCAGTTTGGTCGCGCTGAGATCGCTCTGGTGCAGGGATTGGCTGAGTTGGGCGGGGCAGCCATCGAGGCGGCGTATGGGTTGCAAGATCTGGCTCGGCTGGAGGCCGAGAAGGCGCAGTTCATCCGCGTCACCACGCATGAGCTGCGTTCCCCGGTCACAGTGTCGCAGTCGCTGGTCCGAACTGTGCTCAAAGGCTATGCTGGTCCGCTCACAGCCAAGCAACGGGATGTCTTTGACCGCATCGGCCGGCAGCTTGATTCCCTGGAGAACCTGATCAATGACCTGTTGGACCTGGCTGCCAGCCGCGCCCCGGGCCTGGCCGCGGAAGAAGGACCGATTGCAGTCATGGCATCGGTGGGTCGGGCGGTGCTGCTGCTCCAGCCGCGCGCGGAGGAAAAAGGGGTCGCGCTCAAGCTCCAGCCGTGTCGAGAGGAGTTGGCGGTGTGGGCCAGCGAAGAGGGACTCGACCGCGTATTCGTGAACCTGGTGGGCAATGCCGTGAAGTATACTTCTGCCGGCGGCCAGGTGATTGTCTCGCTGGGGCGGAGAGGAGACGACATCCAGATTGACGTGGCGGACACGGGCATCGGCATACCCGAGGAGGCAATCCCTCACCTGTTCGAGGAGTTCTATCGCGCGCCCAACGCTCGTAGGCTTAACACGACAGGCACCGGGCTGGGGCTTGCCATCGTCAAGGAACTCGTAGAACGCTACGGCGGCCGGATTCGAGTGCAGAGTGAGCTTGGCGTGGGCACGACGTTCACTGTACTCCTCCCTGCCCACCAGCTCACGTGAGGGGCGTCTACGGAGATCATCCGAAAGCAGCCTACAACTGACCTGACTAACCCTGATATGATCAGCATCATGTTCGCTTGTGCGCGCGGGTGATATTCTCTTGGGTAGCAGCTTCGTGCTTTTTCTTACTATACTGTTTTCGCCTTGCTCAGGCCTTTTCAGTCCACCACTATGCTGGTCGAAGACACCACAACTCATTGACATCGAAGCGTTGTCGGTCTTCCCCAGAGCAGTCGCGTTGGCGGCAGGAAGTCACGATCCTCTGAGACACGGTTCGCCAGCGGTTGCTCGCTCGTCAGACAGCGCCTTCATCCAGACCAGAAGCACGCTTGCAGATTCAAGGAGGGCATTCTGTGACCGCGCCCGAGGTTTTCAACCTGACCGAAGTACGACGAGATCCGGCGTTTGGGGACCGCCTCACGCCTGCGGGGAGGCAGCTTCGTGCCTGCATCCAGTGCGGCACCTGCACAGCCTCATGTCCCTCGGCGTCCGCCATGGATATCACCCCGCGCAAGATGTGGCGCATGGTACAACTGGGCCTGGAAGACGATGTGCTGCGCAGCAAGACGATGTGGCTGTGCAGTATCTGCTATCAGTGTCAGGCCCGTTGTCCCCGTGGCATCCCCCTCACCCAGACGATCGCCAAACTCAAACAACTGGCGATCGAGCGCCAGATCAAGCAGTGGCGGGAAAGCACGGCCTTCTATCTTTCCTTCAGCAACGTGATGCGACGCTATGGACGGATGCGCGAAGTGGAGTTCATGGCGCATTACTTCCTGTCCACCAACCCGCTCGGGGCGTTGGGCTACGCGGGCATGGGCCTGACCCTGTTGCGTCGTGGCAAGTTGCGGCCGGAGCTGCCGCGGCTGCGTGGCGAAGGTCGGTTGGATCGGCTGTTCGACCGCGTCGCGGAGTTGGAGGGCAAGAAATGAGCTATCTCTTCTATCCCGGCTGCTCGATGGAAGCTTCCGCGCTTGAATACAAAACCTCCATGCTGACGGTCCTCCAGATGATGGGCGCGCATGTGGAAGAGTTGGAGGACTGGACCTGCTGCGGGGCAAGCGTGGCTTCTGTGATGAGCGACCTGTTGGGATTAGCCCTCCCTGCCCGCAACCTGGCCTTGGCCCAGAAGGCCGGCAACGGCGCGCAGATGCTGGTTGGCTGTAGCGCGTGCTTCACCAGTTTCCAGCACACAAACGCTGCCGTCGCTGATCCGGCCACGTTGGGGAAGGTCAACCAGGCGTTGGAGGTCGAGAACTTGAGCTACAGCGGCAAGGTGCAAGTCCGGCACCTCTTAGATGTGCTGGCCAACGATTTCGGCCCCGAGAAGATCGCCGCCTACATGAAACGACCGTTGACCGGCCTCAAGGTGGCGCCCTACTACGGCTGCCAGACGGTCCGGCCTTACAGCGATTTTGACGATGGTCAGAGTCCGTTCTCGATGGTGGGCATCATTAAGGCGCTTGGCGCCACCGTCTACCATCACCTGCGTGAGGCCGCCTGCTGCGGTACAGCCTTGCTGACGACCAAATCGGAGCTCGGCCTGCAGATCGTTGGAGAGATTCTGGATGCCGCCACCGCTGCGGATTGTATCGCTGTCGTCTGCCCGATGTGCCACATGAACCTGGATGCCTATCAGGACAAAGTTTCGCGGATTCACGGCAAGCCGATCAAGATCCCCGTGCTGTTCTTGCCGCAGTTGATCGGCGTGGCATTTGGGTTATCAGAGAAGGACCTTTTGTTCAAGCGACACGTCGTGCCGGTAGAGCCTGCCCTGGCGAAGCTGGCGACCTAGAGGGAGGAGCGATGAAGCTCGACGAAGTCGTCCGCCGCCTGGTGCTGGACGTGTGCGCCGGGTCTGAGAGGCTGGATAGGACTGTGACGGGCGGCTACGCCTGTGACCTCCTCAGTTATGTGATGGCAAGGGCCAAGGAGGGCAATCTCTGGATCACGGTTCAGGGGCATCCTAACATTGTGGCTGTGGCCAGCCTGGTCGGTCTGGCAGGCGTGATCGTCACGGAGGGGGCGAAGGTCGATCGTGCTACGATCGAGAAGGCGAACCAGGAGGGCGTGCCGATCATGACCACGCCGCACACCACGTTCGCAATAGCGTGCCGGCTGTGTGAGTTGGGCGTGCGCGAGGCGAACTCGGGCCAGGCGAGCGCCGCGTAACGGGGTCTCGATCTGGATGGCCGCTGCACCGAGTGGAACGCGTCGCCCCCTCGCGGGCGATTGCGCAGCCCGAAGCATCGAATCGCCAGAGTTGAGGCACTGGTCGGCCTGTATGCGCGAGCTGAGCTTGCACATCCTGGATGTCATGCAGAACTCACTGGAGGCGGGCGCAACCCTCATCGAGTTGGCCGTTGATGAGGATCTCCCTGCCGACAGACTGACCATCACGGTCCGCGACAACGGTCGTGGCATGGATGAGGCGACCCTGGCGCGCGTGACGGACCCGTTTTTCACCACGCGCAAGACTCGCCACGTCGGGCTGGGCATTCCCCTCTTCAAAGCTGCGGCAGAACGGTGTAACGGGGATCTGCGCCTAGCCTCCCAAGTTGGCGTGGGTACGACATTGACCGCCGGCTTCCAACACAGCCACCTGGATCGCGCTCCCTTGGGCGACTTGACAGGTACGCTGATGTCGGTGATCTTGGGGGGGACGTGTGAGGTGGGGTACGTGCATCGGGTTGTGAGACGGGTAGACAAGGAAACAAGTAGACAAGGGGAAATTGGTAGATTGGTAGAGTGGGAGGGTGGGAAAGGGGAGGAGGCCGAACGTAACGAGCGCGCCGACCTCGCGGTGCGCGAGTTCGAGTTTCACACTGCCGACATACGGGCCGAGTTAGGCGATGTGCCGTTGGCCCATCCCGAAGTGCGCGAATGGCTTCGCCAATTCATTACGGAAGGCGAAGGAGAGTTGAGATAGAGACGAGAGATAGAGACGAGAGATAGAGACGAGAGATAGAGACGAGAGATAGAGACGAGAGATAGAGACGAGAGATAGAGACGAGAGATAGAGACGAGAGATAGAGACGAGAGATAGAGAGTCAATGCTTGGCTGATCAGTCCAGTTTGTCGCGCACCCTGGATGCGCTAACTCTAAAGAACATTGCCGAGTTACGCACCAGTCTTGGTCACATCTGGCAGCCGCTGAGTCGGGTGCGCACGCACGACTGGCGTCGCTACCTCTGGCTGGACTTTGATTTATCGGGTCTGCCTTGCGGACCCCAGGCCGAAGTCGGTCAAAAAGGGTACTTCGCCGGTAAAAAAACGTGCGCGGCAGGCAGTTAGCCCGTGTGAGTGCGATCCAGGAAGGTGAAACCATCTGGTCAGCGGTCTATCCTGGCAACTACCATACCGTGCACTGCCTGCAACCGGCCGTCGAAGCGACCGAAACTGCTTTAGAGTTCTCGCCCCAGCAGCGCCAGCGCACCGTCTGGCGTCTGGATGGTGGGGCCGGCTCGGATGAACAGCTGATCTGGCTGCTCGCCCGGGGCTACCAGATCCTGGCCAAGGGCATGTCCAACCGACGGGCCGAAGCCTTGGCCAGGCAGGTTCAGCGCTGGGACCCGTATACGGACCACGCCTGGCTTGGCGAGGTAGCGCCACCGACCGACTATGGGCGTCCGGTACGCGTTTTCGTGAAGCGCCGCTGGCAAGATGAGCAGTTTCTCCACAGCTACTATGTCTCGACCCTGGCGTTACCCTCCAAAGGTAGCTTTCTGCGCCTCTATGATGACCGGGGCGGCGCCGAAGTGGAGCAATTTCGCCATGACAAATCCGGCTTGAGCCTGGAGGCGCGGCGCAAGCGTAGTTTTACCGGTCAGCAAGGCCATATCCTGCTCACCGATCTGGCGCACAACCTGCTGACCGACTTCGCTCACCGTGGGCTGGCGGGATCACCTTTCGCAGGGTATGGCCCCAAACGCATCGTGCGCGATCTGCTCAACATGCCCGGCCTGGTCACCCTGACCGAAAACCAGGTGCAGATTGACCTGCTATCTCAAAACCAATTTGCTGAGGCGCTGGCTATGTGCTTGGTAAAGTACTGTTCGGGCTAACGCAAGCGACTAGAAACTGCCCCTGTTTGCACTCAGAAATAGAAATGGCTTCTATTTGCGCAAAAATAAGGTCTATCTCTATCTCTATCTCTATCTCTATCTCTATCTCTATCTCTATCTCTATCTGATCATGCCCTTCTTCACCGCCGACCTCCACGTTCACACCGTTCTCTCCGCCTGTGCCGAGCCTGAGATGCTGCCGGAGTTGATCTTGGAGCGCGCAGGAGAGTTGGGTCTGGATCTGATCGCCGTCACCGATCACAACTCGGCGGAGAACGCGGCGGCGATGCTCCACGCGGCCGAAGACACAGCGATCACCGTGTGGCCTGGCATGGAAGTGCAGACCCGCGAGGAGGTTCACCTGCTCTGCCTGTTCGACCGGCTGCCGCAGGCGCTGGCCTGGCAGGAAGTGGTGTACGCGAACCTGCCCCCCCTGAAGAACAGGCCGAGTGTCTTCGGACAACAGGTGGTGCTGGCCGAGGATGGCGAACCGCTCAGCTACAACGACCGGCTGTTACAGACCTCGACTTTCCTTTCGGTTGACGAGGTCGCGACGCAGGTGCAGGGGATGGGCGGTCTGTGTATTCCTGCCCATGTGGATCGGCCGGTCTACAGCATCATCGCCAACCTGGGCTTTGTCCCGCCGGAACTCTCGTTGCCCGGCGTGGAGATTTCGCCTCTGATCACTGCCAGGGATGCTCGTGCCCGATTTCCGCAGTTGGCGCGCTACGGGCTGATCGCCAACGGCGACGCGCACCGTCTGTGCGAGATGCTGCGGCGCACGACCCTCAAGCTGGCGCATCGCACCGTGGCCGAGCTGGCCCTGGCGTTGGCCGGCGAGGGGGAGCGAGGCGTGTGGGTGGATGGGATGCGGTCGGGGCCGGTGTAGCCACGAATCCCCAAACTGCGGGGACAGGTTGCACGAATTATCCGAAGATTTCCAATGAAACTGTGGGTCGAAAGCGCATATCAGGTTTGGCCGGTAGGTGATGGTGCGACTGCCGACGGAGTGAGCACTTTAAGAACTGAAGATCAGTTTGTAGCAGCCGTAGTCGGGGGTCAGGAGCCAGGGGTCAGGAGTCAGGGGCCAGGGATCAGTACGGACATGGCGCGGCGAGTGACTGCTGAGCTGGTCTCCGGCGTCCCGATGGACGGCGTCGTGGCTGACGTGCTCGCCGCACTGCCAGCGGGCGAGCACGTCGCTGCAGCTCTGCTGCGCATCGGCTGCGACGGGAGGGCGGAGCTGGTCGAGATTGACGCGCCGCCGCTCTTCATGGCGCGCAAGGGCGAATTCATCCTTCTGCCCGTGGCCGAGGAGGAGCTGAGCGGTCGGCTGGTGCGCCGCTGCGACTTCACGGTGCAGGCCGGCGGTCATCTGGCGCTGGTCAGCGAAAGCTACATCCAGGCCAGGGGCGGCGCTCGTCCGTGGAGCTGGCGTGATGTCGCCCTTTCCGTCCGTCGCTTGACCGCCACCGGCTGCGATGCAGAGCAGTTGGCGGGCGCGCTGGCCCGGTTGGCGAATCAGCAAATCAGCAAATCAGCAAATCAGCAAGTAAGCGAACCTGCATTCCGCATTCCGCCTTCTGCCTTCTGGCTTCTGGCTCTGTTCGTCCGTCCCATGCGCACCGTCACGGTCTGGACCGGGCCGCCGGCCGACCGGGCGGCGGACGGGGACGCGCTGGCGAAGCTGTTCGCCGAGAGGGGCGGCCGGATCATCTGCGGGGATACGACTGCCGAGATCGCAGCGCGGCTATTGGACGCGCGCCTGGTATTGGAGCCGCGTCCGCCGGATGGTTGGAAAGAGACGCCGCCCACCTCGCGGCTGATCGGCCCAGATGGCCGTGAGCCGGTGACCCTGGTCACCGAGGGCGTGGTGACGATGCGCGTGGCGGCCGAGCGTCTGGCCGCGGTGCAGCGGCCCCGCGACCTGGCAGGCCGCGCAGATGGCGCGTCGCGCCTGGCCAGGTTGTTGCTGGAGGCGGACAAGATCACCTTCCTGATCGGGCTG
>VGOD01000074.1 GCA_016876015.1 Chloroflexota bacterium
CGGGGACAACGTGAACCTGACGGTGACGTTGATCGTGCCGGTGGCGTTGGAAGTGGGGTCGCGCTTTGCGATCCGCGAGGGCGGCCGCACCGTGGGTGCGGGCGTCATCACCAAGATCCTGGAATAGTAGGACGCAGAGAAACCCGTTTTCTCGCAGAAAACGGGTTTCTCCTGTTGTTTGGGAGAGCTTTCCATGGCCAAGAACAGAATTCGCATCCGGCTCAAGGCATTCGATCATCGGGTATTGGATGATTCGGCTCGCAAGATCGTGGATGCAGCAGAGCACACCGGCGCCAATGTTGTTGGGCCTGTTCCGTTGCCCACCAGAATCGAGAAGTTCACGGTCAACCGGGCGACCTTTGTGGACAAGGACAGCCGCGAGCAATTCGAAATCCGCACGCACAAACGGCTGATTGATGTGATTGATCCCGGCGCCAAGACCATCGAAAGTCTTACCCGGCTGGACTTGCCCGCTGGGGTGGACATCGAGATTAAGTTGTAGATTTCAGATTTGTCCTGGCTAGAATCTGAAATCTACAATCCGAAATCTGCCGGGATGATGCGGTCTCGCGCTGGCGAGATCACGACAGTCCCAGGGAGGATGCATGAAAGGGATTCTGGGCCGCAAGGTGGGCATGACGCAACTGCTCACCGCGCGCGGTGAAGTGGTGCCGGTCACGATCATCGAGGCCGGGCCGTGCTTCGTCACGCAGATCAAGACGTTGGAAACCGACGGCTACACGGCGATCCAGTTGGGGTTCGATGAGACCGATAAGGCCAGACGACTTACCAAGGGTCAACTGGGCCATCTGCGCAAAAAAAGCCTGCCGATGCTGCGCACGCTGCGCGAATTTCGGCTGAAGAACATCGAGGATTATCAGATCGGCCAGAAGATCCTGGCGGACGTATTCTTGGCGCGCGAGCGGGTGGATGTCGCGGGCATCTCCAAAGGTCGCGGCTTCCAGGGCGGCGTAAAGCGTCACGGTTTTCGTGGCGGCCCGCGCACCCATGGCCAATCTGACCGCTTGCGGGCGCCAGGCGCCAGCAGCTCTGGCACCACGCCTGGCCGTCTATACAAAGGAAAGCGCATGGCTGGTCACATGGGCAATGTGCCCGTGACGGTGTCGAACCTCTGGGTCGTGCTCGTGGATCCCGAGCGCAACTTGCTGGCGGTGCGCGGGGCAGTGCCAGGGCCGCGAGGCGGTCTATTGCGCATTACAGAAGCGCGGAAGCAGGGGTAGAGACGATGGAAGTCGCTTTGATGAACATGGCCGGCGAGCAGGTCGGGCAAGTCGAGTTGGATGATGCCATCTTCGCAGCGCCAGTGAATGTGCCGCTCATGCACCAGGCGTTGGTGCGCCAGTTGGCCAATGCGCGCCTGGGAACGCACAAGACCAAGGGGCGCAGCGAGGTGGCCGGCGGGGGTCGTAAGCCGTGGAAGCAAAAAGGCACCGGTCGCGCCCGCCAAGGCTCTATCCGCGCGGCGCAGTGGCGTCATGGTGGCATCATCTTCGGCCCCACCCCGCGCTCCTACGAGCAGCAGATGCCGCGCAAAATGCGCCGCGCAGCGGTCTGTTCGGCGCTCTCGGCCAAAGCGGCCGGCAGCCGTATCGTGGTGCTCGACGAGCTGAGCGTGCCGGAACCCAGGACGCGCGCGATGGTTGACGCGCTCCACAATCTGGCGGTAGACTCGACAGCCTTGATTCTGATGGCCGACGCGAATCGCGATGTCGAGTTGTCGGCGGGCAATCTGCCGCACGTCAAACTGCTGCGGGCGCACTATCTCAACGTTCGTGACCTGTTGGATTACGACTATCTCATTGTTCCCCAGGCCGCACTGAACGTGATTACCGAAATCTTGGGCTAGGCGAGGAGGTCGAGCGATGCACGTATACGATGTATTGAGGCGTCCGATTGTGACCGAGAAGAGCAATGCCCAGGGCAACGCGGCCAACCAATACGCATTCGAGGTGGATGCGCGGGCGAACAAGATGCAGGTCAAGGATGCGGTGGAAACGGCCTTCAACGTCTCCGTGACAGCGGTGCGCGTCCTGACGGTCCCGGCCAAGCGTGGTCGCTACGGTCGGGTTCTGGTTACCAAGCGGCCAGAGTACAAGAAGGCGGTGGTGACCCTGGCGCCGGGCGATACGATTCAGTTCTTCGAAGGCGTGTGAGTCGAGTGAGGAGTTAGTCGCATGGGTATCAAGATCTATAAGCCCACCAGTCCGGGCCGGCGCGGGATGAGCGGTTTCATCTTTGAGGAGATCACGCGCGCGCAGCCGGAGCGGTCGTTGTTGCGCAACAAGCACAGCAAGGCTGGCCGCAACAACCAGGGGCGGATCACGGTACGGCACCGAGGCGGCGGCCACAAGCGCCAATATCGCCTGATTGATTTCCGCCGCGACAAGACCGGTGTGCCGGGCCGCGTCGAGTCCATCGAATATGACCCTAACCGCACAGCGCGCATCGCGCTGGTGGTCTATGCCGATGGCGAAAAGCGCTACATTCTGGCGCCGCTGGGTCTGCAGGTGGGCGCCAGGCTGATGTCTGGCCCTGAAGCTGAAATACGCGTGGGCAACGCACTGCTGCTGCGCAACATTCCGCTTGGCACCGTAGTTCACAACGTGGAACTGCAGCCCGGTCGCGGCGGCCAATTGGCTCGCTCGGCCGGCGTGGGCGCGCAGTTGATGGCGAAGGAAGGGGATTACGCGCAGTTGCGCCTGCCCAGCGGCGAGGTGCGCAGGATAGCCCTGACCTGTATGGCTACTATTGGCCAGGTAGGCAATACCGAGCACGCCAACATCAGCCTGGGCAAGGCCGGGCGCCGGCGTTGGCAGGGCTGGCGCCCGGCGGTGCGCGGCTCGGCCATGGAGCCGAACTCGCATCCGCACGGCGGCGGCGAGGGTCGCTCGCCGGTAGGTATGCCCGGTCCCAAGACGCCGTGGGGCAAGCCGGCGCTGGGTTACAAGACGCGCAAGAACAAGCGCTCGAATCAGTATATCGTGCGCCGCCGTGGCGGCAAATAGTCATTCCGGTCGCCGGGCCTGATCAAGCCCGGCTGCCAGGGGGAAAGCGTATGTCTCGATCTCTCAAGAAGGGCCCGTTTGTCCAGAGCAAGCTGCTGAAGCGCATCGAGGCCATGAATCGCACCGGCAAGAAGCAGGTTGTCAAGACCTGGTCGCGTGCTTCGACGATCTTTCCGCAGATGGTCGGCCACACGATCGCGGTACACGATGGCCGGCGACACGTGCCCATCTACGTCGCGGAGAACATGGTGGGCCATAAGTTGGGCGAGTTCGCGCCTACGCGGTTCTTTCGCGGGCACGTGAAGAGCGAGAAGAAAAGCACGCGGGGCTAGGCCCTGTTCGAGAACCAGACCCGACCGTCGCCAGGGGCTTCGAGATGCTCAGCGTCCGCGGCTTGCGGGGATACTCAGGCACGGGGCGCCATGGTCGTCGGCGTCGGCTGTCGAGCGAGCCAAACCCGGCTACGCCCAGAGGTGAGAAATGGCAGTTCAGGCTGTAGGAAAATACGTGGGGATCTCGCCCCAGAAGACGCGCTGGGTCATTGACCAGGTGCGCGGGATGAACGCGCAGCAAGCGTTGGCAGTGTTGCGGCACATGCCGCAGTCGGCGGCCCGCGAGGTGGCCAAGGTGGTTGCGTCGGCCCTGGCCAATGCTGACGAGAACGAGGGTCTGGCGAAAGAGGACATGTACATCGCCGCGATCACCGCGGATGGCGCGCCGCTGCGGCGGTGGCGGCGCTTTGGGGCGCGCGGACGCTTCAAGCCGATCATCCGCCGATCGTCGCACATCACCGTTGTCCTTGACGAACAGCAAGGCGACTGATAGGGCAGCGAGCAACACGTGATGAACCAGCTCTATTTTTCCAGGATGCAGCGCTAGGTTCCAGGTTCAGGTACAGGAGGATGCTTTGGGCCGCAAAGTAAATCCGGTCGGTTTTCGTCTGGGTATGGTGGAAGACCATCGCTCTCGTTGGTTTGCAGAGGGTGATGAGTACACGGAGCTGTTGGTCGAAGATCGCGCCATCCGCCAATTGGTGCAGGGATCGTTGCCAGAGGCCGGCATCGCGAAGGTGGAGATCGAACGGTTTCCGCCCAACCAGGTGCGGGTGACGGTGCACTCGGCCAAGCCGGGCGTGATCATCGGGCGCAAGGGCGCCACCGTCAACGCTCTGCGCGCCGACCTGCAGAAGCTGACCAACAAGAAGGTCAAGCTGGATATTGCCGAGATCGAGCACCCAGAGGTGGATGCATATCTGATCGCCGTCAGCATCGCTGAGCAGTTGCAGCGCCGCATCTCTCACAAGCGCGCCATGAAACAGGCCATGTTGCGCGCACTCAGATCAGGCGCCCAAGGGTGCATGATCCGCTGCGGCGGTCGTCTGGCCGGCGCCGAGATGGCCCGCGTGGAGACGGTGCGCGAAGGCCGCGTGCCGCGGCACACCCTGCGCGCCGAGATAGACTATGCCCGGAGCGAGGCGCTGACCACCTTCGGCCGGATCGGCATCAAAGTGTGGATCTACAAAGGTGAGCGTCTGCCAGGCGCCGAGTAGTCGTCGGGTTCCGCAGTCGCACAGTCGGGCCTTGTGTGAAAGGCGCTGGGCTCAGGCGTGGTTGCTGACCCAGCGAGCCCAGGGACGCTGAAACCGGCTGACAATCTGACTGTCAGACTCAGGAGTAATCGAGATGTTAATGCCTAAGCGCGTGAAATACCGCAAGGTGCACCGTGGCCGCCGCCGGGGCGTGGCCAGTCGGGGCAATGAGGTCACATTCGGCGATTTTGGCTTGCAGGCGCTGGAGGCGGCCTGGCTGAGCGCCAGGCAGATCGAGGCGGCCCGCCGCGCTATCGTGCGCTATCTGCGCCGCGGCGGCAAGCTATGGATTCGCGTGTTCCCGGATCATCCAGTTACGAAGCGGCCGGCCGAGACCCGCATGGGCGGCGGCAAGGGCGCGGTGGAGTTCTGGGCGGCTGTTGTGCGGCCCGGTTTGATGCTCTTCGAGGTTTCGGGCGTGCCCGAGGGTGAGGCGCGCGAGGCGATGCGCCTGGCTTCGCATAAGCTGCCGATCCCCACGCAGTTCGTCCGCCGCGAGATGGGGGAGGAAGCCTGATGCGCGCGAGTGAGATTCGCAGTCTGTCGCAGACAGAGATTTACCGGCGGCTGGATGAAGCTCATCATGAGCTGTTCAACCTGCGTTTCCAGTTCGCGACCGGTCAGTTGAAGAACACCGCTCGGCTAGGCGAGGTGCGCCGTGAAGTTGCCCGGCTTCGCACGGTCTTGCGAGAGCGCGAGTTGGCTGTTGCAGCCCAGGAGGGATAGGCCATGCAAGACCGACGCAGACGGCTAATCGGCCAGGTGGTCAGCAATAAGATGGCGAAGACCGTGGTTGTCATGGTGCGTCGCACCAGGCAGCACCGACTCTACGGCAAAGTGATCCGCGTCAGCAAACGCTACAAGGCGCACGACGAGACCAACGAGTGCCAGATCGGTGATCAGGTCCGAATTATTGAGTCGCGGCCTCTCAGCAAAGAGAAGCATTGGCGTGTTGAGACGATCCTGCAGCGCGCCGCTCAGGTGGATACCAGCCCGTTGGCGGCTGAGTAGCGCTGGTGGGCAGCACGTCTGATAGATAGAATGAGGGTATCGCGATGATTCAGCAGGAAAGCAGGCTTCGGGTCGCCGATAATACGGGCGCGAAAGAGATACTTTGTATCCGTGTGCTGGGCGGTTCCACACGACGCTACGCACACCTGGGCGATGTGATCATCGCTTCGGTGAAGCAGGCCGCGCCCAACGGCGCCGTGAAAGAGGGTGAGGTGGTGCGTGCGGTTGTGGTGCGCACGATCTATCCGCATGGCCGGCCGGATGGCTCCTACATCCGTTTCGATGACAACGCCGCGGTGATCATTGATCAAGCGCGGGCCCCGCGCGGCACGCGCATCTTTGGACCGGTGGCCCGCGAGCTGCGCGACCGGGGTTTCATGCGCATCGTTTCTTTGGCGCCAGAAGTGTTGTAGTCCAACGAGCAGCGAGCGGCGGCCCGGCGGCTGCCTGGGTCTGGCTACTGGTCAGGGAGCAGGGAAATGGATATTCGCAAGGGTGACAGAGTTCGCGTTCTCGCCGGCGATGATCGCGGCGAGGAAGGCGAGGTGCAGCGCGTCGTGTATGCCAAGTGGGGCAAAGGCCGGCGCTCCGGTGAGCGTAGACCGCTTGGCGATCGCGTCGTGGTGGCGGGCATCAACCTGATCAAGAAGCACCAACGCCGCACCGGCAATGTCAATACGCAATTCGGCATCATCGAGCGCGAAGCGCCGATTCACATCTCGAACGTCATGTTGGTCTGCCCGAAGTGCAGCAAGCCGACTCGCGTGGCGCATCGCACGCACGCCGACGGCAGCCGGTCTCGTCTATGTCGCAAGTGCGGCGAGACCGTTGATGCTTGAAGCGCGTTGCGCGGCGGGCGCGCAGGTGCAAACCGGCGGCGCGTGCTGTGCGCAGCGTTTACCTCCGCTCAGGGCCGCGGTGAAGGCCCTGTAACCGGACGGGAGTATACGAAATGGCTATTCCGAGACTGTTAGAGCGATACCGCGCCGAAGTAGTGCCGGCGCTGGAAAAAGAGTTCGCCTACGACAACGTGATGCAGGCTCCGCGGGTTGTCAAGGTAGTGTTGAATATCGGCATGGGCGAGGCGCTGCAAAACGCAAAGGCGCTGGATGCGGCGACCAATGATATGTCTATCATCGCCGGCCAAAAGCCCGTGATCACCGTAGCCCGCCGGTCGATCGCCGCTTTCAAGCTGCGTGAAGGCAACAAGATCGGCATCATGGTGACGTTGCGCGGTCCGCGTATGTGGGGCTTTCTGGATCGGCTGATGAATGTCGCCTTGCCACGGCAACGCGATTTTCGTGGGGTGTCGCCCGATTCTTTCGATGGCCGCGGCAACTACAGCCTGGGTTTGCGTGAGCAATTGGTCTGGCCCGAGATTCAATACGACAAGATTGACAAGGTCCGCGGCATGTCGGTGACGATCGTGACCACCGCCAAGACCGATGAAGAAGGCCGCCGGCTACTCCAGCTCTTGGGAATGCCGTTCCGGAAGTAGCGCCGCACCAGAGGAGAAAACATCAGTGGCCAAGAAATGCATGTCCTGGCGTGAGCAACGCCGCAAATACGCAGTCCGTGTGCGGAATCGCTGCAGCATCTGCGGCCGCCCCCGTGGCTATATGCGCCGGTTCGATCTGTGTCGCATCTGCTTCCGCGATCAGGCCTTGAAAGGCAACCTGCCGGGCGTGGTCAAGTCAAGCTGGTAGTTTTTCACTATTAAGGAGTGTGGGTGGATGATTAGTGATCCGATCGCTGACATGCTGACGCGCATCCGCAACGGTATCATGACGCGACAGAAGCAGGTTGTCGTGCCGGGTTCTAAAATCAAGGTGGCGATTGCGCGCATCCTGAAGGATGAAGGTTTTGTGCGAGACTTCGAGGTAACCAAAGATGCGCCTCAGCCGCAGTTGAGGATTGTCTTGAAGTACGATCGCGACCGCAAGTCCATCGTCACGGGCCTGCAGCGGATCAGCAAACCCGGCCGGCGGGTCTATGTCAATCGCCGCGAGATCCCCTGGGTGCTGAGCGGTTTGGGGATCGCGATTCTCAGCACCCCCCAAGGGATCCTCACCGACCAGAAAGCGCGGCGGTTGGGGCTGGGCGGCGAGGTTCTCTGTCACATCTGGTGAGCTTGAAACAGGAAGCTGGGTACGGTTCGCTAGAGCACGTCAGCCGGCGGAGACCAGAGGGGTCGCGCAGCCGTGCAACGTCGAGCAGTTAGCGCCGCTATCCGGCATCCAGTATGGGAGGTAACCGTGTCGCGCATTGGTAAAATGCCGATTTCGCTGCCGAAGGGGGTGGCTGTAACGATCAGCCAGGATAACCTGGTGACGATCCAGGGGCCCAAGGGACGGCTCCAGCAGCAGCTACCCACTGACGTTAAGATCGAAATGGCCGGCAACGAGGTACAGGTCAGCCGCGTCTCCGATTCTAAGACTCAACGGGCTCTGCATGGTTTGAGCCGGGCGCTGATCAATAACATGGTGCTTGGCGTCAGCACCGGGTTCACGCGCGTGTTGGACGTCGAAGGCGTGGGCTATCGCGCTGCGCTGCTCGGCAAGAACCTGGTTGTCATCGTGGGCTATTCCCATCCGGTAGAGATCGTGCCGCCGGCCGGTATCACCTTCGACGTGGACCGCACAGGCCGCCAGATTACGATCACCGGGATTGATAAGGCCGCCGTAGGCCAGATGGCCGCCCAAATCCGCGATCTGCGACCGCCAGAGCCGTACAAGGGCAAAGGCATTCGCTATCGCGGGGAGTACGTTCGCCAAAAGGCTGGAAAAAGCGGCAAGGTCGGCGGTAAGAAGTAGGAGGATGTCAGTCCATGACCCTTAGAACGAGTGGCGAGGCCCGGCACCGCCGCCATGAGCGGATTCGGCGGCACCTGGCGGGCACAACCGAGCGCCCCCGCCTGAATGTGTTTCGCAGCTTGCAGCACATTTATGCACAGATCATTGATGATACGGTCGGGCATACGCTGGTTTCCGCATCCAGTTTGGATCCTGAGCTGCGTGAGCGATTGCCTGGCTTGTCGAAATCGCAACAGGCAGCGCGCGTGGGCCGCCTGGTAGCCCAGCGGGCTGTGGCCAGGGGCCTGAAGCAAGTCGTATTCGACCGTGGCGGCTATCCCTACCATGGCCGCGTGAAGGCGTTGGCCGATGGCGCACGCGAAGGCGGACTGGAATTCTAGGTTCGGGCTTGGCCTGCTTTGAACGGCAGGCTCGGCGCACGTTGCACAGCCGCAGGCCGCCAAAACCGATGCCAAACCCAAGATCGAACGGAGTGTCTGATGCCTGGCAAGGAAAGAAGAGAACGCGAGCAGGGCAAAGAGAGGGACAAGGAGCAGCGCCGCAAGCAACGCGAGCGCGAGCCCCAAGAGGAACGCGAGCAGCTTGACGAGCGCGTGGTGCACATTGCCCGCACCGCCAAGGTGCTGAAGGGTGGCCGACGATTTGCCTTCCGTGCGGTCGTCGTGGTGGGCGATAACCATGGCCAGGTGGGCTATGGCGTCGGCAAGGCGCGCGAGGTGCCCGATGCGGTGCGCAAAGCGTCCGACAAGGCGCGCAAGATCATGCGCCCTGTGCCGCTGGTCGGCACCACGATTCCCCATGCGGCGATCGGCGACTTCAGCGCGGCGCGCGTGTTGCTGCGCCCAGCCTCTCCCGGCACGGGTGTGATCGCTGGCGGCGGCGTGCGCGCGGTCTTGGAGGCCGCTGGCATTCGCGACATCTTGACCAAGTCGCAGGGCAGCGCCAATATGCTGAATGTGGTCGCGGCCACCTTTCGGGCGCTCGAAGCGCTGAAAAACCCTGAAGAAGAGGCCAAGCGCCGCGGCAAATCGCTGGAATCGGTGACGCCCTATTGGCTGCGAGGAGGCAAGGATGGCGAATGAAAAACAGCAGCCCACGGACAAGACGCTGCACATAACCTATGCGTGCAGCGCGATCGGCGTCAAGTTCGACCAGAAGGCAACTGTGCGGCGTTTGGGGCTGGTTCGCCTGGGCGAGACCGTGGAACAGCCAGACACGCCGGCCATCCGCGGGATGATCCACAAGGTGCGTCACCTCGTCCGGGTGGAAGAAGTGAGCGTATGACGAACGGCGCACGACCAGGACCGCACGTGCGGTCGGGCATGGTCGTCGTCGGCGCAGGAAGGTGAACCATGAAGCAACACGATATGCAGCCCGCTCCGGGTGCGCATCGCGATCGCGAGCGGGCCGGCCGCGGCATCTCAGGCGGCCGCGGCAAGACGGCTGGCCGTGGCCAGAAGGGTCAAAATGCGCGCTCGGGCGGCACCAAACGCCCCTATTTCGAAGGTGGTCAATTGCCGCTCGTGCGCCGGCTGCCGCATCTGCGCGGCTTCAACAACAAGTGGCGAGTCGCATACACGCCGGTCAATGTCGAGCGGCTGAACGAGTTTCAGCCAGGCGTGGAAGTGACGCCGGACCTGATGGCCGCTTACGGCCTTATCAAGCCCAGCGACAAGCGGATCAAGGTGTTGGGCGAGGGTGAAGTGGATCGGCCGCTGACTGTGAAGGCGCACAAGTTCTCGGCGGCCGCCCGTGCGAAGATACTGGCCGCTGGCGGCGCAGTCGAGGAATTGCCCCAGGCATAGGGGGCGCCGGCCAGCGCCCAGGCGCGGCCGGGGTGTGGCGCAGCGACGACCGATCGGTCGCTCGCGCGCTGGCGAGGGGTAGGAGAAGAGGAAGATGCTCGAAGCCTTGCGCAATGCGTTCAGGTTGCCGGATTTGCGACGGAAGCTGCTGGTGACCCTGGGCATTCTGCTTGTCTATCGGTTGGCTTCGCACATCCCGGTACCCGGCGTGGATCGGCAGGCGCTCAGCGTTATTTTCCAATCCAACCAGTTGTTGGGCCTGCTGAACCTGCTCTCCGGCGGTGCCTTGCAGAACTTCTCGGTGATGGCGATGGGGGTCTACCCGTACATCACGGCCTCCATCATCATGCAGTTGCTGCAGCCCATCATCCCGGCGCTGAGTCGTCTGGCCAAAGAAGAGGGGGATGCGGGCCGGAACAAGCTGAACCAATACACCAACTACCTGACAATCCCGTTGGCGGCGTTACAGGCGTTCGGCCAGTCGTCCATCCTGGCGCAGTCGGCCGGCGGGAGCGGGCCTGTGCTGCGTGAGTTTGGCTTCGGGTCCTATCCGTTGGCTACCACGGCCATCATCTTCACGCTGACGGCCGGCACCATGTTGGCCATGTGGCTGGGCCAGATCATCACCCAAGAGGGGATCGGCAACGGCGTCTCGATCATCATCTTCGGCGGCATCATCGCCGGTATGCCGCAGAACGTCCAGCGCACCGCGGTGGAAGGCGGGTTTGGACAGTTGTTGGTCTTCGCCGTGGTCACGGTGTTGACGGTGGCTGTGATCGTCGTGGTGCAGGAAGGGCAGCGCCGCATTCCGGTGCAGTATGGCAAGCGGGTGCGCGCCATGCGCGGCAATCGCCTGATGGTGGTCGGCGGGCAGAGCACGCACGTGCCGATGCGGGTCAACTCGGCAGGCATGATCCCGCTGATCTTCGCCTCCAGCTTTCTGATCTTTCCGAGCACGATCGCCAGCTATTTCGTCGGGTCGTCGGTCGGGTGGATTTCGACGGTGGCGACGTTCATCTACCAGTTTTTCAGCCCGCAGTACAACTGGTATTGGATCCTGTACCTGGTGTTGGTGATCGGGTTTACCTATTTCTACACCGATGTGGTGTTCCGGCAGCAGAACCTGTCGGAGACGTTGCAGAAGCAAGGCGGCTTCATTCCGGGCATCCGGCCGGGCTTCAACACCGAGCAATACCTGAACCGGGTGATGTCACGCATCACGCTCGTGGGCGCGCTATTTCTGGGTTTTGTGGCGATTCTGCCCTGGCTGGTGCACCTGGTCTTTGTCGGCGGCGCGGCCGCGAGTCGGGCTTCGACCAGCACCTTGCTGATTTCCAGCACCGGCCTGCTGATCGTCGTTGGTGTGGTGTTGGACACGATGAAGCAGCTCGAGGCGCAACTGCTGATGCGGCACTATGAAGGATTCATCAGGAGATAGCGTGGCGCCTCTATTCATCATCATGCTGGGCGCGCCAGGCGCCGGCAAAGGCACTCAGGCGCGCCTGCTGGCCGAGGCGTTAGGGCTGCCCCAGGTCTCTTCCGGCGACATTTTTCGGGAGAACCTGAAGAACGAGACGCCCCTGGGGTTGCTGGCAAAGGGCTATATGGAGAGCGGCGCGCTGGTGCCCGATGACGTGACAATCGGCATGGTGATGGAGCGGTTGAGCCGGCCCGACAGCGCGGCCGGCGCCATCCTGGATGGCTTCCCGCGGACGTTGGCCCAGGCCGACGCGCTCGATGCGGCGTTGGCCGGGCAGGGCGTGCAAGTCAGCCGGGCGGTGCTGCTAGAGGTCAGCGACGACGCGGTCATCAACCGGTTGGCGGGACGCCGTGTCTGCCGTGATTGCCAGGCGATGTATCATGTGCAGTTCTCGCCTTCGCGGGTGGTAGGCAAGTGCGACAAGTGCGGCGGCGAACTGTATCGTCGCCCCGATGACGAGCCGGAAACGGTGCGCAATCGTCTGTTTGTCTACTACAAGCAGACTGCGCCGCTGGTCGGCTACTATTATGCGCGGCGTGTCCTGGTGAGCCTCGACGGCGATCGGCCGATGGAGCAGGTGCAAGCCGACTTGCTGGCGACGGTGCGCAAGTCTTCGGCGTAGATGGGCGCCTGGGGCTGTGGCAGGGGTCGAGGCCAGGATAGTCCTGACGCGGTTGAGACCGGATGATTCCGTTGAAGTCAAAAGCCGAGATCGCCCTGATGCGCGAGGCGGGTCGCATTGTGGCTCGTGTACACCAGGCGCTGCGGGATATGATCAAGCCCGGCATCACCACCGCGCAGTTGAACGCCAGGGCGGATGAGATCATTCGAGCGCACGGGGCGACGCCCACCTTTCTGGGTTATCCGCACACGGGCAAGAACGATTTTCCGTACAGCGTTTGCATCTCGGTTAACGAGGTAATCGTTCACGGTTTTCCCAGTGGGCGGTGGCTAGAGCCAGGCGATATCATCGCAGTAGATGTTGGGGCCACGTATCGTGGCTGGGTTGGCGATTCAGCCTGGACCTATCCGGTGGGTCAGATTGACAATGAAGCAGAGCGGCTGTTGAGTGCGACAGAGGGCGCGCTATGGGCCGGCATCGCGCAGGCCCATGTCGGCAATCGGGTGAGCGACATTTCGCGTGCGATCGAGCAGTATGTCAACCAGCGAGGTTTCACCGTGGTTCGGGAATACACCGGTCACGGCGTTGGCCGCAAGATGCACGAGGAGCCGCAGGTGCTGAACTACGTGCCGCGCGGGGCCAGGCGCAGCCCGGAAATCAAGGTCGGCATGACGTTCGCTCTGGAGCCGATGGTGAATATAGGCACCTGGCGCACCAGGACATTGTCCGATGGTTGGACTGTGGTGACAGCCGATGGCAAGCGGTCAGCCCATTTCGAACACACCATCGCGATCATGGAGAATGGGCCCGAGATTTTGACGGTATTGTGAAGCGGCGACTGCCGGCGGGTTTCTTGCGAAATCGGCCTCGCCGTCCAGAGAGAGGTAGCTATGAAAGTCCGACCTTCAATCAAGCGCATTTGCGATAAGTGCAAGATCATCCGGCGCCATGGTGTGGTGCACGTGATCTGCGTCAACCCGAAGCACAAACAGAAGCAAGGAAACTGAGCGACGCCCGGCGGCGGCGAGAGCGCCATGCGCGCCCATGGTCTGCCGGCCAGCGTCTATTGTCGAATAGGAGGAGCGCATGGCTCGTATTGCAGGTGTGGACTTACCACGAGAAAAGCGGGCGGAATATGGCCTGACTTATATCTACGGCATCGGGGTGGCCACCAGCCGCGAGATCTTGCAGATGACGGGGATCAGCCCCGATGTTCGGGTGCGAGATTTGGATGAGGCCCAGGTGGCGCGCCTGCGTGAGGTCATTGAGCGCAACTACAAGGTGGAAGGGGACCTGCGCCGCGAGGTGGCGATGAACATCAAGCGTCTGCAGGAGATCGGCAGCTACCGGGGCCTGCGGCATCGCCGCAACCTGCCGGTGCATGGCCAGCGCACGCGAACCAACGCCCGCACCAAGCGCGGCGCCCGCCGGACGGTCGCCGGCAAGAAGCGTGCGCGGAAGTAAGACATAGGGGAGATCTAGATGCCCAAACCAACAGCAGCAGGACAGCCGGCCAGTGGTGGGCGGCGCCCGCGCCGCGCCGCGGGGCCGCGTCGCGAGAAGCGGATGGTGCCGCAGGGACAGGTGCACATTCAGTCCACGTTCAACAACACCATCGTGACGGTCACGGACTTGCAGGGCAACACGTTGACCTGGACGAGTACCGGTTCGTCCGGCTTCAAAGGTTCGCGCAAGAGCACGCCCTACGCGGCCCAGATCGCCGCGGCTCAAGCTGCCAGGGCCGCCATGGATGTGGGGATGCGCGAAGCCGATGTGTTTCTGAAAGGCCCCGGCCCTGGCCGTGAGGCCGCAATCCGCTCGTTGCAGGGTGCAGGACTGCGGGTGCGTTCGATTACGGATGTCACCCCCATCCCGCACAATGGTTGCCGGCCGCCGAAGAAACGCCGGGTCTAGAGGTTGGGGGTTGGAAGTTGGAAGTTGGTCTTCCACGTTCCAACATCCAACGTCCAACATCTAACATCCGCTGCAAGAGGGATGAAGGTCGCCAAGCCGTAAACCTCTTTGGGTCTACATACACAGTATCAGTAGATCACAGATTCAAGCTCAGAGGGGGTCTGTGACCCCCGACCGCCGGTCACAGACCGGCTTGGAGCATCAAAATCGTGATCTACTGAGTATAGGAGGATCAGTTGGCACGTCATACCGGTTCAGTGTGTAAGCTTTGCCGACGAGAAGGCATGAAGCTCTTCCTGAAAGGCGAGCGATGCTTTACTCCGAAGTGTTCTTACGAGAAGCGCAACTATGCGCCAGGCATGCACGGCAAGAAGGGTACTTTCCGGCGCAAGGAATCGGACTATGCTCTGCAGTTGCGCGAGAAGCAAAAGGCGCGGCGCATCTATGGCGTGCAGGAGCGGCAGTTCCGCCGCTACTTCCGCCGGGCGCTGCGCGTCAAGGGGCAAACCGGCGTTACGCTGCTCATCATGCTAGAGCGCCGCATGGATAACGTGGTCTATCGGCTAGGGCTGGCCGATTCGCGCGCGCAAGCGCGCCAGTTGGTGCGTCACGGTCATTTCCTGCTCAACGGTCACAATCACAGCATTCCCTCCTACCTGTTGGAGATCGGCGACGAGATCGAGGTGCGGCCCAACAGCCGCAGCAACGGCTTCTTCAAGCAGACTGCCGAGCGTCTCGGCGAGCGTACGACGCCGGCATGGCTGCAATTCGACCCTGTACGCTGGACTGCCCGTGTGGTTGGCATGCCAGATCGCCAGTCGGTGGATCTGCCGCTGCAAGAACAGTTGATCGTCGAGTACTATAGCCGTTAGTGGATTGAAGATGTGAGATTTCAGATTGCAGAAGGCTCCCTGTCGGGAGTACCATCAGCAATCTGAGATCTGCGATCTGCAATCGAGAGGGGGTAGAGCCTTGTTGAACTTCGTGCTGCCCAAGATCGAGCGCGAGGCGAGTGCGCGCAACTACGGGCGGTTCGTGATTGGCCCGTTGGAGAGTGGCTATGGCGTGACCCTGGGCAACGCTTTGCGCCGTGTGTTGTTGTCTTCCTTGCCCGGCGCAGCCGTGACTTCGGTCCGCGTCAGCGGCGTGCATCACGAGTTCTCTGCGATCCCGCATGTGCGGGAGGATACGACGGCGCTCTTGCTCAACATCAAGCAGCTCCGGCTGAAGTCCGAAGTGGATGAGCCGGTGCGCCTGCATGTGGACGTGCGCAGTGAGGGGCCGGTGACGGCCGGCGATCTGATCTGCCCGCCCGAAGTCGAGGTGGTCAACCCTGATCTGCTGTTGCTCACCGCCGACTCGCCGGAAGTGGATATTGATCTGGAGCTCACCGTGCACCGGGGCCGGGGCTACTCTCCGGCTGAACAGCGGGGCAAGCTGCCGCTGGGCGAAATCCCGGTGGATGCGATCTATAGCCCGGTGCGCAAGGTGAATTACATCGTCGCAAAGGCACGTATCGGCCAACAGACCAACTACGATCGTCTTGCGCTGGAGATTTGGACCGATGGCACCGTGGCGCCTGAAGTGGCGCAACGCGAGGCGGCCAAGTTGCTGTTGCAGCACCTGATGCTGATCGCGGGCGCCGATGTCATGCCCACCGAGGCTAAACCTGTGGAGGCGCGCGGCGTGCCCAGCCGCGTCTACGATGTGCCGATCGAAGAACTGGAGCTGCCCGTGCGCGCCTACAACTGCTTAAAGCGTGCAGGCATCACCAAGGTGGGCGAGGTTCTGGAGCGGCTGGATAAGGGTGAAGAAGAGGTCCTGGCTATCCGAAACTTCGGTCGCAAGTCGTTGACCGAGTTGATCGAGAAGCTCGACGCCAAAGGTTTCCTGGCGGTCATCTCCTATCAGCCCAGTCAGGCGGTGGTTGTGGAAGAGCCTCTCGAGGCTCCGGACGACGAAGGATGAGTTGGGCGCAGCGCGTTGCGTGGTACGATCCAGCGCGCTGCGCACGTGTCATACGATGTGGAGAGTTCTCGATGAAGCATCGAGTTTACGGACGCAAACTAGGACGTAACGCCAGCCAGCGCAGGGCGTTGTGGCGCGGTTTGATCACCGATCTGTTTCGCCACGATCGCATCCAGACCACCGAGGCGAAAGCGCGTTCCATGCGCGACGACGCCGAGCATTTGATCTCGATTGCCAAGCGCAGTATGGCCGAGGGGGGCAACCCGGTCCATGCGCGACGGCTGGCCGCGCGCGTGCTTACTGACCCCAATGTGACCAAGCGGTTGTTCGATGAGATCGCACCGCGTTTTGTTGACCGGGCCGGCGGCTACACCCGGCTGGTCAAAGTCGGTCAGCGCCTGGGCGATGGCGCAGAGATGGCGGTGTTAGAGCTGGTGGAGAAACCGGCCAAAGCCGAGACGAAGACAGCGCCAGCCAGAAAGTGACGAGCAGTGAACGAGTGCGGAGATGTGCGATCACTACATCCGCGCAGTCATTGCCTATGACGGCGCCGACTTCCTGGGTTTCCAGTGGCAGTCGGCAGGGCGAACAGTACAAGGGGTCCTCGAGGCGGCTCTGGCGCAGGTGACGCAGGCAACCACGCGAGTGGTTGGTGCGGGCCGCACCGATGCAGGAGTTCATGCCCAGGGCCAGGTCATTGCCTTTCACACCGCGTGGCGCCATCCCTTGCCCGCACTGCAGCGGGCGCTCAACGCGGTGTTGCCCGCTGACGTGGCCGTGATGCAGCTCGGCCTCGCGGAACTGGATTGGCATCCCAGGTTCAGCGCGATCCGGCGATACTATCGCTATACGGTGCTGAACCAGCCATTGCGCTCCCCGCTAGAGCGGCGGTATGCGCACTTGGTGACTGAGCCGCTAGATTTGGGAGCTTTGCAGGCCGCGGCTGAGATCGTAGTGGGCCAGCACGACTTCGCCAGCTTTGGTCAGCCCACGCAGGGCGATAGCACCGTGCGCTGCGTGTATGACGCTCGTTGGCTGCGAGAGGAATCTCGGCTGTTCTTTGACGTAGTGGGGAATGCTTTCTTGCGCGGGATGGTGCGGAGCCTGGTGGGGACGATGTTGCAGGTGGGCAGCGGCTTCTGGCCGGTCGAGCGCATGAGCGCAGTGTTAGCGGCCCGTGATCGGGCTCAGGCCGCACCGCCGGCCCCGGCCTGTGGGTTATGTTTGATGCAAGTGGAGTACGAAGAAGCGAGGCAAATGTGAGAACGTATAGCGCAACTGCCGAAGAAGCCCAGGAGCAGCGTGAGTGGTTTGTGGTGGATGCTGCGAATCAGACGCTGGGGCGACTGGCGACGCAAATTGCAAACGTATTGAAGGGCAAACACAAGCCGATCTACACCCCCGGAATTGACTGCGGCGACTATGTCGTCGTCGTCAACGCCGAGAAGGTGCACGTAACCGGTCGCAAGCTCGACCAGAAGATCTACTATCGCTGGTCGGGGTATCCCAGTGGTCTGGCTGAGACCAGCTTGCGCAAGCAATTGGCTACCCATCCCGAACGGGTGATCCAGGCGGCCGTGTTGGGCATGCTCAGCCGCAACCGCCAGCGTCGCCAACTCATCAAGAAGCTGAAGGTGTACGCTGGACCTGAGCATCCGCACCAGGCCCAGCAGCCCAAACCGTTTCCGTTGGCGTGACAGAGACTCCGCTCAGCAGCGTGTTCGCTGTCTGCGCACCAGGGAGGAGACTTACTAGATGACAGTCAGGTATTATGAAGCAGTCGGCCGACGCAAGACCAGCACGGCCCGGGTGCGCATCTATCCGGGTACGGGCGCCGTTCTCGTCAACGAGCGTCCGCTTGCGGAGTACTTCCCGCGCATGACCGACGTCTTGGAGATCAACCGGCCGCTGCAAGTGACTGAAACGGCCGATACGTACAACATCAGCGTGCACGTGGCCGGCGGCGGCACTTCCGGGCAGGCCGGCGCGGTAGCGCATGGCATCGCCCGCGCCCTGTGCGAAGCCGATGAGAACCTGCGGCCGGTGCTCAAGTCGAATGGCTTGCTGGTCCGCGATCCGCGCGCCAAAGAGCGCAAGAAGTACGGCCTCAAGCGTGCGCGCAAGGCTCCACAGTACACGAAGCGGTAGGTTGGAGGTTGGAGGCTGGAAGTTAGAGGTTGGACGATGGAGCCCAACATCCAACGTCCAGAAAGCCACATGATCCGCGTAGGAGTCTTGACCGTGAGCGACCGCAGCGCGCGCGGGGAACGGCCTGACATGGGAGGGCCGGCTGTCGCGCGCGCCGTGGTCGAGAGCCTGGCTGGAGCCCAAGTGGTCGCGCGCAACATCGTGCCGGATGATCAGCCGGCGATCGCGGCGTGGCTGGCGCGCGGGGCGGATGTTCTGCGACTTGATCTGATTCTGACGACGGGCGGCACCGGGTTCGCGCCGCGCGATGTGACGCCCGAAGCCACGGCCAACGTGGTGGATCGCGCGGCCCCTGGCCTGGCCGAGGCGATGCGCGGGGCCAGCCTGCACATCACACCTCATGCCATGTTGAGCCGGGCCGTCGCCGGCATCCGTGGCCGCACCCTGATCGTCAACCTGCCCGGCAGCCCCAAGGCCGCGGTGGAGAACCTGGCGGTCATCGCGCCGGTGTTGCCCCATGCGATCGAATTGTTGCGCGAGTCGCCGGATGCAGAGCGCCATCACGGGACGCCTGCGGCAGTCGCCTGACGCATCCTTCCATCAGCCCCCTGGATATTGAAGTCAACCTGCAACGCAAAAACTCATCCCCGGCCGCCCGAAAGGCGAGGCTCAGAGCTCAAGGTGGGTCTATGGCGCATACACTGGCAATCAATGGCGGTCCTAAGACGCGAGAACGGCCCTTTCCGACATGGCCGATCGCTGGCGCCGAGGAAGAGGCTGCCCTCCTCGACGTGCTGCGCAGCGGACAGTGGGGACGGCTGAGCGGCGACCGCGTGGCTGCGTTCGAGGAGGCGTTCGCCGCATACCAGGACGCCGACTACGCGATTGGCGTGAGCAGCGGGACTACAGCCTTGCGGCTTGCGTTGTTGGCAGCGGGCGTCAAAGAGGGAGACGAGGTGATCGTCCCTCCCTACACCTTCCTGGCCACCGCGACCGCCGTGGTCGAGGCCAACGCCACGCCCATCTTCGCAGACATCGAGCCGGATACCTACAACATTGATCCTGACCAGATCGCGGCCGCGATTACCCCGCGCACGGCCGCGGTCATTCCGGTTCACTTCGCTGGTCAGGTGGCCGACATGGAGCAGATCAACGCGCTCGGCCGGCAGCACGGCCTGGTGGTGATCGAGGACGCCGCGCATGCGCACGGCGCCCTGTATCGGGGGCGGAAGCTCGGCGCGGTGGGCGATATGGGCTGTTTCTCCTTCCAATCGTCCAAGAACCTGACGGCCGGCGAAGGGGGGATGATCCTCACCAACGCCGAGGCTTACAGCCGGCTCTGCCGTTCGTACCACAATTGTGGTCGCCTGCCGCACGGCGCCTGGTACGAGCATCACCTCATCGGCGGCAACTACCGCATGACCGAATGGCAGGGTGCGCTTCTTCTGGCCCAACTCGGCCGCCTGGAGGAGCAAACCCGTCTGCGAGACGAGAACGGGTTGTACCTCAACAGCAAGTTGGCCCCAATCCCTGGCATCCGGCCGATGGCGCGCGGCCAGGCCGTGACGCGGCACTCCTACCACCTCTACATGTTCCGGTATGATCCGGCCGCGTTCGGCGGCATCCCGCGTGATCGCTTCGTGGCCGCGCTGAACGCCGAGGGTATCCCGTGCAGCAGCGGCTATCGCGTCGGCCTCTATGCGCAACCGATCTTCGCCGAGCGGCGTTTTGGGCCGTTCAACGGTTACCGGACCGTGCGGCCCGATCTGCGCTACGACGCGTCCGACTATCCTGTTTGCGAACGGGCGTGTCGCGAGGCGGTCTGGCTGACGCAATCGCTTTTGTTGGGGACGCGGGACGACATGGATGACATCGTGCGGGCGATCGAGAAGGTGCACCAGCACTGGGAGGAGCTGCTCGAGTAGGGCGCGAAGGTTTTCAACCTGCGGGGCGGTCCTACCGTTTCTCCCACCACACCATCGCATACGCGATCCCGCCGCGCTCGTAGTATTCGACAACGACAGTATGGACGCCTCCGCCGAGGTTGTCGAACCGGCGAGTGTAGGTGACATAACCAGCAGTCGTGTCGCGCCATTCATCCAGCGCCAGCCAGCCGTCCACATAGATGCGCACACCGTCAGAGGTGCGAGCGAGGAAATCATAGTTCCCCGGCTCGAACGAGACCTGACGCGTCCACCGCACGCTGAAGTTGTCGGCCGGCACCGCGGGATGGGGCGAGCCAAGCCCCCAATTGAAGTCAATCGCGGGATCGTTGCGCACCAGCAGAGGGGGCGCTTGCAGCGTGATGTCCTCGAAGTACTCTCCGCGCCAATCGGGAAACTGGCCCCGTTTCTCCCACCAGACGAAGATGGTCGCGTCGCCGTGGGCCTGGAAATATTCCACCCTCACATCATGAGCGCCCGCGGCGACCTGGCCGACAGACTGGCGATAGGTGGTCGGTGGCTGTTCGCGCCAGGCGTCCAGTATCAGCCGATTGTCCAGGTAGACCCGCACACCGTCATCGGCCTGGGCGATGAAATCGTAGTCGGCCGCCTCCAGCCAAACCGTGCGGGTCCAGCGCGCGGAGAAGTTTGTCGCGGGCGCCTGGGGGCCAGGTGAGACATCCACCCAGCGGAAGTTCAGCTCCGAATCTGTCCGCACCAGTGTCGCCGGCCCGGCCAGATCGCGATTGGCGAAATACTCGCCCCGCCAGCCGACCGGCGGCGTTGGCGTGCTCCTGGCGGGCGTGCGCACGATCGGCAGGCTTTCCAGCTCCCCGTCCAGTCTGAGGAGCGGCTGCCAGATCCAGGCCGGGGTGTCTTTCACACAGCAGACCTGCAGCCAATCGCCCGCCGCGTTGCGGCCAGTAACGAAGAAAGTTTGCCCGCGCACCGCCGTGGCCAGGATCGGGTAGTCGGTGCCGGGGCCGCCGCGCACATTAACCACAGCGTATCTGACCGCGGCGACTAGATCGGTCTCTGCCGCGGAGCTGGTCAGGCCCGCGAGAGCGTGGGCGCTGCCAAGCGCCAGCAGGAGCAACACAAGACCCAAAACGCGCTGAAGTTTCATCGCCATCCTCCTCTGGATTGCCGGCCGCCTCCTGGAATGCGCCGGTGCTCTGGCGACTATTATACGCCCGTTGCAGACGGTTGACAAGTCCGGTTCCGAGCGAGGGTGCGGTACAGAGTTTTGCGAGGGGCCGTCATTCCAACGTCAGACGCCCCGCTTTTGGGTGTCGTGAGTCCTGACGCCGGGCGGTCCGGCCCGGTGTTTCCGTGGCAGGCCTGGTCCGGCCGCACGGCCGATCAGGCGACCGTGGAGACGAACCTGAACAACCTGGCGGACTGGTTGCGTCAGCACGGCCAGCCCTTGCAGGAGACCCTGGTGGTGGGCGACCGCGCCATGCTGGATGCCGAAATCGCCTTGCTCTATGACCGCAGCGGCTTGCGCCACTTGACCGGCCTCACAGCCGCCACCCCCGCCCTCAAGGCCCTCATCACGGCCTGGTCAGATGCCCAATTGGAACCGCTGACCTTGATTGAGACGCACTGCTGGGATGGTAGCACCCTGCGCCGCCTGGCTCATGTGGAGCCCGATCTGCTGGCTCTGCTCCAACTGGTGACCGTGGCGTTGGCCGAGATGGTGCAAACCGCCGCCCCCACACCCCGACCGTACCAGGTACTCACCGCAGGCGAACCGGCGCTGGAACGCTTACTGCCAGCCCCGCGGCGATGTTGAGCCGATGCAGCCGGGTGGGCGGAGTGCGCCCACCGCCCAGAGCAAAGGCGCTCCGGCCGGGCAACAGCCCGTCGGCGCGGCCTTTTTGCCCGGCAACCCGGCGCAGCAGCCCGCCACCAGGCCCTTGCGTCACACTACCGCCGCGCCTGTGGCCTTTCTATGCGATTCGTAAGGTGCGAAATTTAGGCTAAGAATTAGAACCGATGTGTCTGCTGGTAAGAAGGGCTATGACTGGGAATACCCTATCGGAAGATACTATTTTCACATCGTGGTAGGTGATGAAAACTTCAAGCAGTCAGAGCAATGGTTCTGGGTTAATTGGAATGGTAACTTCAAACGTGGGGCAACCAGCAGGATAAGGCACGACGCGCTATAGAAGCTCACCTCACACAGCCAACGAAGGTCACGGAGAGTGGAAAACAGCAAGCGAATTCTTGAAGCGTCTGTCTGCGCATTGACATACACACGATTATATGCATAATAGTGACCATGCGCTTCACCTGGCACGAACCCAAACGGCAAATCACCCGCCAACGGCGCGGCCTGGACTTTGCCGATGCTCAAGTCGTCTTTGCCGGCCCAACGTTCACCTTCGAGGATGATCGGGAGGACTACGGCGAAACGCGCTGGGTGACGCTCGGTGTGTTACGCGGCAAGGTGGTGGTCATCGTGCATACCGAAAGCGAAGATGAGATTCATGTCATTTCCATGCGTGAGGCAGACAAAGATGAACAACGGCTATTCTTCCAGAACCTCTGACGAGTTGGACGACTACCCTCAAGTCACCCAAGCCGACCTGGATCGGGCGACTTTTCGGGTCAACCTCCAATCTACCCCGCGCAAACGGCGCGTAACGATGTTGCTGGACACCGGACTGGTCGAGTATTTCAAAGCGCGAGCTGGCGAACGTGGCTACCAGACCTTGATCAACGAGACGCTACGCCAAGCGATGGAACGCGACGAGTTGGAAGATCGGCTTCGGCGCATCATTCGCGAGGAAATGCACCGTGAGGCTGTGCTGGCGGGCGTTTAGCCAAACGGTCAACGAAATACATCCCGTTGGGTCGCGGGTGGCGCAGCGGGCCGTCAGCACGATTCGCCGTCATGAGCGGCGTCCGGCGTTTTGGTGGTCTGGTGCTTGGGTGGGGCCTAACACCACTTCGTGCGATCCGTTTACCCGAAACCGCGTCAGCGGGGGGCAGGGTAGCGAAGGACAGGCCACCGGTAGGTCTGGCCTTCGACAACTGGGTGTTCATGCAGGTGCGGCAAGGTAACTTGCCTACTCCTGACCTCCTGGCGGAGGAGTGACAGCGACGCCCTACGTTGGGTGCGTGGTACACACCCGGCGGCGTGCAAGGGCGTAACGGGGATAAGCTGCCAGCCGTCGGCGGCGACGCCTCTAGCAGGC
>VGOD01000075.1 GCA_016876015.1 Chloroflexota bacterium
AGACTGCTGTTCGGGACGATAGGAACGTCGTTGAACCGTTGGCTCGCGTGTGAGTCGTTGCATGTGTTTATGCCCCTCCATAACACGGCATGACAATCTATGGTGTCCATTTTAGCACGGAGGGGCTTGTATGTTATATCTGCACCTACTGCTTTTATTTAGCTCTAGTTTCGGCTAACCGGCTTTCGGGCAGAATACTGTCTGGAAGGTATTGCGGGCAGCACCGAGGGCCTCGTCATCGCGGCGAGGTCTTCAGAACGTGAATTGGGTTGTCCAACCGCCCTGAAACGGGCCTTATACCGGCGCCGCTGAGCCTTTGACCCGCCGAAACAGGCTGGATCCCTTTGCGATGTCTGTTCACTCATGCGACCACGCCTCCGCCATGGAATCAACAACCCGGCCAGTATCTTCTCAATAATCCGGGGTAGGGGCATGGCCTTGCGCCTGCCCGCCGGGGCGACCGCAAGGGTGCGCCCCTACAAATTGAGAAGATACCCCGGCCAGTTTACCGCAGGTTCGGGGGAACGGCCAATTTGAAGTTAGCCGAAACTAGAGTTTAGCCGGATCGCATCATCTTCCAGTACGCGAACACGAACCGCGAACTGCGCCTGACGGCCGTGCCGGGCGCGCTCCAGACGTTACTGGCGCAGGTGAACGACCGGATCATTTTCCAGTATGCCAATACCAACCGCCAGTTGGCCTTCAGCTATCCCATAACCCTGATCAACGACACGTCCGCCCCCCAGATCAGTGGAGTGACGGCAAGGGCCGCGCACAATAGCGTCACGATCGCCTGGACGACGGACGAGTACGCCACCAGCACGGTCGCCTATGGGACTCAGCGCGGCATTTACCCCCACACGGCCAGCGATGTGCTCTACGCCAGGCAGCACGAGATAGTCTTGACCGATCTGCCGTCGGGTACGGTCTACTACTTCAAGGTGCGGGGCGTTGATCGCAGCGGCAACGCCTCAGAGAGCGCGGAGTTTCACTTCAGGACGTCGCATCCGGCGTATCTGCCGATGGTTCTGCGGCGGCGGTAGGGTTGGATCACGGAGGCGCGAAGTTCCACGAAGGCACGAAGCGCGAAGAACGCGAAGGGGTAGTGTCGCGCTGCCGGTCATCCTGCGAACACATGGAGTGATTGGGACCGTTGTTGCGGCCTTCGCGCCGGGTCGGATGAGCCTTCCCGGCCCGGCTGTCGACGCGCAGCCAGATTCGGTTATCGTCTGAGCCAGGCCTGCAACCGATCTGCGGCCTTGCGTATACGGCCAGACAAGCCAGGACGACCCACCGGCCCGGCGACGACGTGGTACAGGCGACGCGCCGAGCGTCGCGCAGTGGAACGAAGGCCGGCCAGGAAGAAGAAGACATGGGCGAAGACTCGGCGATACCACGGCTGTGGTCTGGCAGGCAGAGGCACGCCCCATTCGATGGCCACCGCGGCCCACGTCAGCCCCGCGCCGAAACCCACCAGTGCCAGCTTGTCGCCCGAACTGATCCGCCCCTCGTCAATCGCTTCGCAGAGCGCGATGGGGATCGAAGCCGAAGAGGTATTCCCGTACCGTTCGAGGTTGATGAAGAATCGTTCCGGCGGCAGACTCAGGCGCTTGACCGCCGACTCGATGATCCGCGTGTTGGCCTGGTGCGGGATGATCAATTTCAGATCATCCAGATGCCAACCGGCTTTGCGCACCACTGACTCGGCGGCCCTGGGCATCACGGTCGTGGCGAAACGGAAAACCTCGCGGCCGTTCATCTTGATGAAGTGTTCGCCTGCGCTCACCGTCTCGTGGCTGGCCGGCGCGTGGCTGCCGCCGGCTGGTAGGATCAGCAGCTCGCCGCCAGAGCCATCGCTGCCCAGAACCGAGGCCAGGATGCCGCAGCGCTCGTGACGGACGCTAACGATCAGCGCGCCTGCCCCATCGCCGAACAACACGCAGGTGTTGCGATCGGTCCAGTCGGTGATGCGCGACAGGGTCTCTGCGCCGATGACCAGCACGTGGTCGGCGCTGCCGCTGCGGACCGCGTCGGCCGCCGCGCTCAGCGCGTAGATAAAGCCGGAACAGCCCGCGCTCAGGTCATACGCGCCGGCGTTGACTGCGCCCAGGGCATCTTGCACAAGGCAAGCGGTAGAAGGGAAGATGTACTCTGGAGTGGCTGTGGCGACGATCACCAGGTCGAGCTCGACGGGCGGCAGAGCGGCGGTCAGGAGCGCCTCGCGGCCGGCCCGAATCGCCAGGGTGACAGTGCTCTCCTTCGCGTCCGAGACGACCCGGCGCTCGCGAATGCCGGTGCGTGAGGTGATCCATTCATCGGTCGTATCCATGACCTTCGCCAGGTCAGCGTTGGTCAACACGCGCTCGGGCACACACATACCCCAGCCGGTGATCTGAGCAAAGCGTTCGCCGTTCATGCCGCCCCCTCCAGCGGGGCAGGCGGGACTCTGACGAACAGCACCGTTCCGTTGTGGCCGCCGAACCCAAAGGAATTGGACATGGCCACGTCCACCCTGGCGGGCCGCGCAGTGTTGGGCACGTAATCGAGATCGCACGCCGCGTCAGGCGTTTCGTAGTTGATGGTGGGCGGCGCGATCTGGTCGCGGATCGCCAGGACGCTGAAAACCGCTTCGATGCCGCCGGCCGCGCCCATCAGATGCCCGGTCATGCTCTTGCTGGAGCTGATCGCCACCCGATACGCGTGCTCGCCGAAGACCTGTTTGATCGCCCGGGTCTCGGTCGCGTCGTTGAGCGGCGTGCTGGTGCCATGCGCGTTGATGTAGTCCACCGCGGAAGGCGGCAAGCCCGCATCATCCAGCGCCATCTGCATGCACTCCGCCGCGCCAGCGCCATCCTCGGCCGGCGCGGTGATGTGAAACGCGTCCGCGGTGATGCCGTGGCCGACCAGCTCGGCATAGATGCGCGCCCCACGTGCACGCGCCAGATCGAGCCGTTCCAGGATCAAGATCCCGGCGCCCTCGCCCATTACGAAGCCATCGCGGCCCGCATCGAAGGGCCGCGATGCTCGTGGCGGCTCCGCGTTGCGTGCGCTCATCGCGCCCATATTGTCCAGCCCGGCCATGGCCAGGCGAATGATGGCCGCCTCGGAGCTGCCGGCGATCATCACATCGGCCGAGCCGCGGCGGATGATCCAGCCCGCCTCGCCGATGGCATGACTGCCTGTGGCGCAGGCGGTCGCCAGCGCCAGGTTGGGGCCGCGCACGCCGAAGATGATGCTGACTTGCGCCGCGGCGCTGTTGAGCATCAGGCTGGGCACGGTGAACGGGCTGACCCGGCGGGGGCCGCGTTCTGCCAGGACCTGGTTCTGCTCCATCAGGGTGTGGATGCCGCCGATGCCAGACCCGATCACCACGCCTACCCGGCGCAGATCATACTGCGCGAGATTCAGGTCTGCATCGGCCAGCGCCTGGTGCGCCGCGGCGACCGCGAAGTGGAGGAAGCGATCCATGCGCCGCGCTTCCTTGCGATCAATGTACAGGGTAGGATCGAAATCCTTCACCTCGGCGGCAATGCGGGTTCGCAAGTCGCTGGCATCGAATGCGGTGATGGGGCCGATGCCCGAACGGCCGGCTAGTAGGGCGGCCCAGGAGCTGGCGACATCGTTGCCCACCGGCGTCACCAGACCAAGACCTGTGACAACGACGCGTTGAGAGTCTGGACGAGTCAAGGAGCGCCTCCTCACGACACATCAAGATAGTAGTACTTCTGATAACACGGCGAGGAGCCAAACGACGCGCGTGGGGATTTTAGATTGCGGATTGCAAGACGCTGGCTGGTTTGGAGGCTTCAGCCGGTTTGGTGGTCGGCGGCAGAAACCGGCTGATCCTGAAGGAGGCTTCGCACAGCCTCGAGACCAAGGCAGTGGGCGTCCTATTTCCAGGACAGTTGCTCATGCCGCGGCCGGTGCCGCGGGGGATGAAAATGCGCGCCGGTCAGCCGTCGTCGGCCATCGGTCGTTGGTCGGTATTTTCAGGGCAGTTGCCCATGCCGGGCGCGGCGCCACAGCAGGTGAAAAGAGACCATCCGCGTTCATCGGCGCTCGTCCGCGTACCGTTCTAAGGACAGCGCCTGCCGCAGGGCCGCGATCTGCTCGGCGACTGCGGCGTGGGCGGTTCCGCCGACCACGCCGCGCTGCTCCACCGACCGTGCGAAGTCCCAGACCGCCCCCATCTCGGCCGAGAAGTGTGGGCTGATGGCTTGCAGCTCGACCAGCGGAAGCTCGCGCAGGGCGCATCCTACAGCCTCGGCCCGTCGCACCGCCTGCCCGACCAGGTGATGGCTCTCTCGGAACGGCACGCCGCCGCGCACGAGCGCATCGGCCAGATCGGTGGCCAGCAACTCATCGCCCAGCGCGGCCTGCATCCGGTCGGGATGGATGCTCAGCGTTTGGAGGATGCCCTGGGCCACAGGCAAGGCCAGCGCGAGGGTGTCCACGGCGTCGAAGAGCGGTTCCTTGTCCTCTTGCAGGTCCTTGTCGTAGGAACTGGGCAGCCCCTTGAGCATCACCAGCAGCCCCGTCAGGCCGCCCACCAATCGCCCCGCCTTGCCGCGCAGCAGTTCCGCGGCATCTGGGTTTTTCTTCTGCGGCATCAAGCTTGAACCGGTACTGTAGGCGTCGGCCAACGTGACGAAGCCGAACTCGCGGCTGCTCCAGAGGATCAGATCCTCGGCCCAGCGGCTCAGGTGCACGCCCAGGAGCGCGGCCCAGAAGAGGAATTCGGCCACGAAGTCGCGATCGCTCACCGCATCTATGCTGTTCGGGCTGACCGCGGCGAAGCCCAGCTCCGCGGCTAGTTGACCGCGGTCAATGGGGAAGGGACAGCCCGCCAGCGCGCCCGCGCCGAGCGGCGACACGTCCACCCGTCGCAGCAGATCAGCCAACCGCGCGCGATCGCGCTGCCAGGCCCAGGCGTGGCTCAACAGCCAGTGGCTCCAGCGGACCGGCTGGGCTGGTTGAACGTGGGTGTAGCCCGGCATCAGCACTTCGATCTCCGCCGCCGCGCGATCTACGGCAGCGCGGATCAGCTCGGCCAGCGCGCCATCTAAGCTGGAGGTTGGAGGTTGGAGGTCGGAGGCTGGAGGTTGGAGGTTGGAAGTTGGAGGTTGGAGGTTGGAGGTTGGAAGCTGGAAGCTGGAAGCTGACTCCTGACTCCTGACCCCTGACCTCTGACCTCTGGCCTCCTGCCTCCTGACTCCTGACCCCTGACCTCTGGCCTCTGCCTCCTGTCCCCTACCTACTATCTGCCATTTCAGCCAGAGCCGCACGTCGGTCGCCACCTGGTCGTTGCGGCTGCGGCCGGTGTGCAGCTTGCCCGCCACGGGGCCGATGCGCTCGGTGAGCCGGCGCTCGATGTAGCTGTGGATGTCTTCGTCGGCCGCGTTCACGCACCAGGCGTTTTCCGCAGCGTCAGGCGCGCTGCTCACGGCGATCTCGTCGCGCAGCGCGGTCAGCCCCGCGACGATCTGACCATGCTCGGCCGCGGTGAGCAGGCCGGCCCGGCAGATGGCGCCTGCCCAGGCGATAGAGCCGGCGATGTCGGCTTCCCACAGCCGCCAGTCGAACGGCAGGGATGCGTTGAAGCGCGCCATCAGAGGATCATTGGCGGCGCTGAACCGGCCGCCCCAGAGTGGACACATACTCTATAGACTCCTGGGAATATAGCAGCCCTAATCACCGGCTACGTGTCTTGCCAGGATTTCATCCAACACGTCCATCAGCGTCGGCGCCAGTGCTGCGATGACCTCATCAGCAATATGCTTGTGGCTCAGTTGCGGTAGGGGCGGCCGATGAACGGCGTTGTCATAGCGGAACACCAACTTGCCAGACGCATCCTGGAAATGATACACGTACATGACCCGCGGCTCAACCTGGGTCAAATCCACGAATTCGCGGAGGTGGAGTTCTGAATCATCCTGAAAGAGCAAGTGACTATTGATCAGCCCACGCACAGCAGAACGCTGATCAATTTGCAGATTGATCAGCGTCGCATGACCGGCCTTGACGATGCCATTCAGGAGATCAGAAATCTCGCGACTGTATTCAGGAAAGTCGGTAGCGAGCATCCTCAAGCTCCGCCAGTTCTGATCTCAACCCATCTAGCATTTTCGCCTCGCCGGCCCAGTCCACGTATTCCAGATCACCGCCTTCAAGGTCTTCCGCCGACATGCAGTCCAAGAATTGAGCCGTCGTCACTCCGTAACGTCGCTCGAAACCACTCAGTCGCCGCCGTGTGCGCTCGATGCTGGCCCGCAGGCGTAGTTTGTAGGTATCCAACGCACGGACAACCATCTGGCTGCTTTGTACTCTGGGTAGTTCGATAACCATTTGGACGCTCATTGATCTCCTCCGACGAACTACTATAGCACAGCTCCATTGCCCGGTCAACCATCGGGTCACGATTGACTAGGGCTGTTTCATGTTGCGGGCAGCGGCATCATCAGTCAGCGGTCATTGCGAGGAGCGCCGTTTGCGATTGCGCCAGCATCCTTCAGGACGAAGCAATCTCCTGCATGTGGGGGATTGCTTCGCTCCGTCCGGCGAAAAGCGCGCCGGACGCCGCTCGCAATGACACGCCGGGGCCACCCTCTTGCAGTGTCGGCTGCCGAATGCCTCGTGAGCTGCAACTTGAAACCACCCTGCACGATTGACGGAGGTCTAGGTCCGATAGTGCCCGTTGATGCTCACATAGTCGTGGCTCAGGTCGCACGTCCAAACGGTCGCCTGGCCGTCGCCCAGGCCCAGGTCCACCGTGACGCGGATATCGTGTTCGGCGAAGATCGCGCTGGCAGTCTCCTCCGAGTAGGACAACGGCTGCCCCGCGCGCACCAATTGCAACGTGCGTTCTCCATCTCCGCGTCCCCCCGTCCCCGCGTCCCCGCGTCCCCCCCCCGCCGCGATCCACAAATTGGCCCTGGCTGGCTCCACGGCCGCGCCTGAATAGCCCACCGCGGCCAGGATGCGGCCCCAATTGGCGTCGCCGCCATAGAAGGCGGTCTTCACCAGCGGCGAGTTGGCGACCGCCTTGGCCGCGGCTCGCGCATCAGCGTCAGATGCAGCGCCCTCCACGCATACGGTGATGAACTTCGTCGCGCCTTCGCCATCGCGCACGATCTGCTGCGCCAGATCGGTGCAGAGGGAGGTCAGGGCGGAAGCGAAGGTTTCCGTTTCCTGGTAGATTGGTAGATTGGTAGATTGGGGGGAAGTGGAGACTGCGGAGGCGACTGGCATGTGAACATGCAGCCCTGAAGCGCCGTTCGCCAGCAGCAGCACCGTGTCGTTGGTGCTCGTGTCTCCGTCTACGCTGATGCAGTTGAAGCTGACGTCCACCGCCTGGCGCAACAGCGGAGCCAATGCATCCGGCGCCACGGCCGCGTCGGTGACGATGGCGCACAGCATGGTCGCCATGTTCGGGTGGATCATGCCGGCGCCTTTGCACATGCCGAAGAGCCGCGCGGCGCCCGCCTGGCGGAACGCCGCCTTTGGCCTGGTGTCGGTGGTCATGATGGCGCGGGAGGCCGCATCCCAGCCGGCGGCCGAGAGCGCGGCGGAGGCTGCATGGATGCCGGCGGCGAGCTTGTCCATCGGCAGCCGCGGGCCGATGACGCCGGTGGACATCACCGCGACCGAGCGCGGGGGCAGCCCCAGCGCCGCTTCGGCCAGGCGCGCCATCTTGGCGGCGTCGGCCAACCCTTGATCGCCGGTACAGGCGTTGGCGCAGCCCGCATTGATTGCCACGCCGCGCAGCCCGGCCGGGTTTTCGGCCACCAGAGCGCGATCATACAGCACCGCCGCAGCCGGAAACCGGTTACGCGTGAACACCGCGGCAGCAGTGCACGGCCGGTCGCTGACGATCAGCGCCAGGTCGGCCGCGCCCGTCTTCTTGATGCCCGCCGCGACGCCGGCAAAACGGAATCCCAGGGGTGTTTGTGTTGGCATAGCATAGTCCTATCGTGATAGGGTGACGCGAGGACGCGGAGACGCGGGGACATGGGGACGGGGAGACGCGGGGACGCGGAGGTTCTGGGGAACACCCTGTCACCTTGTCACCCTGTCACCTTGTCACCTTGTCACCCTGTCACCCTGTCACCTTGTCACCTTGTCACCCTGTCACCCTGTCACCCTGTCACCTTGTCACCTTGTCACCCTGTCACCTTGTCACCCTGTCACCCTGTCACCTTGTCATCACGTCACATCAGTCCCGCTTGAACACCGTGTAGTCCGGCTCGCGATACTTGCTGCGGCCTGTGCCTTCGATGTCCAACAGCGCGGCCACCTTCATCGGCAGGCCAAAGAGCTTGATGAAGCCCTCGGCGTCCTTCTGGTTGTAGACATCCTCTTCGCCGAAAGTGGCGTAGTCGTCGCGATAGAGGCTGAAGGGCGACTTGCGCCCGACGATCGTCACACTGCCCTTGTACAGCTTGAGGCGGGCTGTGCCCGTGACCCGGCGCTGCGTGACAGCCACGAACGCGTCCAGGGCATCGCGCAGCGGCGTGAACCACTGGCCATTGTAGGTTAGCTCGGCGTACTTGAGCGCAATCATCTGCTTGTACTGCAGCGTCTGCTTGTCCAGGCAGATCTGCTCCAGCGCGTCGTGGCCGCGATAGAGAAGCGCGCCGCCGGGAGTTTCGTAGACCCCGCGTGACTTCATGCCGACCAGGCGATTCTCCACCAAGTCAACGCGACCGATGCCGTGCTTGCCGCCGAGCTTGTTCAACGTCGAGATCACGCTGATCGGCCCCATGGCCACGCCGTTCACGCGCTTGGGTACGCCCTGTTCGAAGTAAATCTCCACATACTCAGGATCGTTGGGCGCAGCTTCCGCGCTGGCGCTGATCTGGAACATCTCCTCATCCGGCTCGTACCAGGGATCCTCCAGGCCGCCTCCTTCGTGGCTGAGATGCCAGATGTTGCGGTCACGGCTGTAGATGGACTTGAGGGTGGCCGTCACGGGGACATTGTGCTCGGTTGCATACTTGAGCGCGTCTTCGCGGCTGCGGATGTGCCACTCACGCCACGGCGCGATGATCTTGAGCCTGGGATTCAGCGCCATGACGGTCAGCTCGAAGCGTACCTGGTCATTGCCTTTGCCGGTGGCGCCATGCGCGACCGCATCCGCGCCCTCGATTTCGGCGATCTCGACCAGCCGTTTGGCGATGAGCGGCCGCGCGAAGCTGGTGCCGAGCAGATAGTCCCGCTCGTAGATCGCGCCGGCCATCAGGGTAGGGTAGATGTAGTTGGTGATGAACTCTTCGCGCAAATCCTCCAGATAGAGTTTGCTGGCGCCAGAGGCCAACGCCTTTGCCTCCAGCCCGGATAGCTCTTCTTCCTGGCCGAGATTGGCGCAAAAGCAGACCACCTCGCAGCCGTAGTTCTCGACCAGCCACGGCACAATGCACGAGGTGTCCAGCCCGCCCGAGTAGGCGAGGACGGCTTTGTTAACGGATTTCTTGGGTGACATGAGAGACTCCTTGGTGAATGGGGGTAGACAAGGAAATAAGGAGACAGGTAGACAAGGAGGGAAATCTCCTTGTTTCCTTGCTACTTGTTTCCTAACCTGATCACATCCCGCAGCATGGCCGCTGCGGTCGGCGTTGGGCCGCGTTCGTCCACTTTGAACTGCTGCAGGCCCATGATATCGGTGTCGAAGACGATGCCCATCTCCCAGCCGTTGACGCTGGCCAGGAATTCGCCGGCGGGCAGCCACTCGGGTCGTACCGAGAGCCGATAACGTGCCAGCCCCGAAGGGTCTCGGAGACCCTTTGGGGCTGGGTCGCCTCCAACCTGCTCGGCTCGCGCCACCAGCTTGATGACCTGCCCCTGCGCCGCGGCCGCTCGCATCTGCTCGGCGGTGATGCCGGTGATGCCGATGACGGGCTGCACATCAGACAGGGCGGCCGGCTGGCGCAGGATGCTGTTGGCGATGATGACCAGCTTGTTGGCCGTATCCCACCCTTCCACATCCAGACCGGGGTCGGCCTCAGCAATGCCGTCGAGCTGCGCCTGGCGCAATGCCGCTTCGTAGCTCTCCCCACGCCCCATCGCGGCCAGAATCGAGTTGCTGGTTGAGTTGAAAATGCCGGCTAGTGAGCGCACATCGCAGGCTGCCAGGTCACGCTGGCCGATGTTCACTACCGGCAGCGCGCCGCAGACGGTCGCGCTGTAGGCCAGGCCGACGCCCTGCGCCTGGGCCGCGGCAGTAAGCTCGCCGAACGCGTGCACCAGCGGCCCTTTGTTCGCCAGCACCACAGCCATCCCCCGTCGGATGGCCGCGCGCACGCAGTCGAGGCCAGGCTGACCTGTTTGCAGATTGACGGTCGAGGCCTCAAGCAACAGATCGGCCGAGACCTGCGCGACCAGCTTCGCGGCGCGCATCCCCGCCGCGCCGCCCGGGAAGTTGCCCGCGTTCCCGCCCCGTTCCTTGTGATTGCGCAGGGCGAGCGGATCAATGCCAGCCTCGGCCATCACCGCGCCCGACGAATCGGCCGCGCCGGTGAGCGCCAGCTCCAGGTCGTGGCATTCGGCCAAAACCCGCGCTTTGCTCACCATCAAGTCCAGGAACGCCCGGCCCACGTTGCCGAGGCCGACCAGGGCGAGACGGACAGTTGTGGGCATGGTCAGTTCCTTTCAGTCGGCGGATCGGTAGATTGGCATGTTGGTAGATTGGTATGTTGGTGACTGGTAGATTGGTCCTACCAAGTTACCAAGTTACCAATGTACCAATATACCAAGTCACCAATGTATCATTCCACCAATCTACCCAGCTACCAATGCTAATCTCAACCCCTGGTATCTTTTCAATAAGTGGGGGCCGACGGGGGTCGCAGACCCCCTGAAAGCAGGCTCATAGGCGGTCTGTGACCGCCGTTTCCCCGGATTACTGAGAGGATACAACCCCTGCCATAACTCCAGGCTGACTTCGGGCGCGATGGGCCTGGGAACGAGCTGCGGCTCGGTCAAATTCATTAGCATCGCGATCTCATCGCAGGCGTCGAACTTGGGACAATAGATGCACTCATGCCAGATCTTCGGCGGAATGGCCCAGCGGTCCACCGTGACGAATCCCATCCGGGTGAAGAAACTCTCCACGAGCGTCAAGGCACAGATCTGCTCGAAACGGTCCGCGCGCGCCTTGGCTACCAGCATCTCCACAAGCCGCCGGCCCAGTCCAGTGCTGCGATATTCAGGCAAGACGGCCAGCGAACGCAGCTCGGTCAGCTCAGCATTGAGCGGCACGTTGGAGCCGCAGCCGACCACGCGGCCCTCGTGTTCTGCGACGAGGAAGTCCTTCAGCGCAGCGCGAATCTGCTCGGCCGTGCGCGGCAACATCAAGTTCTGCGCAGCGTAGGCGTTGACGATGGCCAGAATCCCTTCGACATCGGCCTCGCCGGCTGGGCGGATCGTGATCTCCATGCAACCTCGTTGAGCGCTTCCTCTGCGTGTCTCGATGATCCTGTTTCCCTGCGCCTACAGATCAGCGAACACCGCGCTGAGTCGTTCGATCAGCAAGTCAATCTCTGGCCGCGTGATGATCAAAGGCGGCACGATGCGCAAGGTGTTGGCGCCCGCAGGGATGATCAGCAGGCCGCGGCGATGGCTCGCCGCGATCACCTGGGCGGCCGGCGTGTCCACATCCACACCGAGCATCAGCCCCTTCCCGCGCACGGCCGTGATGTGCGGCGAATTGATCTCCTCCAGGCGTTCCTTCAGGTACTCGCCTTTGGCTTTCACGTCGGCCAGAAAGACCGGATCGGAGACGCGCGTCACCAGCACCTCGGCGACGGCTGAGACCAGCGGTCCTGCCGCGAAGGTGCTGCCGTGCTCGCCGACGTGCATCACATCGGCCACGCGCTGCGACATCAGGATGGCGCCCATCGGCAGGCCACCGGCAAGTGGCTTGGCGGAGGTCAGGATATCGGGCGTGACGCCAAAGCCCTGGTACGCCCATAACGTGCCCGTGCGACCCAGACCGCACTGCACCTCGTCGAAGATCAGCAGGGCGTTGTGGCGGTCGCACAGGGCGCGCAGGCCGGCCAGGAATTCCGGCGCAGCCGGATTCACGCCGCCCTCGCCCTGGACCGGCTCCACGATCACCGCGCAGACGTCATCGCCGATGACCGCGGCCGCGGCATCGAAATCGTTGAACGCCGCGACGCGCACGCCGGGCACCAGCGGGCGAAACGGCGCCTGGTACTTCTCGCGCGGGGTTGCGGCCAGCGCGGCGAAGGTGCGGCCGTGGAACGCGTCGGTGAACGCAACGATGGCCGTCTTGTCAGGGCCGAAATGATCGTGCGCCCACTTGCGCGCGAACTTGAACGCCCCTTCATTGGCCTCCGCGCCCGAGTTGCAGAAGAAGACCCGGTCGGCGAAGCTGGTCTCGCACAGCTTCTGCGCCAGTCGGGCGTGCGGCGCCGAATGGAACAGGTTCGACACGTGCCACAGCTTGCCCGCCTGTTGGGTCAGCGCCGCTACCAGGTCGGGGTGGGCGTGCCCCAATGCGTTGACCGCAATGCCGGCCGCGCAATCGAGATAGGCATTGCCATCTGTGTCGTACACCCAGCAGCCCTGACCGTGGTCAAGCACGAACGGCGCGCGGGCATAGGTGCCGGCGACGTAGTGTTGTTCGCGGTCAATGATGTCGTTTGTCAGGTTTCGTGTGTCGGTTGACATGAGTTAACTCCCCTCTCGAATCACCGCGGTCCCTTCTCCACGCGCCAGCCCCGCCAGGTCCGTGATCACAGCCTGGAAGACGCCGCGCTCGACCGCCTCGGTAGCCGAGCGCACTTTGGGGATCATGCCGCCGGTGATGTGGCTGTCAGCGATCAGCCTCTCGATCTGGCCGAGGGTGAGGGCGCGCACGGTGCGGCCAGCCACCTGCACCCCCGGCACGTTGCTGACGAAGATGAGCTTGCTCGCTTCGACCGCCCGCGCCACCCCTGCGGCCACGTGGTCGGCGTTGACGTTGTAGACCAGCCCATCCTCGCCCAATGAGACGGGCGAAATGACCGGGGTCAGGTCCAGGTCGAGCAGTTGCAGCAGCGCCTCGCCGTTGACCGCGGTCACCTGGCCGACGCGGCCCAGGCTCCGGCCGTTGACGGTCATCGGCGTGGTGCGCACCAGGCCCATATCCACCCCGCTCAGCCCGATGGCATCCACGCGACCGCCCGCCAGCCAGCGCAGCAGCCGGGTGTTCACCGTGCCGTTCAGCACCATCTCGACCAGCCTCATACTCTCCGGGCTGGTGGCGCGCAGCCCCTCCACCGTCTCGAAGCCCACGCCGAGCTGGCTATGCAAATCGGTGATTTCCTTGCCGCCGCCGTGGACGATCACCACGGCATACTCGGCCAACAGCCCCTTGACCGCGGTCACGAAGCCGTGCAGGAACGCTTCGTCCTCGACCTGGTTGCCGCCGATCTTGAGGACGAGGATGGGTTTGTCTGTGGTGTGCATGTGCGAGCTCCTGGGCGTGAAACGTGAAGCGAGAAACATCAAACGTGAAACGTGATAGTGCAGGACGCCTGACGCCTGACGTCTGACTCCTCACATCAACCCTGTCGTCTCCGCCAGGCCAAACATCAGGTTCATGTTCTGCACCGCCTGGCCGGATGCGCCTTTCCCCAGGTTATCCATGCTAGAAGTGACGATCAGCGTGCGGGTCGCAGGCACGAAAGTCAGGCCGATGGCGCAGCAGTTGGTGTTCGTCGTGTGGCCCATGGTCGCGGCCTGGCCCGGCTTGAGCAGATAGACCAGCGGCTCGCCGGCGTACATCTGCGCATATTGCTCCCGCGCTTGCGCCTCACTCACATCCTCTGGCAGCGTCACATAGATCGTGGATAGCATCCCCCGGCTGATCGGCGTCAGGTGCGGCGAGAAGATGAGCTGGTAGGTTGGTGGGTTGGTAGATTGGTAGGTTGGTAGATTGGTAGGTTGGTGGGAAGGCCCCACACCCAAGTTACCCGCGCCCCAATCTACCAATCTACCCATTACCAAGTTACCAATCTCCTGCTCCATCTCCGGCAGATGCCGATGCGAGCGGCCGATGCTGTAGGGCGACAGGTTCTCGTTGGCCTCGACGAAATGGGTTTTGAGGGAAAGCGAACGGCCTGCACCGGAGATGCCGGACTTGCTATCGGCGATGATCACGCCGCGAAGCCAACCAGCTTTGGCCAGCGGCGCCAGCCCCAGGATCACGCTCGTGGGGTAGCAGCCGGGGTTGGCGACCAGGTCCGCGGTTTTGATCGCGGCGCGATGCAGCTCTGGCAGGCCATAGACCGCCTGGGCCAGCAGCTCGCGCTGGGTGTGCGCGTGTCCATACCACTTCTCATAGACCGCCGGGTCCTTCAGACGATAGTCGGCGCTGAGATCAATGACCCGCGGCCCAGCCGCGCGCGCTTTCGCCACCCATTCCAGCGAGACCGCGTGCGGCAGACAGCAAAAGACGAGATCCACGCTGCCCAAATCCGCTTCCGCCGAGGCGATCAGGGGCAGGCGGCCGATGGCCGGCGACACCGTGAAGACATCGCCGAACGCCTGCCCGGCCGAGCTTTCCGAAGTCAACCAGGCGACGTGCGCCGCGGGATGGCGCTGGAGGATCTTCAGAAGCTCCAGGCCTGTATAACCTGTCGCGCCAAAGATGCCGATCTTGATCATGTAGTCTCTCCTCAAAACAAAACCAGCACCCGGGGTTGGGTGCTGGTTCGCCTCGATCTGTCGTAGACGTTCGGCTCGCGCGCGGCCCCTCGACCGGGTGCTAACCCGTTCGGTAGGGACGACGACGAGGAAATCGTAGGCTGAAAGCCACGAAGGATGCTCCGAACGCTGGATATGCTTCTGACGAGGGACCTGAGCGGCTCCCCCTCATCTTTTGCAGGCGAGAGTTTAGCATAGATGCCAGAGGCTGTCAAACAGCGAGGCGCGCATCCTCAGATGCGCTCTGTCCTCCGCCTTGCCTGACGCGTAGCCCCAGCCGGTAGAGCCAGTAGCCCGGCCGCGAGATCAGCAGCTCCCAGGCGCCAGTATAGCGCGTGGCCCGGCCGCCGAAGCCCTGCTTGAAGCGATAGACGCCCCACAAGCCGGCCGTCCGGTCGGCGTGATCCAACCCATCGCTCTCGGCGGCGGCGTCTGTCGCCGCTTCGTCCGGGATGCCCCACAGGTCGTAGGTTGTGCAGCCGCGTAGCCTCGCCCACCGCATCGCGGCCCACTGCAGGGCGTGGTTGGGCATCAGGTGACGCCCATCATCGCTCGACGCGCCCCACATGTACCACGCGGTGGGGCCCAGAGCGAAGACAGCGATCGCGGCCAGCATCGTCTCCGCGTGTTCAGCGATCAGCCAGGTCATCAGGCCGGCCGGCTGGAAGATCGCAGTCGCCTCTGTATGATAGGCCAGATTGTGCACGCCGAACTGATCGCGGCGGCCCGTGACCTCCATCAACTGTTGGATGGCAGGCAGGTCGGCGGGGGTCCCCTCGCGTACCGTCACCCCCTTGCGCTCGGCAAGGCGGATGTTGTAGCGCCATTTCTGCTTCATGCGCGCCAGGAGCGTCGCTTCATCCGCGGTCAAATCCACGTGGATGGTACTGAGCGGCTGGATGCGCCGCGGGCTGGGGCGCAAGCCATAACTCGCCAGCCGCGCCTGCTGCTCGTCTGCAGCCAGGAGCTCCGGCTCGATCACCAGCACCGCGGCCCAATGCCTGCGACAAACGGCCGTCGCCTCGGCCAGCAGGCCGCGTACCTGGCCGGCATCCTCCCAATTCACCAGCGGGCCTTTGGGTGCATATGCAAACGTCTGGCCCCACGGCAGCCGCCGAAAGAGCAGGCTGGCGCCCGCGAGCAACGCGGCGTCTGCCGGCCGCGCGTGACCAGCGCGTCGATCATCCCACAGCGTCGCCCGCGCCGCGCGCCAGCCGAACGCGGCCTTCAGCCGCGCCCAGCCGCTCGTCTGCAGAAGGTGGCCGCGCGGGTGCGTTGCGACGAAGTGATCCCACGCGAAGTCCAATAGCCTCGTTTGACTTGGATTTGTTCGCATAGCTTGTCAAGCAAATTCATCTCCAGAGCAGCGGCAGGTAGTGGCGCGGCGGCGCGACACGCAGCCCGAAATCGGTCTGGAGTGTGACATCGCCCGCCACATCTACTATCTGCTGCGTCGGGCCGAGCGCCAGGTAGCCGGCCGGCAGGGTCATACTCAGCAGATAGCGCCCGGCCGCGACCGCGTCGAAGACGAAGACGCCGGCCGCGTCGGTCCAGGTCGTCCGCCGGCCCGCCAGCGCGCCCGCCGGCTCCAGACTCATCTCGGTGTTCCCGATGCCGGGCTCGCCTTCGTCGGCTGCGCCGTTGCGGTTCTGGTCTTCGTATATCCGCCCCCGCACGATGCCGAGGTCAGAGGTGGCCGTCGGCGTGGGCGTCGCAGTAGACGTTGGCGTTCCCGTTGGCGTCGGGGAGGCTGTCGCACTCGCTGTCGGAGTCGCGGTCTGGGTTGCGGTCGCGGTGGGGGTCGCGGTGGGCGTCGCGGTCGCAGTGGGGGTCGCTGTCGGGGTCGTTGTCGGCGTCGGAGTCGCGGTTGGCGTCGCGGTTGGCGTGCGGGTCTCGGTGGGCGTGGGCGACGGCGTGATAGCCAGCGGCGCAGTGAAGCAAACCTCCAGCCGTGCGACGCGCGTCAGATCGCCGGGATTCGCATCCCAGGCGACGATCTGCCGGCCCGCGTTGTCGCCATCTAGCAACAGCGCCAGCGCGTTCAGCGGCATCCAACCGGGTCGTCGGACGATCTCCTGGATGATCGCCGCGAGATCGGCCGAGGTATAGAAACGACCAGCGATCCACGGTTCGTCGTAAGCCCAGCTTACCATAGCAGAGGTCGTGGACCGGCTGCCGGGCGCGGGGTTCGGCCAGTAGAAGTCCGCCGCGTTGTCGGCGGCTTCGCCCGCGATCTTGACAGCCGAAACCACGCTATCGCTGGCGGCCGCCCAAACCGTCAGGCGAGCGGATGTGATCAGGCTGCCCTGCGGGATGTTCCAGCGCACGAAGCGCAGCCCGACGATATCGCCGCCGAGCGGCAGCGTTGCCCCGCGGAGCACGCGGCCGGCCGCATCGTCGCCGCCGTCGGTGATAATTGCCTGCTGACATGCGGCTGTCTGGGCTGTGGCGGTGAAGACAACTGGCGAGCCGAGCGCGCCTGGCGCGGTCACTTCCACCGTGTAGACCCCCGGCAGATTGCCCAGGGCCAACAGATTCGCGGTGAGGCCGGCGGCATCCGTAGGCTTCTCAGCGCGCCACAACAGTCCATGGCCCGTGGCCCCGGCCGGCGCGCCGGTCACGCGCCAGATGGTGGCCACGCCTGCCGCGGGAACGCCGTCCTTGTCCACGACGCGCGCCACAAATGGCTGTAGCAAGCTGCCGCCGACAAAGCCGCTCTGTCCGTTCCCGCTGATCTGCGCGAGCCTGCGGAAGCCGAAGCGGGCCAACACCGGATCGTGATCGGTGGGGCGGGGGGCGCCAGGCAGCTCGGCGTTGAGGTGCACGACATCGGCCGACACGGTGGTGGTGTTCAGCAGATTGGCGCTTGCCAGGATGTGATCGAGCGTCTGCGAGTTGCCGTCGTACAGATAGGTGTAACGTTCTTCCTGCGGCAACAGCTCGATCAGATTGGTCAGAATGCCGGCCTTGAGCGTCGTGATTGGCGGCGAGAACTCGAAGTCGTTCAGATCGCCGAGCACGATCACATTCGCATTCGAGTCGGCCGCCAGGAGGCTCTGCACAAAGCTGCGGATTACCTGCGCCTGCTGCAGGCGCTGCGCCTCTGAAGACAACACCGGCGGCTGAACGTTGCCGAACAGCGGCGTATCGCCGCCTTTGGAGTTCAGGTGGTTGGCGACGACGAACAATCTCTGGTTGCCGAAGGTGAACTCGCCGGCCAGGGGCTTACGGCTATCGCTGAACGCGGCGTTGGTGGGATCGAGCCGGCCGGGGCTGTAGAGAAGCTGGGGGCCGGCCGGCGTGTTCACTACGGCCGTACCGATGGTCGCCGCGCCGCCAGGCCGGTCCACAAAGCTCACGCGGTCGGGCCGGAACAGGAAGCCAACGCGGATATTGGCGCCGGGCGCGCCGCCATCCTGGTTATTCACCGGGTCAATCTGGCGATAGCTATAGAGCGGGCCGCCGGCCGCCTGGATCGCCGCGATCAGTGCGTTCCAGGTCAGGCTGGCGTCCACCACGCCGCTATCGGTGGCGCCGTTGTTGTCCTGAATCTCCTGCACACCGAGGATGTCCGGCGACTTGAGGTTGGCGACGATCTGGGTCGCCAATGCGGCGAACTTGCTGGCGACCGAGGCGCCGGCCAGGTTCTCCACGTTGAAGGTCGCTGCGCTCAACTCGGCCGCGCTGCTCGTGGACGCAGTCTCCTGGCTCAGGCCGCCGGAGATCACCGCAGGCCACGACGAGGCGACGTTCAGCTTGAAGTTGCCGAAGCTGTAATCCATCACGCCGACTACAGGCGCCGCAAAGCGATCGGCGACGCGCATCTGCGGCGCGCCAGCGACGATCGTATCGTCGAGGATGATCCGCTCTGGGTTGTAGTCGCTGGATCGAATCACGACGCCGCCGCGCGGGGTGCGGATGCCTGCATTGGCGCCATTGTCCGCCAGCACGGGGATTTCGCCATAGTTATTCGTCGGGCCGACAGCGACCGCGTCATTGACCTGCATGAGCATGGCTTCCAGGCTTTCGTAGAAGTCTATGCCGTCGTTGGCCGGATCGAAGACGCCGCTGGTTTCCACATCGCCTGTTGCGTCGTCCTCGATCACCATGGTCGGCGGCTGGCGGCCGCCGAGGCCGATGATCGTCGCCGCGGGCAGTTGGTTGCCGCTGGACAGCTTCGTCACCGCAGGAGACACGAGTTCAGTTGTGGTCAGGTTTCCCGACCCGGCGCCGCCTGGGCGGTACTCGCTCACCGCGGCGTTGACCAACACGGCGTCGCCGGTGTTGACCGTCGGCGCTCCAACCGTATAGACGAAGATAGCTTCCGAGGTGGCATCGTCCGCGTCCACGACCGTGTCCTGCATGTAGAAGCCGTTCGATCGCCGCACGGTGACGATGCCGGGCACGTTGTAGACCATCTGCCCATTCTTGGGCGAGATGTGCGCTGCGCCCTGAATCGCGTGGATGCGGATGCCAGTCGGCGCAGGCGCGTGCGCCTGATCGGTGGCAGGATCGTTGCCTGCCGCCGTCGTCGTCAAGGTGACCGTGTTGGTCAGGGTCAGTCCGTCCGCGAGGGACGATGGCGTCGTGAACGCCAACGTGAACGAGAGGCTGCTCCCGCCAGCCACACCGGTCGCGGTCCAGGTGCGCGAGGTCGCGGTATCGGTGAACGTCAGGCCGCTGGTGTCCGTGGCGATGTCGGCTGGGGTGAAGCCAGGGGGGAAGAGATCGCTGAGGGTGAGATCGGCCGGTTGGTCGCCGGTGTTGCCGAAAGCGATCGTGTAGGTGGCCACCTCGCCGGCCATCAGCAGAGCAGGGCCGGCCTTGGTCACGTACAGTTCCGCGCCGCTGATCGTCACTGGCAGGTCGGCACGGTCGTTGGCGGCATTCGTGTCGGTCTGGCTGCAGCGGATTTGGGCTGTGTTGGTGTACTGGCCGGCGATCTCCGCAGTGGCGGTCACGACGACCGTGCCTTGTGCGCCGACAGCCAGCCCGCCGATGTCCCAGGCGATCAGTCCGTCCACGTGGTTGCCCCCGCTCGAATCGGCCACGTAGCTCATCCCCGATGGAAGCCGATCGGTCAGGACCACGCCTGTCGCGGCCAGCGTACCGCTGTTGCTGTAGCTGATCGTGAAGGTCACCGTGTCGCCGGCGTTCACAAGCGCCGGCCCCTTCTTCACGATGCCCAGGTCGGGCGCGCCGACCTGCGTGACGACCTGCGCAGTGTTGTTCGCCGTGACGGTCTCGGTGGCCGTCGTCGAGGCCTCGACTTCGTTGGTCAGCAAGGCGCCGAGCGGCAGGGTAGGCGAAAGCACGACCTCCACGGTGATGGTCGCACTGGCGCCCCCAGACAGTGCGCCGAAGTCCCAGACCAGCGTGTCGGCTGCTGGCTGAGCAAAGGCGTGCGGCAGGGTCGTCGCATAGCCAGCGAAGGTCGTCCCCGCCGGCAAAGTATCGGTGACTATCGTCTCGGTCGCCGCGATGTTGCCGGTGTTGGAGAGGCTGATCGTGTAGGTGATTGTCTCGCCGGCGGCGGCCGCCGGCGGGCCGGTCTTAGCGAGGGCCAGATCGGCCTGTGGTTTGTTGATGTCTATATCGGAGGTCGTCGCAGCCGCGGTTACTGCGATGCCGGTGGTGGGGACGCCGACGAGAACGTTGCTTGCGTTCCAGACTTCGGCCGAATAGCCGGACCCGACTGGCGCAGCGACCTTGTAGTAGCCGGCGTCGGCCGCGCTGTAGCCATCCGAGACGCCGTTGTCTTCGCTGGCGTAGATGCCGACGATGTTGCTGCCGGCATCGCGCACGATGACCGGCCCGCCGCTCAGCAGACTGCCCCCTGTGTCGTAGGCATGGCCCGCGATCCAGCCGCCGCCGGTCGCCATGTTCAGCGCGGTAGGCGTGCGGTTGGCGGCCGTGTAGTTGCTGCTGCCCTCGCGCAGCCGAAAGCGCAGGTTGACGACCGCGCCCGCGTCCGCGCCGACCGCCTTGACGAAGACCCAGCCCGCCCAATCGGCGACGCCGCTGATGGTCGGCAGACCGGTGTAGGTGTTGTCAATCACCACCCAGGCGTTGGTCTGCCAGTTCCACATGCAGCCGCGGTTGTTGGAGTTGGCCGACGTGTAGTGATAGACCTTGACGATGTAGGAAGACGCTGGGGTCAGACCGCTGGCGGTGACATAGACGCCATAGGGCGTGCCGGTGGCGCAATTGCCTGCTGTCGTGTCGGCCGGGATGTGCGTCCCCGCGTGGACAAAGGCGAGCGCGGGCGCAGCAGGTACGAAGCCATCCAGGCGGTCATCGCCGCGGCGCTCCGGCGGCCACGGGCCATCCAAGACTGGGCTGGCGGCCCCCGCTGCCGCGAGCGGCGTCAGCGCCGCCAGGACCACGCTCAGCGCAATGAGCACAGTCAACCAACGCAAGTGGAATGTCTTCTGGGTAAGCATCGCAGAACTCCTCCGAGCAAGGAATCGTGGGTTGGCGGCGCTGATCCTGGCGCAGCGAGACGGTCAGCAACCGCGGCTTGGGGCGACGCCATTACTATAGCACACAACCGGACGCGATGGTAGTTGAATCGAGACGCGCTCGCCCCTCACCCCTTGGGAAAGAGCGCCGGTCCCGGCGCAACGCGCGCGCCAGGCCGGCAGCCGCCCCACCGCCGCGACTGTCCCGATGCGTTTGTGTCCAGCCCCAATTGCGCGGCCAGCCGCGCCGCAGCCTGGGGCATGAACGGCTGGCAGAAGACCGCGACCAGCCGCAAGGTCTCGATCAGGTGATACAGGGTCGTCGCCAGCCGCTCGCCGGCCGCCTGATCCCCTGCATCGCGCGCCCTGGCGAGCGTCCACGGCGCAACCTCTACGACGTACTTGTTGGCCGCGGCGATCACCTCCCAGATGGCGGCCAGCGCCTCGGCCGGCGCGAAGCGTTCCATCGCCTCTCGCACCCGCGCCCCCAGCCCATCGGCCAGGCTGGCCAGACCGCGATCCGCGGCGGTCGGCTCGGCCGGCGCAGGTATGGCGCCATCGCAATAGCGATCCGCCATGGCGACCGTGCGGTTGAGCAGGTTGCCGAGTTGGTCGGCCAGCTCCGAGTTGTAGGCATGAACCAGGCGGTTGCGGCCAAAGTCGCTGTCCTCGGCCACCGAGGTGTGCCGGAGCAGGTAGTAGCGCACGGCGTCTGCGCCGTAGGTCTGCACCAGCTCGCTGGGATCCACCGTGTTGCCCAACGATTTGCTGATCTTCTGCCCCTCGACCGTCAGATAGCCGTGCACCAGGATCGTCGTGGGCAGCGGCAGGCCGGCCGAGAGCAGAAACGCGGGCCAGTAGACCGCATGGAAGCGGAGGATGCCCTTGCCGACCACGTGCACCCGTCGCGGGTTCTCCTGCCAGAAACGCCGATAACGCGGCCCATCCTCCGCATAGTCGAGCGCGGTGATGTAGTTTGCGAGCGCATCGAACCACACGTAGATCACCTGGCCGGGATCGTCCGGCGTGGGGATGCCCCAGCCGTGAGCGCGCGCCTGCGACCGTGAGATGCTGAGATCGTGCAGCCCGCCAGCGATGAAGCGGAGCGTCTCGTTCTTGCGGCTCAGCGGCTCGATGCACAGCCGATCATTGACGATCAGTTCATGGAGCTGATCTGCGTAACGCGAGAGGCGGAAGAAGTGGTTCTCCTCCTCGACCACTTCTGGCGGGGACAGGTGCTCGGGGCACAGCCCATCCGCCAGTTCGCCTTCTGTGTAGAACTGCTCGCAGCCCACGCAGTAGAGGCCGCGATAGCCGCTCTTGTAGATGTCGCCGTTCTGGGCGCACGCCCGCCAGAGCCGCGTCACCCCGGCGGCGTGGCGCGGCTCGACGCTGGTGCGCAGGAAGCCATCGTACGAGCTGTCCAGCCGGTCGGCCAGGGTCTGGAACTCGCCGGAATTGCGATTCACCAGATCGCGCACCGCGATGCCCTCACGCTCGGCGGCCAGCACGTTCTTCAAGCTGTTCTCATCGGCGCCCGTCTGGAACCAGACATCATCGCCCCACAGGCGATGGCTGCGCGCGAGGGCATCGGTCAGCGCCAGCTCCATCGCATGGCCGATGTGGGGACGGCCGTTCACATAGGGAATCGCGGTCGAAATGAAGTAGGGGTTACATTTGGCGTCCATTGGTCTTCTCCTCCTTGCGGCATGACAGTCCGGTCAAACAAAAAAGGGCCGCCCCTCGCACGGGCGGCCCTCTCGACCGATGATCTCATCCGCTTCTCAGGCGGCAGGCAGCACAAGCGAAGGCAGGCGCAGCGCGCTGCGCATTGCCATCGCCATCATCTCCAAACCAAGAGCGCACGGAATGACTGTCATGGCGTTATCTCGAAGTCCCAGACCCTAAAGGTCTTCAAGACTTTCAGGGTCTCTTTATCGGGAGTATAGCACAGTCCTTCGATGTGTCAAGCTAGAGTCCCAGGCCCTAAAGGTCTCGAAGACCTTTAGGGTCTCCACGGATTACACGGATTTCACGGAGGAAAGGGCCAATCTGTGTAATCCGTGCCATCCGTGGCCAATCGTCCTGTTTGGTTCCGGCTCGTCCGGGTTAGGGTATGGTATCACGGTTATCAGCCGCGCAGGAACTTCTTGATGGCTTCCTGTTGCACCTCTGCCACCGCGGCCAGCTCGCGCCAGAAGCTCGCCGCGCCCCCACTGGCCGCGGCTGCGCGGCTATGGCTGGTCGCCGCGGACTCTGCGGCGGCCGCCGCAAGAAACCGCAGTTGGGCGTCAGCGCCCCTGCAGCGTGCGGCTTCGCGCACCGGCCGAGGATCGGCCTCGA
>VGOD01000076.1 GCA_016876015.1 Chloroflexota bacterium
GGGGAGACTACCGGCTTGGCTCACGGCCCCCTTATTTTGTACGCGAGGTATGCCCTTTTTGTCCCCTCCTACGAAGCATTAGACCCTTTGGGGCCTACCTGTATGTCCCTATCGTGATACGCTCACGACGACCAGGCTCGATAGCCTCTCGCTTTGGCGCTGAGGCCGTGATGTGCGATAATACGCGACGAGCGGCAGATCGTAATCTGCTGATCCTGCGGAGGAATGCCGGTGAGAAACGCCCCCAAACTGATGCGCGCCATGATGCTTGAGACGGCTGGCCGGCCTGTGGAGCCACGCTGCCTGCACACGCCCCGGCCCGGCCCTGGTCAGGCGCTCATCCGCGTGCACGCTTGCGGCGTCTGCCGCACCGATCTACACATCTGCGATGGCGAGCTGACCCACCCCAGGCTGCCGTTGATCCTCGGCCACGAGATCGCAGGGACGATCGTCGAGGTGGGCGAGGACGCATCGGCTTTCCAGGTCGGCGATCGCGTCGGCGCGCCGTGGTTGGGGTGGACGTGCGGCGAGTGTCGCTACTGCCGGCGTGGGCAAGAGAACCTGTGCGAACATGCCAGGTTCACCGGCTACACCCTCGATGGTGGCTACGCCGAGTATGCGGTGGCCGATCAGCGTTATTGCTTTCGGCTGCCTGACCACTACGAGTTCGCCGAGGCTGCGCCGCTGCTGTGCGCCGGACTGATCGGCTACCGCTCATACCGGCTAGCCGGCGAGGAGGTCGAGCGGCTGGGCATCTACGGCTTCGGCGCGGCTGGCCACATCGTGGCGCAGGTGGCCATGCACCAGGGGCGGCAGGTTTATGCCTTCACCAGGCCCGGCGACCTGGAGACGCAGGCGTTCGCCCGCCGGCTGGGGGCTGTCTGGGCCGGCGATTCGACCGTCCGGCCGCCGGTGCAATTGGATGCGGCGCTCATCTTCGCGCCAGTAGGGTCGCTCGTGCCGGCCGCGCTGGCCGCGATCCGGCCGGCCGGCGTGGTGGTGTGCGGCGGCATTCACATGAGCGACATCCCCGCGTTCCCCTACAGCTTGCTGTGGGAGGAACGGATCGTCCGCTCGGTCGCCAATCTGACGCGGCAGGACGGCGAGGAGCTGCTCGCGATCGCGGCTGCCGCGGGCGTCAGGCCGACCGTAGAACGGTTCAGGCTCGAGCAGGCGAATGAAGCATTGGCGCGGCTGCGGCGCGGGGAAATCTCAGGCGCGGCTGTGTTGACGACATGAAAGACGGAGGCGATCTTGATTCTAGCCGCCACACCCGAACAAGTCATGTGGGGACTGCTCATCATACTGGTCGCCGGCTATCTGCTCGGCACGTGGGTGAACCGCCGTCGCAGCCGGCAGCTAGGGGCATGGCTGCAGGGTGGGCTAAAAGGTCTCGGCGGCAAAGTGACGTGGAAATGGATCAGGAGCATGACCTCCGGCGCGCAGGCGCTGATCGTTGACGCCAACCGGCCCTTCCGCCAGATCGAGATCATCTACGTGCTGCTCACGCGCGAGCTGCTGCCGTTGTGGGGCGTCGAGCTGCTGCGCGGCAAGCGCGACACGCTCATTGTGCGCGCCAGCCTGCGCAGCGAGCCGGCCGAGGAGATCGAGGTCGTACCGCTTCACGGCCCGCTGCGGCGCACGCTCGACAAGGCCGCGGGGGATCAGCCGTGGACGTGGCAGGAGGGCCCGGCCGGGTTGGGCATCGCGACGCACGGACCAGCCAACAAGCCGATTGTGGGCAGGGTGCGGAGCTTTGTTGATCGCTACAGCTCCAGCCTCGAACGACTCTCACTCCGCCGCCGCCAGCCCAACCTGATCCTCTTCCTGCGCCTCGTGGGCGTGGAGCGAGAACGCTTCGCCGAGCTGACGCGCGAGCTGCGCCAGGCGTTGGGGGGCGAGGCGTAGTACGTATTGCGTAGTGCGCAGTGCGCGTCTGAAAACGCGTGACGGAATACGGAATACGCACTACGCACTACTTCCCCGCCATCCTCTCAGCCACCATCTCCGCGACATCGCGGATGACAAGTTGCTCTGCTCCTTGCGCGCCCCTGGCGTCTTCCAGCATCAGCAGGCAGAATGGGCACGCGACGCCGACCTCGCTGGCGCCGGTTGCCACGATCTGGGCCAGACGACTGTAGTTGACGCGTGTCTCGCCCTCGTCCTCCATCCAGACGCGCGCGCCCCCGCCGCCGCAGCACATCGCCCGGTCGCGCGCACGCTGCATCTCCACCAGCGACCGGCCGGTCGCCCGCACCAGGTAACGTGGGGCCTCATACTCATCGTTGTAGCGGCCCAGATAACACGGATCGTGGAACGTCACCCCCTTAGCCTTAACCTCAACCTCAGCCTTAGCCTCAGCCTTCACCTTCACTTGCCCCTCGGCCAGCAACGCCTCGATGTAGGTCGTATGACTCATCACCTGGTAGCGACCGCCGAACTGGGGATACTCGTTCAACAGCGTGTTGAAGCAGTGAGGACACTGCGTCAGGATGAGCTTGAACTTGTAGCGGTTGAGGATCTCGAGGTTGGCCTGCGCCAGGGTCTGGAACAGATACTCGTTTCCGCTGCGCCGTGCCGCGTCGCCGGTGCACTGCTCTTCTTCGCCCAAGATCGCGAAATTCACCCCGGCCGCGTGCAGGATGTTGGCGACCGCGCGTGTGACCTTTTGGTTGCGCGGGTCGTAGGCGCCGGCGCAACCCACCCACCACAACACATCGGCCTCGCCAACGTTCGCCATCAGCGGAACCTCGAAGTCCAGGCCTTGCGTCCACGCGGTACGCTTCCGCCGGCTCTGTTTCCACGGATTCCCCGCGCGCTCGATGTTGGTGAGGGTGGTCGCCAGGCTTGCGGGAAGGTTGCCCTCTGCCAGCGCCAGGTAGCGTCTCATATCCACGATGTCATCCACCTGCTCGATCAGCACCGGGCACTCCTGGACGCACGCGTAGCAGGTGGTACAGGCCCAGAGCGTATCATGTTGGATGACGCCGCCGATGAGTGGCGGGTGTGCAGCGGTCGCGGGGCGAGGCGGCGACATGGCTGCGCGCAAATCCAGCACCAGGCGTTTCGGGCTGAGCGGCTTCTTCGCCGAATGCGCGGGACACACATCCTGGCAGCGACCGCACTCGGTGCACGCGTCCACATTGACCAGGCGCGGCCAGGGGAACTCCGCCACCTTGCTCACGCCCAGGGTCTCGGCCTGCTCCAGGTTGGGGATGGGCATGAGCGCGCCGCGCAGCTTGAAGGGGGCAAAGAAGATGTTGGCAGGCGACGTGACGACGTGCAGCAGATTCGTCCAGGGGAGCACGGCAAACAGCCCGGCGACGGCGATGAAGTGAACGATCCACAGGCTGCGATGGAGGCCCAGCAGAACCGGCTCGCCCAGACCCACGAGGAGCAAACTGAGCGGATAGCCGACGATCGAGAAAGGCGCCCAGGCCGGCCGCGTGGCCGCCAGCCGCAGCGATTCGACAAGGAGGCCCGAGAGCACGATGAACGCCAACAGCGACAGCGTCAGATGAAAGCGCCACGCGCCGAATACGCCCAGCTCTTCCACACGCAGGCGCTCTGGTTTGACCACATAGCGCCGATAGATCGCCAACCCCAGCCCGGCCAGCACGAACAGCGCCGCCAAGTCAAGGACGACCTTGTAAACCAAGTAGAGGTCCCCCTTCAGGAGCTTGGCGTCGAAGATCAGCTCGAACACGTCGGTGTCGAGAGAGGCGAGCACCGTGCCGAGAAAAAGCAGCGCCATGCCCCAGAAGATCCCCAGATGCAGGAAGGCAGGATAGCGCTCACGCAGCACGCGCACCTGGGCCACGCCGTATCTGAGCGTGCGCGCCACGCGCGCTCCCAGGCGGTCGAAGCCCGCCTGGGGTTGGCCGCGACGCCACAGCTTCACGCGCTGCACGATGCCGTACGCCATGACCGCCACGGCGACCGCCATCACTGCGAAAAAGACGACGCGCAGCGAGACCGGGATGTTCCACCAGCCAACGCGATAGGGAAGGGTTTCCACGATTGCTCAGCTCCTTTGCTCAGCAGAAGCTCGCCCCTACACGATAAATGCGTTCGGGTTGCAGAGGGCCTGTGGGTCCCAGCGCGCCTTGAGCGCAGCCATCAGGTCAAGGCCCTCCGGCGCATAGCCCCACGGATCGAACCCTGCGGCGACAGGCGTCGCCTGCTCTCCTGACAGCACGATCGCGTAGCCGCCGAGGCGCTGCGCGGCCTGCCGCGCCGCAGCGATCTCGGCGCTCTGCAGATACACCAGGCCCGAAGCCAAATCGGCGATGAACGGCGCAGACGACGCGGGCAGGGTTGCCAACCTTCGGAAGGTTGGCAACCCTACCCGCGCCAGGTCCTTCGGCGGCGCGGCCACGCGCAGGGTCATGCCGGCGGCCAGGGCCGTGCGGAGCCATTCAGCCCACACCTGGCTGCCCGCCAGAGCATCGACGCGCCTCGCGGCCGTCAAGCCTCCAGCCTCGAGCACGGCCTGCGCCTGGGCCAATTCGACCTGCACATCCTCTGGCACGCCTTCGGCAGTGTAGACCAGCGCATAGGGCGCAGAGACGCCGGGCAGCTCGCACCCGTGGCACAACAGCAGAGCCGAAGCGGTCAGACAGACGCGCAACAGCCGGCCCCCCACCTCCAGCCCGTGGGCCAGCGTGTCTACCCCGGCGATCAGGCTGGCCCTGGCGCGCGGCGCGGGCCACAGCTTGAACGTGACATCGGTGATCAAGCCGAGCGCGGCGTGCGACCCGATGAAGAGCTTCGCCAGATCGTAGCCGGCCACGTTCTTGACCACGGCGCGACCGGCGCGGATGATGCGGCCGTCGGGCAACACGGCCGTCAGCGCCAATACGAGATCGCGAATCGCGCCGTAGCGCATGCGCAGCGGCGCGTTGAAGTTGGTCGCCACGATGCCGCCGATCGTCGCTGCAGACCACGGCGAGACGAGCGGCGTCCACATGCGATCTCTGGCCAGCTCGGCTTGCAGCTCGGCCAGCGTGGTCCCCGCGCGGGCCGTCACGTAGAGATCATCCACCGCGTAGGCAGTGATGCCCGTCAGCGCGGCCGTGGAGAGCGTGGTCGCCATCCCCGGCTTCGCCAGGACAGGTGCGGGCAGCAGCCCCGACTTGGTCCCGCCCCCGCGAATGCGGTATGGCCGGCCGGCCGCCGCCAGGTCGCGCAGCGCCTCGGCCGCCTCCTCGACGCTCCGCGGGCTGTTCGCTGCCCCCTGACTCCTGCCTCCTGACCCCTGCCCCCTGACCCCTGCGTCCTGACCCCCGACCCCTGCGTCCTGACCTTTGACCTCTGCCTCCGGCAAGATCTTGCCAGGGTTCATGATCCCTTGGGGGTCGAAGACCTCCTTGATCTCCTGCATGGCCCGGAGCTCGCCGGGGTTGAACATCATCGGCATATAGGCGCGCTTCTCGGTGCCCACGCCATGCTCGCCGGTGATGGTTCCGCCGATGCGGACGCACAACTCGAGCACTTCGCGGCCCGCCTCGTGGACGCGGTGAACCATCTCCGCGTCGCTCGGATCGAACAGGATGAGCGGGTGCAGATTGCCATCGCCCGCATGGAAGACGTAGCCCACGCGCAGGCGATGGCGGTCGCAGATGCGGTTGATCTCAGCCAGCACGGGAGCCAGCTTCGAGCGCGGCACGGTCCCGTCCACGATGAGATACGCGGGGCTGATTTGCGCGATCGCGCCGAACGCGCTTTTGCGCGCGTACCAGATGCGATCGCGCTCGGCCGCGGTCTGCGCGGTGCGCAACTCACGCGCGTTCTGCTGGCGCAGCACCTGGGCAATCTCGGTCATCTGCGATTCGAGGCTCTCGGCGTAACCATCGGCCTCGATGATGAGGAGCGCCTCGGCGTCGGTCGGCAGACCGGCGTGGGCGTAGTTCTCCACGATGCCGATCATCCCCCGATCCATCATCTCCAGCGTGGCCGGGATCAGCCCGCGCGCGATCACGGCCGACACCGCTGCGCCGGCCTCCTCGACCGAATTGAAGATCGCCATCATCGTCTTTATGCCGGGGATGTTGCGCATCAGCCGGCATTCAGCCTCGGTGATGACGCCCAACGTGCCTTCGGAACCGACCAGCAAGCCGGTCAGATCAAGCTCCGGGTAGTCGAAGGCGCGGCCCCCCGTGCGGATGACGCGGCCGTCGGCCAGAACCACTTCCAGTCCGGTGATGTAGTTGGTGGTGACGCCGTACTTGAAGCAGTGCGGGCCGCCGGCGTTCTCAGCCAGGTTGCCGCCGATGGTGCAGGCGCGGCCGCTGGCAGGATCGGGCGGGTAGTAGAGGCCCCTGGTCCTGACGAATTCATCCAGCGTCAGATGGATGACCCCGGGCTGCACCACGACCGACCGGCCAACCTCGTCGAGCTCGGTGATCCTCTTCATACGCGCCAGCGAGAGGATCACACCGCCCTCCGATGCGATCGCGCCGCCGCTCAGCCCGGTGCCCGCGCCGCGCGCCACAACGGGCAGCCCGCGCGCCGCAGCCCACCGCACCACCTCAGCCACCTCTTGGGTCGAGCGCGGCAAGATCACGCCCTGCGGCTGACCCAGCCCCAGGCTGCCATCCATCTCGTAGGCGATCAGCTCCACCGGATCGCTCACCACGGCGCTACCGGGCAGCACGCCACGCAACACCCGCCAATCGTCTGTGGAAACCGTCCTCTGCATCATCCGCATCCTTCCCTGATCCTCAACCTCAGCCTCAACCTCAGCTCCGCGTCAGCTCGCGCAGAGCCGTCAAGAGCAGCGCCACATTCTCGCGCCGGCTGCTGAAGCCCATCAGCCCGATGCGCCAAATCTTGCCCTTGAGCGGCCCGAAGCCGCCGGAAACCTCGATGTTGAACTCTTCCAACAGCCGCCGCCGACCCCCGGCGTCATCGAGGCCAGCCGGCAGATGACAGGTCGTCAGCGTGGGCAGGCGATAGCTGAGGGGCACGAACGGCGGCATGTCTAGCTCCTCAAGGCCCGCCCACAGGAGCTCAGCATTGGCCCGATGGCGGGCAAAGCGCGCCTCCAACCCCTCTTCTGCGACCATGCGCAGCGCCTCGCGGATCGCGTAGTTCATGGTGATGGGCGCGGTGTGATGATAGGTGCGCTCCTTGCCCCAATACTTGTCAAGCGTCGTCAGGTCGAGGTAAAAGCTGGCCACCTTGGACTTGCGCGACCGCAGCACATCCCTGGCGGCCGCGTTGATGGTAAGCGGCGCCAGGCCAGGCGGACACGAGAGGCATTTCTGCGTGCCGCTGTAGGCGATGTCCACGCCCCAGGCGTCAATCTCGACGGGCAGGCCGCCAAGAGACGTGACCGTGTCGAGCACGAGCAATGCGCCGTGGCGGTGCGCGGCGGCCGCGATCTCGGCAATCTGCGGCTGGAGCGCGCCGGTCGAGGTTTCCGCGTGCACCAGGGCCAGCAGCTTGTAGCCCTTGCCCCGCAGCGCAGCCTCGATCTCGGCCGGATCGAACACCTCGCCCCAGGGCCGGTCGAGCCGATCCACTTGGGCGCCGTAGCGGCCGGCGATCTCGTACAGCCGCTCGCCGAAATAGCCATTGATGGCCACCAGCACGCGATCGCCAGGCTCGATGAAGTTGCACAACGCGGCCTCCATACCGGCTGTGCCCGTGCCCGAGACCGGGATGGTCAGCTCATTCTGGGTCTGGAAGACATAGCGCAGCAGTTGCTGCACCTCGTTCATCAGTTGCAGAAACTCAGGGTCCAGATGGCCCAGCAGCGGCGTCGCCATCGCGCGCAGCACGCGCGGAGACACCATACTCGGCCCAGGCCCAAGCAAGACACGGGGCGACAAGTTGAGATCACTGAATTGGGGTGCTTCCATGCAGTCCTCCGGGGATTTGCGATTTTGGATTTCGGATTGTCGATTTTGACGTTTCACGCTTCACGTTTCACGCCTTCCAGCCACCGATGTGGGATCAAACAGATGAAGCGAAGCGGCTCGGCGCCGGCATTGACAAAATGGTGCTGCTCGCCGCCTGGAACGAAGACGACCGTGCCAGGTCGCAGCTCATGTCGCGCTTCCGGCCCTTCTACATAGCCCTGGCCCGCCAACACGTAGACTTCATGCTCCCACCAGTGTTCGTGCAACGGCGTGCTGACCCCCTGCGCCACATCGAACACGCGCATCGCGAAGTGCGGCGCGCCGTCCTCCTCGCGGATGGGCCACCGGGCCGTCACACCCTCGACCCCATGCTCGACGACCGCAGGAACGTCTTGAATATCGCGAACGATCACACTGGCCTCCTTGGATGTTGGATTTGCTGTTTGCGATTTGCAGCCTGTTCCTCACGTTTCACGCCTCACGCCCCATCTTCTCATACGACGCATCCAGTACTTCCGCCACGTGCATCACGCTCGCTTTGAGACCGGCGCGGCGAACTCCTGCGATGAGCTGCATCTGGCAGCCGGTGTTGCTGCACACGATCAACTCCGCGCCCGTAGCCGCGATGTCCGCCATCTTCAGGTCCAGGATGTCGTTGGCGGTTTCCGGGTGGACGATGTTGTAGACGCCGGCGCTGCCGCAGCACCGATCGGGCGCTATTAGTTCCACCAATTGCAGGCCGGGAATGCTCTTCAACAGGGTGCGCGGCTGGGCGACGACCTTCTGCGCGTGGCGCAGGTGGCATGAGTCGGAATAGGTCGCGACGGCCCGGACCTCGCCCGCCGGCTGAACGTGCAGCTTGCCCGCCGCCAGAAACTCGCTGATGTCCTTGACGAGAGACGAGAAACGCTTCGCCCGCTCAGCGTAGGCCGGATCGCCGTGCAGCAGATGTGGATACTCCTCCTTGAGCGTCGCGCCGCAGCCGCCAGCGTTGACGATGATGGCGTCGTAGTCATCGGCCAGGAACGCATCCACATTCTTGCGCGCCAGCTCGCGGCCCAACGCCTGGTCGCCGACGTGCAGTTGGGCAGCGCCGCAGCAGGTCTGCGCCTGCGGGAAGTGCACCTCGTAGCCGTTGCGTTGGAGCACGCGGATGGTCGCCTCGTTGACCTGCGCCAGGAACGCCTCCTGGATGCAGCCGTAGAAGAAAGCCACCTTGCCCCATCGCTCGCCGATCGCAGGGGCTGGCTTGCGGTGATCGCGCCAGCGGGGTTTGATCGGGGGGAGGATCGCTTCGGCCGCCCGGAGCGATCGTGGGAGCAAGCCGCTGGCGCGCACCAACCTCTGCAGGCCGGTTGCCTGGTAGAGCCACAACAGCCAGGCCATTGCCTTCAGCCGGCCCACGTGAGGCATCATCTGGCGCATCCCCAACCAGCTCACAAGGCGCTCGGCTGCGGCCGGCCGGCGGTGTGTTTCGATCGTCGTGCGCGTCCAGGAAACGAGCGAACCGTACTTGACGCCCGATGGACAGGCGGTCTCGCAGGCGCGACAGGCCAGGCACAAACTGATGTGCTGGGCCAGACCGTCCTGGATGCCGGGCAACCCAATCCGGCCATCAGCCGCCGCGCGCATCAGGGCGATGCGTCCGCGGGGAGCGTCCATCTCCACGCCCAGGACCGTATATGTGGGACAAGACTGCAAGCATAGACCGCAGTGGATACACTGATTCAGGAGGTTCTTGAAGGTGGGATCGGCCAGCTCAGGATAGACAGGCAGTGTTGCGGGCATCGGTTCCTCTGAATGAGGTAAGCGCAAGAAGCCATCGGCAGAGGGCTGTCGGCCGTCCGCGATGCGGGTTTCAGGACACACGATCGGGCGTCAGCGCGCCAGTCGGATCGAAGGCCAGCGGCTCCCAGGCGCTCACGATCTTGAGCCGCTGATTCGCCTCGATCTCTGATCGCAGAGCCTCCGAAGCGTAGAACCGCTCCAGGTGCAACGTGTTCAAGATGCGGGTCAGACGCACATCGGCCGGCTCGACCGCGCCGCAGGTCAGGAAAGCCCAATCAACAGCCTCGCGATCGGTTGCGCCGATCATCGGGATGCGGCCGTTCTCCGGCGCGTTGGCAGTCAGGCAATTGATGTAGGTCGGCTGGCGATCCATCTTGTCCACCAGCCTCTGCGTGGTGAAATCGGCCAGGCCGATGCCGATGGCGCTGCCGTAGGTTCTGGCGCTCAGATCGCGCACGACGATGCGGGTGACGTGCGGAGAGGCCAGCGCGGGTTCGCTCAGGTTCATGCGCCGGCCCACTACGTTGGTATCCATCCCCGTGCCGCTGATCTCCTTGCCCATCTCGTCCACGATCAGGACATCCAGCCGCTCGAACGGCAGGCGCGGCATGATCTGTTTGGCGCGCTCCAGCAGCGCCCGGTCGGTGGCCTCGAAGTCGTGCGGCCACGATGCGACCACGGCGGCTGTCTCATCATAGGCGTTTTCGATCACGCCCAGGCCGAAGAGCAACGGCGCTCGCCGAATGACCTCCCGGCCGACCGAGGCGATGACGGTCGCGTAGCTCAACAGGATGGCATGGCGGTGCGCAGTCAACGCGCCCAGGTGCTTGCCCAGCCCGATCGTCAGCATCTTCATCAGACCGCTCTCCACCGGGCCGCTGTAGTCGGTGTGCGCCTTGACGCGATTCACCACGACGATCCCATCCGCGCCGGCCGCCAGCCTGTCCATGTGCACCGGGATGCCTTCAGGGGTGCGGCCGATCTGCACCGTCTCCATGGAAGCGCGAATGGGACACCCCACCGCCTCTTCGGTGACGCCCAGGGTGTGCAACACGTGCAACTGGCCATCGGCCGTGGCGCCGCCATGACTGCCCATGCTCGGCACGATGAACGGCTCCGCGCCCGCGCGCTTCAGCTCGCCTGCCACCGTCGCCAGGATGGTTGGGATGCCATTGATCCCGCGGCTGCCCGCGGTGAGCGCGATCGCCATGCCCGGCCGCACCTTCTTCGCCACGTCCAGTCGAGCCATCTCGTCGCGAATCGCCTCTGGCACATTGTCAACGCGCGGGGTCTCGATGTGTTGCTCGACCAGCGCCACGTGCGGATGGGTTATGTCAAAAGGGAGAAACATGAGTTGTCAGGCTCCTGTCCCGAAAATGGCCCGCCTGGTCATTGCGAGCACATCCTTCGACAAGCTCAGGACATGGTTTGCGAAGCCCTGGCCTGAGCCAGGACGAAGGCAATCTCCCCGTCAACGAAGGAGATTGCTTCGTCCTGAAGGATGCTGGCGCAATCGCCAACTACGCTCCTCGCAATGACCTTTCATGCGCCGTCCCACAGGGAGGCTGCGCACTGGCGCCGCGGCCGGCATGGGCAACTGACGGCCTCCTGCATAGTTTAGCACAGGATCAACCTTCAGAGCAACTCAGACAGTCCGAGTTTTGACAAATCCCGTCACTTGTACTACACTCGTTCGCACCCAAATCGCTGCCACACTACTGTCTCCCAATTGGAATTCACTGATGATGCGGAGGTGTCGCATGTCACAGACCCGTTACCTGGTCGCGTTGGTCATGGCCATTGCGTTGACCGCCCTTGGCATCCACCGCGCAGGCGCTGCGCCGCTGGCGCAGGGAACTGCTTGCGGCGAGCTTGCCAGCCCGAGCGAAATCCCTGCCCCCGGTCTGATTCACTTCGACGATCTGCCGAACGGTGCCATCATCGGCGGAAGCTACCAGCCAGGATTCGGCGTGCGCTTCGAGAACTCAGCCATGAGTCGTGCGCTGATCTATGGCAACGAACCGGACAAAGCGCATTCCCGCCCAAACGTGGCGATCAACAACGCCGTCTCACCCAACACGAGCGCCGGCCTGCCGATGTGGATCTGGTTCGATGCGCTCAAGACCCACGTCGGCTTCTACATCGGCAACGGCGAAACCGCCCAATTGACCGCCCTGCTCACCGCGTATGACGTGACCGGCAAGCCCATCTGTCAGACGCGCAAGAACCCGGCGCCAGAACCGCACACGCTGTTCATGGGGCTCTACGACCCGCTGGGACGCATCGCAGCCGTGTCGCTGGACTATGGCCAGACATCCCTGTTGGAATCCATTGACGACCTGTACTTCGCGCCGCACACGGTCGCTCAGCCGACGCCAACCCGCACGGCCACGGCAACCCCGCGCATCACGGCCACGGCGAGCGCGACCGCTTCCCCAAGCCCGACGGCTACCTTGACCAGGACGCCCACGCGAACCTCAACCATCACGCAGACGCCGACGCGCACACCCACGCGCACACCCACGCGCACGCCAACCATCACGAACACGCCGACGCGCACGCCCACGCGTACACCCACCCGCACGCCAACCCGCACACCCACGCGGACACCCACACGCACGCCCACCGCCACGCCCAGCATTGACCTGATCGCCGACCGGCTGGAGGTGACACAGGGCACGCAGGACCTGAACAACAGCGTCCGTCTGGTGCGCAACAAACGCACCTACGTGCGCTTCCACGTGCATTCCAACACCGGCACAGCCTGGACGACCGCCTGGTTGATCGTGAACGGAACCGGCGGCTCCACTATTCTGACGCCGATCAACACGGGCGCGGGCATCACGGTGCGGCCATCGCCTGACCGGGGCACGCTGAACCACGCGTTCCTGTTCGAGCTGCCCGCTGGCTACAAAACCGGCTCCGTGACGCTGACCGGCATCGTCAATCCGGTCTTCCCCTTCATCCGCTGGCCCGATCCGCTGGAGACGAACTACAACAACAACACCGTCGAGCGGACCGTCAGCTTCGAGTCGGTGCCGGCTGTCAACGTCGTGGTCTACCGCATCGGATACCGCCGCGGCGGCACCAACTACTACCCACCGGTGGCCGACGTCAATCAGATGGCCGACTGGATGCGCCGCGCCTACCCGTTGAACACCCTGAATATCTGGACGCGCACGCACTATTGGGGCAATGGGTCAGTCAACGCGGATGGCGACCTGACCAATCCGAACTGCGATTCGGTCAACGCCTATCTGCTGGGCGAGAAGATCTGGGACATCATCTTCAACTGGGGCATCCCCTTTGGATCGCACTACTACGGCATGGTCAGCGATGGCGGCGGCTTCATGCGGGGGTGCGCCATCTCGATCCCCGGCCTGGTGGCTTCTGGCCCCACCGGTACGGGTACGTGGGGCTGGGACACCGACGGTTCCTATGGCGACTGGTACGGCGGTCACGAGCTGGCGCACGACTACGGCCGCGGCCACGCCAACTTCTGCGGCGCCGCGGGCGGCCCAGCCTATCCCTACGCCTCCGGTCGCATCAGCCCCGCGACGACCGGCAACACCGCCATCTACGGCTTCGACATCAGCACGCGCGCGATCTACGGCCCCACCTGGAAGGATGTGATGACCTACTGCGACAACCAGTGGCTCAGCGACTTCACCTACGAGGGGTTGATGACCTACTTCCAGAACAATCCGGTGACGGCCGCAGCCGTGGCCGACCGCCGCAACGTGGACCGCGCCGATCGCCTGCTGGTTTTGGGCAGCATCAGCCCAGGGGGTAAGGTTCTGACCCTGCAGGCGCTGTTCGTCGTACCCGATGCCGGCGACATCGAGCCGCGCACGCCCGGGCCGTATGCGATCGTGCTCCGCAACGCCCGCGGAGAGGAATTGGCCCGCTATCCCTTCACGCCGGATCAATCGCACAGGGGGCGTGTGCAGCCCAGCAGCGCAGCCCAGGGCGAGAGCGATTCTCTTTCCATCAGCGAGCTGGTACCCTTCGTGGCCGGCGCGACCCGCGTGGACATCGAAGGCCCAGGCGGCGGGCTGCTCCACAGCGTGACAGCCGGTCCCAGCACGCCGACCGTCGCCGTGGTATCGCCCAACGGCGGCGAAACGCTGACCGGCCCCACCGTGACGGTCTCGTGGAATGCGAACGACCTGGATGGGGACCCGCTGACCTTCAACGTGCAGTACTCCAACGACAACGGCGGGTCATGGAAGATGGTCGCCCAGAACGTGACAGGCAACAGCGTCGTCCTCGACTCCACCAATCTGCCGGCGGGCAACCAGGCCCTTTTCCGCGTCTGGGTCTCCGATGGCATTCACACCGCGAGCGACACCTCCGATGGCGTCTTTGTCGTGCCCAACCACCCGCCGACGGTCGAGATCGTCCAACCGGCGGCCGACGTAACGATCGTCGTTAGCCAGACCCTCAACCTGCAGGCCAACGCCTACGATGCCGATCTCGGCACGTTGGATGGCAACCAGGTGGAGTGGCGGTCCGACCTGGATGGCTTCCTGGGCTTCGGCAGCCAGACCAGCCAGATCGGGCTGAGCGTGGGGACGCACACCATCACCGTTCGCGTGAACGACGGCCAGGGCGGAACGGCCAGCGACTCGGTGCGGGTGAAGGTGGTGCAGGATGCGAGTGAGTTGAGCACGCCCGATGGACTGCTAGTCGGCCCGACGACGGTGCTCTTCAACACAGCGACCGGCGAGACGAGCGCGCTGGTATCGCTGGACAACCAGAACAACGGCGCGCCGATCGCCTGGAATGCGCAGGCCAACGTTCCCTGGCTCAAGCTCAGCGCGCCTGCGGGCGTCACGCCTGACAACACAACCCTGAGCGCCGTCACATCGGGCCTGGCCGAAGGGGACCACGCAGCCACGGTTACCTTCACCAGCCCGGCCGCGCCCAACCAGCCAGCGACCATCCAGGTGCAATTGCACGTCGCCCAGCGCCGGCCCTATCTGCCGCTGATCCTGCGCTGAGCTCGCTCTCCGGCGCCAAGATCCCCATAGCAGGCGACCGGGCCTCTCGCAAGAGAGACCCGGTCGCCCCCTCGTCTCTATCTCTCTATCTCCCCCCATCACATTCCGATCATATGCTGCGCCAGATTGATGAACAGGTGTTGGCCCTCTTCGGTCATGGCTGACGGGCCGGCCTGGAAGCCCCACAGGAAATAGCGCGACTGCTGCAGCAGGTCGTAGTACCTCTGATCGCCAGGTTCGCGACCGACGAGCACCATGTCGGCTGTGGGCCGCACGACCTCGATCCCCACGTGCGCGGTGCGCTTGTAGACGGTGACGATCCGGTCACGCGGGATCGGGATGTTGTAGGGGCTGCTCCAGACGGGATGCGCGGTGTCCACCACGTAAGCCCGGTTCTCGTCGCCGTGCCAGCCACGAGGATAGCCAATGGCCAGCCCCAACCTGCCGAAGAAGGCATAGCCCCCTTCGCCCAGGCCGATGACCGGCCGGCCCGATTGCGCGATGCTATTCACCGCGGCCGAATCGCCCCAGGTCGCGCCATCCCCCGTGTCCGGGCCGATCACGATCAGGCTGTAGAAGCCCCAGAGGGTCTTCGCCACGTCTGCCAGCGCGATGAGATCCACCGTGAACCCTTCCGCCTGCAGCAAGCTGCGATACGCATAGGCCGTGGGCAGATCGTCGAGCCAGACGTAGGCCACGCGCGGCAGGATCGTGAAGCCGCCGGTCTTGTGACGAATGAAGCTCTCGCCGAAGTTGTTCACGCCCCAGCCGGTCGCCTTGACCAGGTATTGGCCCGCCCAGTAGGCCCGCGTGAACAGATTCCCGTAGACGCCGTCGTTGGCCCGGCCATCCTGATGCGCGCCGTCATCGAACAACTGCAGCGTTTGCACCAGGTCTGAGTTGGGTCCTTGCACGCGCGCCCATACCTCCGCGCCCGTGATCGCCTTGTAGTCCGCCAGGATCGCCAGAATCGGGATTTGCGCGCCGCTCACGCGCTGCTCTGGCGGCAGCCCGAAGGCCAGGTGCATCGTCGTCGGAGACCAGGCCGACAGCATGAACAGATAGTTGGCCTGCTTCTCGCGGGTTCGAAGATCCACAACCCAGACCCCTGGCATGGGCGTTTTCACGCGATACTGCTGGTGCGTGAGATCGCTCTGAAAGATCACGCCGCCGCCGGGCTTCACCTGATTGCCGTTCGGATCAAACAGGTTGAAGGTGATTGGGCTGCCGGGATCGTCCCAGTTGACCGCGAAGATCCCCTCTGGCAGGCCCTCTTCCACAGGCACTTCGAACGTCTCGCGGCCTGAGAACGTACCCGTCTTCTCGAACAGCCGCTGCTGATGGCCCACTTCCTCGCCGATGGCCTTGTAGATGTCGGCCAGACGGTTGGGCAGAGTCGAGGGCACGTTCGGGCCAGGCAGCGCGGCCCCGCCGGTTGCTCCGGCCTGGGGCGAGCCAGACGCGGCCGTGAAGGACGTTCGGGATGCGGCCGCGGCCAGCGGCAGGATGTCGGTTCCTGCCTCGTAGGCTGTGCCGCCCGTCTGGCCGGCGATAGCCGCCATGAGCGACACATCGGCGTCGTAGCCCAACGCCACGGTGTGCACCGCCACGCGCGACGGCACGATCACCCCGCTGACCGTCGGATCGGACCAGTAGGGCGTCACGTTCTCCATGCCGTCGCTGAGGAGCGCCATCGCCCAGTCATGATCGTTCTTGCCCTTGGCTGCCAATTCATCGTAGCCGCGGCGCGCGCCCTGACCCAGCGCGGTCGAGGTGGCGGGGGTCAGCGCATTGACCGCGGATTTGGCTGCATTCCACTCCGGGTCGCCGGTGATGGTGGTCAGGCCGTAGTTGGTGCTGGCCGAAGCGGAAAACGACACGACGCCGATCATGTCGCCGATGCCGGTATGGTCAATGAACGCGCGTGCAGCGTTCTTGGCGGCATCCATCTTGCCATAGTCGCTCATGCTGCCCGAACGGTCAATGACCAACACCTGATCAGCGCGCAGCCTGGGCAGGTAGTAGACCGCTCGCGTCTCCTTGTCGGTCTGCGAGCCCAGCTTCACCTCCAGATCGTAGTAGTCGGCGGCTGCTTGCGCGGGCGCACTGACCACCAGAAAGTGAGTGTCGAAGACGCGATAGGCGGAGAGCACGGTCGCGGTCGCAGCGCCCACCTTCACGCTGAAGTCGGCCGCAGCGTAGGTGACAGGCGAAGAAGGCGGCGTGGCCGTCTTCACCTGCACCAGGATCTTGTCCGGCCCATTGTAGGCGCCGGCATTCACCGGGGTGGTTTGGGTCGGCTGCAGGATGTCGAAGCGGGGAGTGCACGGCTGGTGGCTGGCCGCGCTGAGATTGTCCGTTTCACCCAGGGCAGACTCGTACTTGCCGTTGAAGTTGGTATCCTCACAGCCATCCACTGAGCCGTCTCCGTCGTTGTCCGGGTCCCGCTCCTTGCGCAGGCCATCGCCGTCCACATCGGCATTGCGCAGGTTGTAGGCCCCGGCGTTGGTGAAGACATACTCGCGGAGATCCTGCTTGTCCTGCACCCAATCCATGTCGCTGTCTGGCGAGACGGCGCTCGTGAAGAAGCGGAACTGCTCATCCCAGTCCATGATCCCGTCGCCGTCCGCGTCAGTCCAAATGCCCGGTTCGTCGGAACGCACGCCCGGCGCCGAAGCCGGGGGCACATAGTAGCAGGTGATGTTGAGGGTATTGTAGTTCTCCCAGGTCGTCGCGCTCCACGGATCGAAGAGGCGCACCTGTTGCGTGCCGTCGCCCAGGGTGCGGTAGCCGCCGATCACCGTCTGATGCCCGCCGTGGAAGCGCATGACAGGCCGGCTGGCGTCAATCCAGCCGCGGACCTGCGCGAAGGTGGGCTTGGCATAGGCATAGGTGTAGTCGGCGACGTTGATCCCCAACGCCCAGGCGAGCAGCCGGCCGCCGTTCGAGCCGTCGCCGCCGCACACCAGCGTGGTGCGGTCGTGGCCCAGGTCGAGGTGCGGATTATTCAACTGGCCGATGTTCTCGATGGGCGCGCCCCAGTTCTCGAAGAGCCGATACGACAGGCGATCCTGGCTCAGGTTGCCGCCGTAGTGCGTCACGATCATAGCGATGGACGCGCGCACGCAGTTGTTGCGACCGTGCGTGTAGATCGCGTCCGGGTGGACCGCATCCCACGCCTCTTCCGATGCGTTGGACGCCGGGTTGCCCTCGTTGTCCCCGTCCAGACAGAGCAGCCGGGTGTCCTTGCGCTGGCGCAGCCAGGTCATCGCCAGGATAGTCTGATCTACGGCCGTCAGCGCGTCGGGCGTGCGCGCGGCTGCGCTGGCTTCGACGACCGGGATGATAGTTACCCTGGCCGGCGCTGACCACGCCGCCGCCTGTTCTCCCACGATGGCCCGCACACGCCACCAGTAGACGCCAGGAGGCGGGGGCGGCTGCGGCGCATAGTAGGGCGCGTCGAGAAACGCGTTCACCGCCAACGAGCCGAAGGCTGGGTCGTCGTCCATCTGAAGCTGATAGCGCGCCGCGGGAACCCAAGGCCAGCCGAGCGCGAAGCCATCGCTGCCGAACACCGCGCCATCGCCTGTGGTCGCCCACTGCGCGCGTGGAAGGGGATTCGCGCTGCCAGGGGTCAGATCGGCGCCCTGGTAGACGGCCCAATCGTCGGGCCCGCGGTTGCTGTGGCCCGGATAGAGGCCCAGTGAGCGGCTCGGCGTCAGGTCGCCGGCCGCCTCGGCGCCCGAACCCAACGCCAGGCTGGCCCACTGGTCGGCCGGCCAGAGGCCCGCGGCGGCCGCGTGATCGTCGGCTGCGCCGGGCGGGCCGCCGTAGGCCACAAAGTCGCGCACCGTCTGTGCGTTGTGGACCGCGCCGGTGTACAGCGCGACCACATCAGCCTGGGCGTCGAAGATGTCCACCAGTCCGGCCGGCGTGTGCAGCACCGCCACGCCGTCAGTGAAGTCATAGTCATTACTGGCCGCGCCCAGGCCGTCGAAGTAGATCAACACGAACGCGCCAGCCGGAACCGCTGGCAGCGCGACCGGGATCGCGTAGCATGCGCCGGCCTTGTTGCACACGTGCCAGCCGGCGATGCTGGCAGCCGGCTGGTGTCCGGCGGGGGCATTGGGTTGTGAGGCGGCCGACGTACCCGCGGCGCGGTTGGGGGTCACGGGCAGAAAGCGCGTATGTGCGGCGCGCGGTTGATAGAGCTCTACCCAGTCGCGCCCGCTCCCGGCCGGCCGCGGCATCACCTCATTGATGCGCACGGTCGGGAGGCTGCCGATCGAGCCAGCGGCCTCGGCCACTACTTGAGGGGACAGATCGAGCAGGGTCGAGGAGGCTGAACCAGTCCCCTTCAGCCGCTCGACCGGCGCGGCAGTCGCCGCGGCGGTGATCAACGAGGAGCCGATAAGCAAGAACGCCAACACGAATCTGAAGACTGATCGGGGTTTCATCGGAGCTTTCTCCTTTCAAGACAACACACGGATGAGCCCGATTGCTCACCAAGTCTCACTTATCTTAACGTCTGAGGGAGAAGAACGATACGGAGAAGGTGTCCTGAAAATGGCCCGGCTGGTCTCACGCAAAGACGCAAAGGGCGCAGATGACCGTCGAGTGCTTCTGACCGCCCCTGCGTCTTGGCGTCTTTGCGTGAGCTGCAATTTGCAATTTGCAGTTTGCTATTCGCTAATGGTATCCTCCATGATACGGTGCTGAAGCTCTCGACCACCCTACTGGCGCGCCAGGGCATTGCCGTAGTAGCGCAAGTAGTCGAGGATATGCTCCATCCAGTAGACGCCAGCGTGCTCGCCAGGGAATACTTGCCAGATGTGTGAAATACCTCGAACAGCCAACACCAGATGCAGTTCTTTGGCCTCTTCCAGCCACGGATCCAGCTCGGGCATGTCAATCCAGATGCGCAGCCGATCGAGTCCAGGCTGTGAGCGCGCCAGAGAGAGTGGATCCCGCGTGGCGAACTCCTCGGATCGCCCCAGGAATGGCAGCGAGCCATCATCGGGCCGCAGCGAAACGCTGTGCGCGCCGACCACGCCGAAGACATCCGTCCGGCTGAAGGCATGGTGGAGCGCGCCCCAGGCCCCCATCGAGAGACCGCCGATCGCCCGTGCCCTGGCAGAGCGGATGGCGCGATAGGTGGTGTCAATATGAGTCACCAGGTCACGCGCCACATACTCGCCCCACAAGGGTCCATCGCCGACGTGATTGACCCAGTAGTCCTTGTCTCCCTGCGGCAAGACGATCAGCATCGGCGCGATGCTGCCCGCACGGATCGCCCGGTCTGCCGCATCCATCAGCCCATAGACGATCCATTCGTCACGGTGTCCGCCCAACCCATGCAGCATGTACAACACCGGATAGTGGCGTCCTGCCAGACCGTAGTCCGGCGGCTGGTAGATCCAATACGGCATATCGCGGTCCAGCTCTGGGCTGTAGAACCAGCGCTCCTGGAGCGAGCCGGCCATCTCGCTCAGGTACGGCCCAATGCGCGTCAGCGCATCGGCCGATGCGATGACCTTCCACGGCACGGCCGGCGTCGGAGTCGGAGTTGGAACAGGCATCGGAGTCCCGATGGCCGCTGCACCGGGTTGCAGCGCGGCGCGTGGGATCGGCGTACCGAACCGGCTCGGCACGCGCGGCGCGGCCGAAACGGGCCGGGGCGTCTGGGCCGCGATGCCAGGCTGCCCGGGCGTGGGATCAAGCCACAAGACCAGCATCGCCAAAGCTGTGAAGACGATAGGGCTGGCATACCAGTAGCGCCGCGTCGCGGGCGTGGGCGACAAGAACTGCACGCACACCAAGAGCCAGATCAGCATGACGCTGGCGATCTGGATAAGCGCATTCAGCCATTGGGGTCCGGGCGACCCCACCCGGAAAGGAGCAATGACAATGGCCACAAGCGTCACGAGCACGATATGAGCTGTATAGGCGTACAGCGCATGTTGGCCCAAGGGTACCAACAGCCAGGCAAGCACGGTCTGCACGCGGCGCCAGAAGACCGTGACCGCAATAAACAGGAAGCTGAACACGATCGCTGATGCCAGCAGCCTGCCCGGCCGGAGCGCTACCTTGGCAAAAAAGTTATCCTGGAACCAGAGGCGAACAGGGCTGACTATCGGGCTGCCCGTCGCCAATTCCGGCGGCATCAGCGCCGTCGGCGGGTCAACGATGAAATAGGCGCCGATCAGCAACAGCACGGCCACGGCCGTCGCAATCAGCGCCACGCGCGCCGACCGGCGATCGAGGACCGGCAGCCGATCCTGGCGGTAGCCCAAGACCAGCCCCGAAAAGAAGAGCACTTGCCAGGCTGAGAAATCGAACAGATAGTTGCCGGCGATCGGCCAGGGCAGCGCGACAGACTCTGGAAAGACCTGGAAGAGGCCCCACAAAAGCCATGATCCGGCCAGCACCGGCCACGTCTTGCCGCGCTCCAGGAAGATAAAGGTCAGCGCCGCCGCCACGAAGAGCACGGTATACAGCAACATCACATCCACCAGATAGTAGGTGCGATGGAGAGTCAGGATGCTTACCACGACCGCCAGGGGGTTGCTCACATCCAGGGCTTGCGCCCACGGCAGATAGAGCAGCTCGGAGATGGGCAGGAAGAGCAACGTGAGGGCGACAGTCAACAGGTAGAGGACGCCAGCGCGCGTGATGACCTTCAAGAGGGTCGGCGCGACGCCATCGCGTTCGATCAGCCGCCGATAGACCAGCCCCGAGACCAGCCCGGAGGTCAGAATGAAGCCCTCGGCCGCCGAAGTGTAGAAACGGTTGCCGCCCGTCAGCAAATAGAGCGGCGAGGCGCCCCGCACGTGATCTACGATCATGGCGACCACGAAATAGCCGCGCAACAGATCAATGCGCAGGTCGCGGCCGCGCTCGTCCATATAGCATGGTTCGGGGCCCAAACTGGCTTCGGTTTGGGCGAACCTGGCGGCGGGAATCCGAGGCCGCCCGCCTGGCGGCAACACCACATCATCCAGGCAATCGCTAATGGGTTCAGCGCGGACCTTGTTCTCCGACCGGCTCATTGAAAGCATCTCCTTGTGCAGACAACCCGGCAGCATCCGCGGTTTGACGAAGCCGCTGTCTTTGCGGTATGATTGCCGCTCGGTTACTTCGCCTTCAGTATGCGCAGACGCCTCGCTTTCGTGGAGGAAGCGGGGCGTCTGCGCACCTGGCTATACAGGAGTCCTGGGAATATGAACAAAACCTCCCGGTCCGCGGCCGAGCCGGTCAGCGCGCTGGCGCAGATCAGGCTGCTGTGGCGCACGATGCGGCCCAAGCAATGGCACAAGAACATCTTCATCTGGGCCGCGCTGATTTTCGATGTCAAGCTGTTCCAGGCGCAGCCGTTTCTGCGCACGCTGCTGGCTTTTGGGTTGTTCTGTCTGATCTCGAGCGCGGTCTATATCGTCAACGACCTGGTGGATGTCGAGAAGGATCGGCAGCACCCCAGCAAACGCAACCGTCCGCTGGCATCCGGCGCACTCCGGCCCGGCGTTGCTATCGTCGCGGCAGTCACGCTTGTCGTGATCTGCCTGCCCGTGGCTCTCTGGCTGGATCGCGGGCTGGCAGCGATCCTGTACGGCTACTTCCTTCTGATGGTTGCGTATTCATTTTGGCTGAAAAATATCGTGATCGTGGACGTGCTGACCATCGCCGCGGGGTTCGTCTTGCGCGTTGCGGCGGGGGTTGTGGTCATCGAAGCGCAACGTTTCTCGCCCTGGATCTACGTCTGCATGGTGCTGCTGGCGCTCTTCCTGGCCCTGGGCAAACGCAGGCAGGAGATCGTGCTGCTAGAGCACAAGTCGAACAACACACGCGCCATCCTGGAGGAGTACAACCTGCGCTTCCTGGACGAAATGCTGGCGCTCGTCAGCTCAAGCACGGTGATGGCGTATTCGCTCTACACCTTCTCGGCGCCGAACCTGCCCTCGAACCACTCGATGATGCTGACAATCCCGTTCGTGCTGTATGGCTTGTTCCGCTATCTCTACCTGATCCACGTCAAAGGCGAGACCGATCCACCGGATGTGGTGGTGCTCAAGGATCGGCCCTTGCAGATTGATGCGGTTCTGTTCGGGGCAGTCGTGTTTGCGGTGTTCTACGTGTTCTAGTTGGGCCAGACCCAGTAGATCACAGATTCATGCTCCAAGCGGGTCCATGACCCGCCGGATCACAGATCCGGCCTGAGCAATTGTGATCTACTGAGACCAGTCAGGCCTTGGCGACCTGACTGGTCTCTTCGTAGGCGCTACGTCTCCTCTCGCTCCGCTCGATCCTTCCCTCGCAGGAACTGCGCCCAGGGGCCGCTCATACCATCGGCGGTGACGCCGTAGAAGACGCGCAGCGAGCCATCAGTCTGGCGGCGCACCAGATCATAGCGCAGCTTGCGGCTGCGGGTGGCTGACTGCCACAGACCGTAGTCGCCGCTCCAGGTCACGCGTTCGGGATCCACCGTGTTATGCAGGTATTGGTTGATCGCGTAGCTCCAAAGCTTGCGGGCCGAGGCCTCGGTCACGTTGCGAACCGTGCCATAGTTCCGCAAGTCGCGGATGGTGAAGTAGCGCCGGCCCTTGCGTTCTTCGATGGCGACGATCTCGACTCCGATGGCTGGCGCCTCCAGGATGTTCGGTTGACTCTCTGGCTCGGCGGCAGCGGCCGGTGCGGGCGCGCTTTGCTCCGTGACCGGTTGTTCGACAGACAGCGTCTCAGCGGCCACGGCAGGGCTCGGCTCGCCTTCAGA